>NZ_JBQFQF010000014.1:0-88651 GCF_056536745.1 Ruegeria sp. CJ2
CAACCTGCCGTAACTTCGAGACAATCTCTTCGGGCTTCGGTCTCTTGTTTGCCATTCGTGGTCCTCCGTTTCCTAAACATAACGGTGGACCAGTTCAGTTGGGGAGGCTCATAATCTACATTCGGTGGCGGCCACGTTCAGGTTCTAGAGTCACGATGCATCGTACTTCGCTTCGCTGCGTCATTCACGGCCCTTAAAACGGAGCGGTGACATGCGCGACCCTTACGGGCTGACAGACGTGCATGGGCGACGTCGCCATGACGATCAAACAACGATGGCGACGGGCTTACTTCGGATCATACACATAGCCAATCCCGCGCACGGTGCGGATGATTTCCGGCTTTTCGGGATTGGCTTCAAGCTTTCGGCGCAGTCTTGAGATTCGGATGTCAATGCTGCGGTCGAACGGGTCCCATGACCTGTCATGGGCATGTTCCAGCAACTGGTCACGGTTCAGGACACGCCCCTTGTTGTCAGAGAAAACCTTGAGAAGACGGTACTCCATCGCAGTCAATTGAATTTCGGTCCCGTCAGAGGCCAGAAGTTTTGCGGCGTCCTTGTCCAGCGTATAGTCACCGAACAAGACGAGTTCACCGCTGTTTTTTTCCGATGCTTCAGCCTCGCTTCCGGCCCCGCGGCGCAGAACCGCCTTGATCCGGGCCTCCAGTTCGCGCAGATCGACCGGTTTACCAAGGTAGTCGTCGGAACCCATTTCAAGCCCGATGATCCGATCGACCACATCGCCCGCCGCGGTCAGCATGATGACCGGGGTCGTATTGTCAGGCCGCAAAGACCTGAGAATAGACAGTCCGTCCTCTTTCGGCATATTGATGTCCATGATCATAACATCCACCTTGCTTGCCGCGATGATGGCGCGAAGTTCGTCCCCTCCTGAGGCAGCCGAAACCTGATAGCCACGTTTGCCAAGGTACTCCTGCAGCATCTCGCGCACGTCGATTTCATCATCGCAAACCAGAATATGGGTTTTTTGATCATCCATCAGATTGGTCCTTCTGGTCTGCTAGAAGCTGTCCCGCAAGCGTTCTGAGTTCGGACGGTGACACAGGTTTCTCAAGATAGGGCAAGCCCGACTCCTTCAATAAGCCCAAAGAGCTTTCGCCCATCGTGTCGCCGGTAATATAGGCAGTCTTGTCTAACATTTCGGGAAAGTCCGTCTTCAACGTCTCGAATATCTCGCGGCCATCTACACCGGGCATGTTCAGATCACTGAGGAAAATATCGTAGCGTGATGCGCGTAATTGACTTAGCGCCTCTTCACCCGAAGAGACGAATTCAACGTCAAAGCCTTCCTTCCGCAGAATTTCGGCGTTCAGCTCGCCCACTTCCACCTCGTCATCCACCACCAAGGCCCTGTACTTGGCCGAAGTTGAGATTGCTTCCTGCGGCATGTCCGCCTTTGGGCTTTGGGTGTTGGCAGCGGGTAGGGTGATCCGGAAACAGGTGCCGGATGTGCTGGTCTGGTCCAACCTGATCTGGCCGCCATGCGATAGAATGATCCGGTGGCAGAAGGCCAGGCCTATGCCGGTTCCGTCACCGACTTCCTTGGTGGTAAAGAAGGGTTCAAAAATACGGGGGGCGATATTCTTGGGGATGCCCGGGCCGTTATCGTTAACCGTGATTTCGATCATCGCAGGGTCTGAGAGAGCCTCGGCAGCCAGCAAAATCGTGTCACCGACACCGGATGAAGCCATGGCTTGTTCCGCATTGATGATCAGGTTGATTATGACCTGCGTGATCTGATCCGCGTCACCTGCAATGGGCGGTAAATCTACGGGCAGGGACCGTTTGATGCTGATGTCACCTGAGGTACTGCCATAGTCCACCACGCTTGCGGCGGTTTCGATCATGGCAGGCACATCGACCGGTTCGATCTTACTGGGTTGTTGCCGCGCCATTGCAAGAAATGTCTTTACGATTTTGGCACATCGTTCAGCTGCATTACCGATCTTTTCGATCCGGATGGTTAGATCTGGATCAGTGATCTCTTCCTTCAGCATCAGCGAATGGCCGACAACGACTGATAGTGGGTTGTTCAGCTCATGCGCCACGCCAGCAAGTAATTCGCCCAAAGCTGACATCTTCTCGTTCTGGAACAGCAACTCGCGTTGCTTAGTCAATTCGGCTTCGATCGCCAGTTCTTCAGTTAAATCGCGCGTGTTCGAGACGATGACCTGCTCACCGTTGAATTCGATTAGACGCGATGAATCCGCTGCCCAGAAGCGGCGCCCATTTACATCAACGAACTCCATCCGCCGGTCTTTGAGCGATCCGGCCTGTCGTAGGTCCTTGAGATATCGCTCCCGCTCGGACGGGTCTGCGTAATAGGATTTGGAACTGTCCGCATCGCCAAACAGAGCCTTGATTTCGGGCGTAGCGAACAGCACTTTGCCGGTCTCGGCATGAGTCATGTTGATGGCTGCTGGGTAGGCTTCCATCACGTGTCGGATAAGGGCATCCGCTTTTTTTTGCTCCGTCAGGTCTATGATGCTGGTGACGATAACTTCTTCGCCTTTGTAGTCGATCAGTTGCGAAGAGATCGACGCCGGAAAGGTCTGACCTTGGGCATTCACCAAATCAAGCTTGTAGTCATCCACATGCCCGTCGGCCAACAGCAGTGTAATGAAATCGGCGCGGTCATCGGGGTTCAGATAGTGCTCTTTGGCTGATTTGGCGGGGCCGAACATCTGCAACGCGGCAGGGGTGCGATAAAGTATCCGGCCATCACCTATCCGCGCCATGGTGACAATGGCCGAACTTGCATCCAGTACCTTTCGGATCAGAAGATCGCCATCGCGTTCCTCAACCTCGGCCTGCTTTCGTTCGGTAATATCTTCGCGCGTAACGACAAAGCCGCCGAACTTGGTGGGATGAACCGAGACGAGGTAGGTGCGCCCGTCGGTTTCGACCAGTTCGTAGTCCTGGATAAACTCGATCCCATTGGCCAGCCTCTCCGAGACCCATTCCTGTTCGTTGCCGATGGCCCCTGCATAGATACCCCGCCGCGCGGTCTCGCGCATCAGGATTTCCCAATCAAGGCCGGGCTCCAGAAGGTCGGAAACCCCCTTGTTCATTTCGGCATAACGCTGGTTGAACATCACCAGACGACGGTCATCGTCATAAAGGGCAAACCCTTCTTTCAGTGACTCGATGGCATCGCGCAGAAGGTCCCGCGCTTTCTCAATTTCTTCAAAATCGTTGGCCATGCCCAGTGTCATCCTAAATGTCTACGATAGCAGTGTTTCAATGCCATTTCAAAATTGGCGTCTCGTGTTTCAATTGTTTCGCAAGCTGTCCGTTCTTGTGACAGACGTCCAAAATCCTGTTGTGTTTCAAACAAGATAGCGAGTTGTGTGAACGGATTCACATAGCAACAACTGAAACGCTATGCGGGCCTTTCCGAAATCACACTGAAACAATCAAAAGCCAGTTTTAGCCCATCACAAACGTAATTGGGTTAGAACAATGAGTTTTTCGTTTAGCTTCACTGAAACAACCAACGCACCCATCGTCGCGTTGCATTCGTCCGCATCCAATGGCAGCCAATGGCAACGTCTGGCCGAAGACCTGAAAGATCGGTTTTCAGTCCATGCGCTTGATCTGCCCGGATATGGCCGGAACCCTGTTGAGGGGGACATGACACAGACAGGCGCGGCAGTTGCGGCGGTCCCTGTCATCCGCGAGATCGAGGCGCTAGAGCGCCCGGTACATCTGGTCGGTCATTCGAACGGTGGCGGTATTGCACTCAAGGTTGCCCTGCTGCGCCCTGATCTGGTGAAAAGCCTGACGGTCTATGAACCTGCGGCGTTTCATTTCCTCAAGCACGGGGATGATCGCAGCCAGGGGCTGTTTAACCAAATCAATCGTTTGTCAGATATGGTCACGGCTGCGGTTCGTGATGGTAACCCCGCGGCAGGTATGCGGCACTTTCTGGATTTCTGGAATGAAGGCGGTTTCTGGAGCAGCCTTCCAAGTGCGGTTCAGAACCGGTTTACTGGTCAGATCTCGTCGGTCATGACCGACTTTGCCAACGGATTTGCCGAGACCTGGGACCTGAAGGACCTGTCCGGGCTGCGAATGCCTTCGCTGGTGATGACCGGGCTGGACTCGCCTGAGATCGCCCAGCAGACGTCGCTGTCTATTGCCAAGGCACTGCCTAGTGCACGCGTCGCATTGCTGCCGGAACTGGGGCACATGGCTCCGGTTTTCCAGCCCGACTGGGTCAACTCGAGAATTATCGAACATGTAACCAACTCCGAACGCCCAGCGGTGAATATTAGTTGGCCGGATCAAAAAGCCGCGTAACCCACCTGCAATTTAAGCAATCGCTGAAGTCAGATCAGCACAACACAAAGAGGATCAAAAAA
This sequence comes from Ruegeria sp. CJ2, assembly GCF_056536745.1. Taxonomy (NCBI): domain Bacteria; kingdom Pseudomonadati; phylum Pseudomonadota; class Alphaproteobacteria; order Rhodobacterales; family Roseobacteraceae; genus Ruegeria; species Ruegeria sp. CJ2. The sequence goes on from NZ_JBQFQF010000014.1 coordinate 4,386, forward strand.
ATGAATGTTCAAGCATCCAATACTCCCGCACCGGATTTTACAGCCATCAAAGCAAAGCAGAACGTCGCCTGGGGATCAGGCGATTACAGCAAGGTCGGTGTGACCCTTCAGATCACCGGTGAAGAGCTTGCCGAGGCCATGGACATGATGCCGGGTGCCACGGTTCTGGACGTCGCAGCAGGAAACGGCAACGCGACACTGGCCTTCGCCCGGCGCTTTTGCGATGTCACCTCGACAGACTACGTCGAGGCGCTGCTACAGGCCAGCGGCCAGCGCGCCAAGGCTGAAGGTCTGTTCGTCACCTACAAGGTGGCCGACGCGGAAAACCTGCCTTTCGGCGACCAGTCCTTTGACGCGGTTGTTTCGACCTTTGGGGTTATGTTTACGCCGAACCAACAGCAATCAGCTGCGGAATTGCAGCGTGTGGTCAAGCCAGGCGGCAAGATCGGAATGGCAAATTGGACCCCTGACAGCTTTATCGGTTTGCTTTTCAAAACCATCGGCAAACACGTTGCGCCGCCAGCAGGCGTCAATTCTCCAGCTTTTTGGGGCAGTCGCGATTGGGTGGACGAAACCTTTGGAGGCACCTGTGACGTGGCATCGTTCAAACGCAAGAACTTCATGTTCCGCTACCGCTCGGCAGAGCATTTTCTGGAATACTTCCAAACATTCTACGGCCCCATGCAAAAGGCGTTTGACGCGCTTGATCCAGCGGGACAGACGGCGTTGCGTGACGACATCATGGCTTTAATCGAAAAGTTTGATGTTTCGACAAATGAGACCCTGTGTATCTCGTCGGAATATGCCGAAATCGTAGCCGTACGTCGCTGATATTACGGCGCTTTTGTCCAACACCTTCTGGTTGCAAGCCAGCTGGTGTTGGATATCTACCGTTAAAATGCGTGACTTGAATTTGTAGCAATCGCTTTTGAAAAGGGTTTCAGCATGGCTGAACGCACACTTTATGAGAAATACGGCGGGTTTTCGAACATCAGCAAGATCGTGATCACGTTTTACGACATACTTCTCGACAATGATGAAGTCGGCCCATTCTTCGACGAGGTGAATATGGCCAAATTGGTCGATCACCAAACCAAATTTATTGCATCTCTTCTTGGTGGCCCAGCTTCCTATACCGACAACCAGTTGCGCCAGTTGCATTCGCATCTCGACATATCCAACGCGCATTTCGATGAGTTGGAAGTGGTTTTGCAAGACGCCCTGCAGCAACACAAGGTGGAAACCGATGATATTGCGGCCGTCATCGCTGAATTCGGGAAACGTCGCCCCCTGATTGTTAGGTAATCCATGACTATCGAAGCCATTAATGAACAGCTCCTGCGTGCCATCGGTGTCGGTGTCGCGTTACTGGACCGCGAGACGCTGCAATTCGGGTTCTGCAACGACACGTTTACCGAATGGTTCAACGGTGAAAACCAATCGCGCCAGTTGCAGCAGCTTTTTCCCGATCTGGATGTTGGCACCGTACAAAAGAACCTGCTCGAAGCCGGGCGTCACACTTCGGAAATCAGTTTCAAGAAGAAACGCAGGACCCTGGTGATCGCGATGGATTTCACGGTCGCCCATGACGACGTGCTGGTGTTGGTCTGCCAGAACATAACCCGCATCAAAGAGTTGGAATCCATGATCGATTCCTACTCGATGATGGTCGAGCGGAACACGCGTGAGCTCAAACGGGAAAAGGAACAGGTCGAGAAACTGCTGCTGAACTTGATGCCTCGATCTGTCTACGAGGAATATAAGACCTTCGGTGTTGTAACGCCTCAGCTTTATGATCCGGTGTCGGTGCTGATGCTGGATTTCGTTGGCTTCACCGAGATGGTTGCTTCGCAAGACCCAAGTGTCACTGTTACGGAATTGAACGACATCTACAGCGCGTTTGACCGGATCGGTGAGCAATTCGGATGCGAGCGCATCAAAACAATCGGAGATGCCTATATCACCGTGGCAGGATTGCCAGATCCGACGCCGGATCACGCCAAGGCGATTGCAAATACGGCCATCCGTTTCGTGCGCTACCTCAACCGCCGCAATCTGAGCCACCCGCATCAATGGCGGTGCCGCATCGGTCTGGCCTCCGGTTCCGTGGTCGGATCTGTCGTTGGTATCCAGAAATATGTCTACGACATCTTTGGTCCGGCGGTTAACCTCGCCTCGCGTTTGCAAGAGTTCTCGGAGCCCATGCAGATCACTGTGCAGGATGAGGTCGCTGAGGTCCTCAAAGACCAGTTTGACCTTGAAAGCATAGGCTCAAGGGCCATTCGAGGATTTAGTGAACAGAAAATTTGGAAGCTGTCCGATAGAGATTAAACTCAGTCTGGGTGTGTCGGCGCAAGCGCGGCAAATGTTTCAACCCTGCTCGTGTTGAGAGTAATCTGATGCCGAGATTTCCTGATCGGTGGCAAGGCAGTGCAAGCCGATGAGGTGAGCTGCTGGTACTGAGGTATTTGTGTTTAGTTTCTTGGAAGCCAGCTAACAAATTATTGAATGTTGTCTGCACTCGGCAAAGCCTCAAATGGAGAGCTTTGAAGCCTGACAAACTGGGCTTTGCAACTTCCGACGTACGGAACTCGCTGCCCGTCAAAGCAAGTGTATGAATGTCCGGTCTGGCCGCAGGCAAACACCTGCGTTGACTGAGGAAAAGCTCGACTGCTCTCCCAACGCCAGCTAGCCTCTCTTCTACAAAATTTGATCGAGAAAGATTTGCATGCCGGATAATGAGATAGCGCCGCTGAGTGCAGACGACCGCACGGCTATGTTAACCGCAGCACTCGAGGCGGTAGCGTACCGAGGTACCCTTGCGGAGGCCGCGGTCAAGCCAGAACTGCGCCCGTCAGACTTGGCTATGGAGTTCGACTGCATACTTCCCGATCAAGGGACAGCCGCATCGTCCGTGATCGAGGATTTGATTGCGATTGCTGGCAAGGGCCTCCATGCCCATACGTCCCCCAGGTTCTTTGGTTATGTGTGTGGTGGCTCTATGCCAGTGGGCGCGGCTGCGGATTTTCTTGTGACCTCATGGGGTCAAAACTCTGCCTCTTCTTGGGAAAGCCCGTCGGCTGCCCTAATCGAGCAAACTGTTTGCCAATGGTGCCTTGAACTTCTGGGCCTGCCTGTGGACAGCGGCGTTGGGATCGTTTCCGGGGCAACTGTTGCCAATGCCCAGGGCATCATCGCGGCACGTGACGCCCTACTGCAAAGACAAGGATGGGACGTCGTTGAGAATGGTCTCTTCGGCGCACCGGACATTCCGGTCATTTTGGGGGATGCGGCCCATTCCGCGCCGATGGCTGGCGTGCGCTACGCAGGGCTTGGGCTTGGTCGAGCGACACGCCTCTCAACCGATGATCAAGGTCGCATCTCGATCAGTGCGCTCGAAGTGGCGCTCGCGGAATGCAAGCAACCTCCACTGGTTATTCTCCAAGCTGGCCAGATCAATACGGGTGCCTCCGACCCATTTGCAGAGGCCATTCCGATGGTTCACGACGCGGGTGGCTGGGTGCACGTGGATGGCGCCTTTGGTTTATGGGCGCATGCCGTGCCCGATTTGCGCGATCGGGTGGAAGGCGTTGATGGTGCAGATAGCTGGGCTGTGGACCTGCATAAATGGCTCAACGCGCCGTATGACGCCGGGCTTTGCATTGTGCGCGACCGTGCAGCCTTGGTGTCCGCGATGAGCGCGCGCGGCGCATATCTTCCAGAACTGGGCGAGACTTGGGAACCAAGCGACTCCACGCTCGAGCTAAGCCGGCGTGCGCGGGGCATTCCGAGCTATGCAATTATTCGACATTTAGGGGCGCGAGGCGTACGGTCGATGATTGCGCGTCACTGCGCCCTTGCAACACATTTGGCAGACCGATTGGGCGCTGTTCCGGGCGTCGAGATATTGAATGAGGTCGTTCTGAACCAGGTCGCCATAGCCTTCGAAACAGACGAGTTAACGACGAAGGTCCTAGAAAGAATTCAAGACAGGGCCCGGGTGTATCCCAGCCATGGCGTTTGGAACGATCGACAGATCATTCGCGTTTCGGTGATCAACCATGCAACCGACTACCCTGATATCGACCTGCTCGCCAACGAGATTTTGGACGCCTACAGAGCTCTCAGATGATAGCCCGGCGCGGGAGGAAGCGTTTCCTGATGCGCAGCGCCAACCATGTTTTTCAAAGCTGCGGCGCTCCGAATGACCACGTAGAAGTGAAAGACCACCATTGCGAAGGAAAGGGTTATTCAGATCATCCTGTGCTGGCGATACGCGATGCGCGAGTCCAATTGCCTTTGGGGGCAGGGGGATCGGGTTTTGTCCCCCCGCCTACTGACAGGTATCTGACGGCTCAACTTCTCTTTGAGGGCTTGCGGAAAGGTATTGCTTCTCCGCCCTTGACGTTTCTGCTTTTCGAACGCGCGGTGTTTTTGTTCTTGGCGTTGTGAGGCGTCTTTCGCTCTCTCAGAGATTTGGAAGCGTCCGAGGCGTTCTTGTCTCGTTTTTGCTGCTTCTGATCCTTCGTTGCGGGTTGTGGCTTTGCCGTTCCGCGCTCGCTTGTCCGCTGCGCGTCCGATGCATTGGCCTGCTTTGGTTTGTCTTTGCGCGCTTGCTTATGCGATTTGCTTGCGGCGGATTTCCCTCTGCCCTTTGGGTGTTTGGGCGCGAATTGGGTATCTTGCTCTGAAGGTTTGGAATTGCGCGCAGCTTTTGACGGTTTGCCTGAACGCGGCTTTTTGGTCTCGGCGGCGTCGTCCGATGAATGTGCTGCCGCAGGCGGCCCCTTAGGAGAGGCATCGAAATCTGGTGTGCCCGCCAGCTCGGTCAGGGTCGCGCCTTGTTCTATGGTGAGCCCAGCCCCCAATTCTTGTTTCATTGCGGGCACGGCATCATTGGCAATCTCGACAAAGGTCTCTTGGTATTGAACGCGGATTGCGCCGATGGCGTCTTTGGAAAGACCCGCATTGCGGCACAGCATTGGCAACAACCAACGCGGCTCTGCGCGCTGTTTGCGACCCAGGGAAAGCGAGAACCAAGTGCTTGGCCCAAACGCCGCGCGCGTATCAGGTTTGCGTTTTCCAGGCTCCGGCACCGTTCCCAGAATCTCCGGCGCTGAGTGGCGTTCTCGGTAGAGGCGCAAATAGGCTGCCGCGACCTGTTCTGGTGTCCTTCCCTTAAGCAGCCGTTCTGCAAAAGCAGTTTCCTCGGCGCTTGGCACCTCATCCAAGGCAGGATTGGAAATGATGCGCGCCTCTTCCCGCGCAAGAACTTCATCCGCCGAGGGCGGGACGCCCCATTCGGCCTCCAACTTGGCCGTTTTCAGCAATCGTTGCGCCTTGGAGCGGTGCCGACCTGGAACAATCAGGATGGACATTCCCTTGCGCCCGGCGCGGCCCGTGCGCCCCGAGCGATGCAGCAACGTTTCCGCATTCGAAGGCAGATCGGCATGGATCACCAACTCCAACCCCGGAAGATCAATGCCACGGGCGGCCACGTCCGTTGCGACGCAGACCTGCGCGCGTCTGTCACGCAAGGCTTGCAGTGCATTGGTGCGCTCTGTCTGGCTAAGTTCCCCTGACAGAGAGACGACAGAAAACCCCCGATTGGAGAATTTTGCTGTCAGACGCGCAACCATGGATCGGGTATTTGCAAACACGATCGTGGTCTGTGCGTCGTGATAGCACAGCAAGTTGATGATCGCTTTTTCGATATCTGACGGCGCCACGTTCAAGGCGCTATAGGTAATGTCCGAATGCTGAGCTTCTGTGCTGCCGACCTTGATCCGCTGTGCGTCTTCTTTCTGGTAAGTCTGCGCAAGCTTGGCAATACCGCGCGGAACAGTGGCCGAGAACATCAGGGTGCGGCGGCTTTCAGGCGTTTGATCAAGGATGTATTGAAGGTCTTCGGCGAACCCCATGTCCAACATCTCGTCGGCTTCGTCGAGAACGGCGGTCCTCAAATCGCTCAGGTCGATGACCCCGCGTGTGATATGATCGCGTAGGCGTCCAGGTGTGCCGATCACGACATGCGCACCGCGCTCGATCGTCCTGCGTTCGGTGCGCGCATCCGTGCCACCCACGGCCGACGCAGTGACGATCCCGGCCTCGGCAAACAGCCAGTCGAACTCTCGCCGGACTTGCAAGGCCAGCTCGCGCGTGGGTGCGATGACCATAGCCAGCGGCACGGCTGGTCGGTCAAACCGACCGTGCTTGTCGAGAAGCTCCTTCGCCATTGCCAGCCCGAAGCCTACGGTTTTGCCGGACCCGGTTTGCGCAGAGACAAGCAGGTCTTTTCCCGCCAGCGCTTCGTCTGACACAGCCTTTTGTACAGGCGTCAAACCGCTATAGCCTTTTTGGGTTAGCGCTAGGGATAGGGTTTTCGGAAGGGCGGAGAAGTCTTGCATGGGTCACCAAATGCCGGGAAAGACCCGCCGATAATGGTATTTGGTGCAGATGTATAGCCCGTAACGTGCTTTCGAATGAGAATGTGTCAGTCGCAGGACGCAGATTATCGCACCCGCCATACAACGGCCGCTGTGTTTCATACCTTGTGACTTCGTTGACCACTAAATCGACTGGCTTGGTCGCCAATTGGTTTAGGAGTTGTGCCCATCAAAAGTTAAGGCGAGTTTCTTTAACTCGGTTTGTGACACAACCAACCTTTCAGCTAACGAGACGTTGCCATCCATCAGCGCGTGGCAAATCGCTTCCTCCAATTGGTTTGCAAGCCGCAGTAACAACGGCCCAGCTTCGCCGATGGTTACATGATTTCTAGTTGCTGTTGTCCGTTTCAGTTTGTTCGTTGATATTTGAGGCATAGCGCAATTTCCTGATTGGCTCTGCGGTCTAGGGTATCCGTATTAAGCTGACGACGCCGTTGACTTATCGTTGTCGTATCGTTGAACCTTGTGGGCAGCGTTGGAGGCATGCATGAAGCGATGGGTATTGAATCTTAAAGATGGCAGTTTGTCATCAGGACAGGTTCAATCGACGCTATCGCCAAAAGCAACCGAAGTGCTAGAGTATATGATTTCCAAGTCCGGGGCGGTCCTGTCTCGGGAAGAAATTCTTCGAGGTGCGTGGCACGGCCTGTTCGTTAATCCTGATCTTGTGCGTGAGTACATTTTCGAGATTCGAAAAGCGCTTGGCGATGATGCAAAAAACCCGCGTTACATTGAGACCGTGGGCCGACGCGGATTTAGGCTGATCGGGCCGGTTTCCATTCTTTCCAGTGAAGATCAGATTTCTCACTCTGGTCATTTCCCAGACCAACCTGATCCGTTGCCTCCCGTAAAATTTTGCCACTCAAGGGATGGAACATCCATAGCCCATACTGTTTCCGGCGAAGGGCCCCCATTGCTGATTTCCGGAAGCTGGATGACCCACTTGGAACAAGATTGGCAGAACCCAGCTTATGGCGATTACATACGACACCTGTCAGACAAGTTTTCCGTCATTCGCTATGATCAGCGTGGAAATGGTCTGTCTCAATGGACGGATGTTGACATTAGTTTTGAGCGCATGGTCGACGACATGGAAGTCGTGATAGATGCCTACGGTTATGAAAAGGTGGCAATACTGGGCTTGTCGCAGGGCGCGTCTGTTTCGGTGGCTTACTCGCTTAGACATCCGGAACGCATTTCCCATCTCGTATTAAGTGGAGGATACTCAAGAGGGCGCAAACATCGCGGCAATGACGCAGAGATTGAGGAAAGTGAGGCCCTTGTTAATTTGATCCGCAATAGCTGGGGAAACGAAAATCCTGCAATACGGCAAATCTTGACCACGATGTTCATGCCGGATGCAACCAAGGCAGAAATGCAATGGTTTAATGAGTTTCAAAAGCTCTGCGGGCCAGCAGAGAATATCGCTCAGTTTCGCGCTTTGTTTGACGATATTGACGTCAGCGGACTGTTACCGAAAGTTTCTTTGCCAACACTAGTTCTTCACAGCGACAGGGATGCGGTGGCCCCGCTCTCGGAGGGAAAACGACTGGCGTCCCAGATTCCGAATGCGTCGTTCGTGCAATTGAATAGCCCCAACCACTTGCTATTCTCGTCAGAGCCCGATTTTGCCAAAATGATTGCTAACATCGACAGCTTTGTTCGACACTGAAACTCTTCCAGAACAACCAGTGGAACTTTTCAGGCAGTTTATTTTGCGGCAATGTCCGCGCATCTGACCCTTAACGGCTTAGGATAATGCGCTTGCTCGGATGTCCGTTTTGCACAGGCTGTTCAGAAAATCACGTTGAGCATCACCAAGGAAACCAACAAAAACAGAACAGTCATGATGCCGCCGGAGCGCACGAAGTCCATTACCTTATACCCCGCGGGCCCCATAATCAGCGCGTTGACCTGATGGGTTGGAATGATGAAGCTGTTCGAGGTCGAGATTGCAACTGTAAGCGCAAAGGCCGCGGGGTTTCCGCCGGCGGCTACGGCAATCGAAACCGCAAGGGGCACGAGCAGAACGGTGGCCCCGACATTTGACATAACCAGTGAAAACGCGGTGGCCAAGATCGCGACACCGGCTTGAAGCGCCCAAATTGGCCAACCGTTCAAAATGATCATGATTTGCTGGGCGATCCACGCCGCAGTCCCGGTATTTTGCACCGCTTGTCCCAGCGGTATGAGGCATGCCAGCAGAAAAACCGTGTTCCAACCCACCGCCCTGTATGCCTCATCGACACTGAGTACTCGCGTGAGCATCATTCCGGCGGCGCCTGTCAGAAGGCAAAGGGATAAGCGAACGTCGGTGAACAGTATCATCGACAGCGAAATTGCGAAAAAGGCCAAAGCCCAACCGACCTTCTGGGGCCGCAGCTCATCCTGTGGAAAATCGGTTGTCACGACCACAAAATCGGGATCTCTCTTGACCCGCATCAGGTTGTCCCACCTTGTATGCGCAACAAGCATGTCGCCCGCGTGAAAGTTTTCGAGCCCGATCTGAGTAGATTCGTGCGTCTCAGTCTCGACGTGGCTGAGTGTTTCTTCTCCGCGGTGAATAGCAAGCAGCGACATGCCATAGGTCTTGCGGAACAAAAGCTCGCGGGGGCATTTCCCGATCAGCTTGCTGTCAGGTGTTACAACAACCTCGGCAATTCCTGCATTGGTTGGTGCAAATTCTTCGACGAAGATATCCAGTTCAGGAAGAACCGTCAGGCCGAATTTCTCGGCAAACTGTTCGACGACCAAGCGATTTCCTATGATGGCAAGCCGGCACGGAGCGGCGATCTCGGCGGTCAGCACCTGAACCATGGACGTCTTACCGCGATAGAAGGTGGATATTATGTAGAGATGATTTTCATGGTTGATGTCAGCCAGTATCTGCCCGACCAACGGGCTTTTTTCTGACACGATCACTTCGAAAACTTCTGCCTGCAACCCGTAGACCCGTTGCAGGTATTCCTGCGTTCCTTGCCCTGTGCCGGTGTTGTCGGATCCGGTATCTCCGGGCAGCACCCAGCGCCCAAAGAGCAGAAAGTACCCGATCCCGGTCAGGATCAGGGCCGCCCCGATTGGCGCGACCGAGAACAGGCCAAAGGGTTGAATTTTTTGGCCTTCAGGCAGCCCTTCGTTTGCAGTCTGGACGAGGTCGTTCAGTAGGATCAGCGGAGAAGACCCAACCATAGTCATCGTGCCGCCGAGAATGGCACAAAACCCCATGGGCATCAGCAGGCGGGACAGTGGAATCCCCGACCGCGAGGAAATGCGGCTGACGACCGGTAGAAACAGTGCGGCCGCCCCGACGTTCTGCATGAATGACGAAATAACCCCGACCGTTCCCGAAATAATCGGCAGGACCCGATTTTCGGCCGTGCCGCCATATTTCAGAATGACCGCGGCAACCTTGTTCATGATGCCGGTTTTGTCCAAACCGGCCCCGACGATCATGACCGCGATGATCGAAATCACAGCGTTTGACGCAAACCCATCAAACAGATGCGTAACATCTGCCAGGTTCTCAAGCCCCGGCGCGTAGCTGAGAAGTCCGACAAGGACCAGAACCAGTATGGCGGAGAGGTCAATTCTGACAATCTCTGTAACGAACAAGAAGACGGTGAAGGCCAACAGAACGCACACCACTCCCATCTCAAACGTAAAGGTAACTTGTTCCAAGGAGCCCACCGAGACTTGGGTATTTTGCTAAGGTGAATACCTAAACCATCGCGCCCGCACTGTCATGATATTTCGATTTTCCGCAGGCGCGGCGGATATAACCAGGTATTGATTGGTGTTACACCGCATGATCGCGCATTGTGGCGCGAAGTGCCGGGTTTGGTCCGGTCTCGGTCGCGACTGTAGAAGGTGAATGTGTGGCATTGCTCAGAACATCAGTTTTTGGACTTTGGCTGGCCGCTGTTTCGGTTTTGAGTGCACAGCCCGCGACGGCGCAACCGGATATTCTGATCCTGGGGGACAGCCAGATTTCGTTCGGCGCAGGCAAAGAGTACCTGAGATTCTTCGATGAGCTGGAGGATCGGTGCAAGATAACGCCTGAACGCAAAAAGGCCTTGGGCAAGTTAGGCAACCGCGAGACTGCTGCGATCGGCGTCCGCTCGACGTCCTTGCAGTCATGGACATCGCCCAATGGGGCTGCAAAAGGCGCGATCTGCGATGTCGACAAGAAATTCGGGGTCAACGCTGGTGCTTATGGTATCGAAGGGAAACGCGACCGCGTGTTCATCCAGATCGGCAAGGGCAGCGCCTATCAGTTCTGCAAACCCAAACAGACTGCGTTTCAGGCGATGTTTGATGACGGGTATTACAGTCCCGGATTGCTGGTCCTGACCTTTCTGGGCAATTCATCCGATCGCTGGGCGAATACGCCCGAATTGGCCCAACAGGATGCACGCCGCACGCTGGAGCAAATTCCGGACGACATTCCATGCATCTTCATCTCGAGCGTGCCAGTCTATCTGAAAAAGACCAACGACAAACGGATGAAGGCCCAAACCGCAATCGCCCGCGCCTTGCGGCAGGCAGGAACGCAATGTGCCGTGGTCGAAGGGTTCAACAGCAAGACACGTGCCGCGATTGAAGGCAAGCCCGCTTACTTTCGGCGCAACGACGCGGGCAAGGTCAAGGACCCGCACCATCCAAGCCCGGCTGCGGTTCGGGCGTTTCTTGAGATCAACACGACCGAATTCTGCGACGCGGTGTTTTCGGCCGTGAAATAGACGCAATGACTGCAGGGGGGATATGCAGGTGTTGAAAAAGATGATCGCAACTGTTTGCGCCTTGGCCTTTACCACTCCGGGGGCAGGCGCAGGGGAATTCACCTCGCCCGAGATCCTGATTATCGGGGACAGCCAGATATCCTTTGGGTCGGGCCCGGCTTTTCTGGAGTTTTTCAGTGATATCAAAAAGCACTGCCACCCCGATGCCCGGCAGAAAAAGCACCTTGAACGCCTTGGGGAAATGCGGGTCGGGGTGATTGGTGTCCGGTCCAGTTCAATCGACTCGTGGACCGCCAGGTCGGGGCGGGCAAAGGACACGATCTGCAAGGTGGATCCGAAATGGAACGTGAACGCTGGCACTTACGGGTTCGTGAACAAAACCGACAACAAGTATGTGCAGATTGGCAAAGGGAAGGAATATCAGTTCTGCGCCGCCAAAACCTCGCCGCTCGAAGAGATGCTGCGGGACGGTTATTATGACCCTAAATTGATCCTCATGTCCTTTCTGGGCAACTCGGCCAAGCGGTGGGCCAACAGCCCCAAAGCCGCCGTCCGGGATGTTGAACGCCTTCAGGCGCAACTGCCCCCGGACCTGCCCTGCATTTTCATGACCACCGCGCCTGCTTACAAGAAAAAGATCGTGGATCTGCGTCTGCGGGCGCAAAAGAACCTGATGGACGCGTTCAAGGTCACGGGATTGCGGTGCTCGTTCATACCCGGTGCCACGCCCGAAACGGTCGCGGCCAACCAGGGCAACAAGGAATATTTCCGGTTGAACAAGAACGGCATGGTCAAGGACCCGTACCATCCGAATGAGGCCGCTGCCAAAAACTTCTTTGCGCTGGAAATGGACCAGATATGTACGGCGATTTTTGATCAGATCGAGCCGACCAGGGAACAGAGCTAACCCCCTGATCAACCCGCTCGCCTGCGTGGTAGGACAGCCGCCAGAATGACCGCCCAGCCAAGGATGCCCTGTCCGTGGGCGCTGAGATTTCGTTCATACGAGAAAACCAGCATTTCCAAAGGTTTGAGAGGATCTCGGGGCGGCCAGATCACCCATTGCAATGGCAGGTCCGGAATGACCAACCGGTAATACATGTAATAGATTTGCGGCGACAGCCACACGAACAGCCAGAACAGGGAAAGCGCCCCGAAGAACCGCGCCCAGATCGGGAAACGGCGCAAGACACGCCGAGCCAGTAGCACCATCAGCAGAAAAAGGATGGCGCTTAGTAACGTCAACCCGACCTGCCCCCAACCTGACAGGTCAAAGAAGGAATCCTGACGGTACAAATCTGTCCTCCCCGGATGCCGGGTAAAAAGACGAAAACCGCCCATCTTGGCGGGCGGTTTTCCAATGCTTTCAGAGGCCGCTTAACTCAGCGGGGCCACGGCCAGGATCACAGTGAACTTCTCACAATAGATATAAAGCTCATTGTACTTGGAGATGTCGATCCCGGCTGGGATTTTAAACGAGGCTTCGCCTTTCTTGACGGTCAGCTTGTCGTGAATCTTTGAGCCTTTGGCATAGGTCTCACCATTGCCGAAACCGATTTTGATGTCCGGTGGGTTCTTACCGGGGTCAAAAACATAGTCGCTTTTGAGTGTGACGGTATCGCCGGTGACCGAAACCGTCCCCTTCACGTTATACCCACGACGCCCGGACAGACTGCCGGTGCGTTCCTTGTCTGCGGCAAATGCAGCAGGAGTTCCGAATGAGAGTGCGGCTGCAGAAGCAAGTCCCAGCCTCATGAATTGGCGGCGTTTGATCGTCATGGCGAAAGTCCTGTCCAAATCTAAGATGGAAGGAGTCTGAGCAGACTATGCGCGCGCTGCCAATTCACATCGCGTCGAGGGAATTTGAGACTCTGAAACAAATCCGTTCCGTTACTGAGACGCCCAATCTGACCAGTCCCTTAACGCATTGAATGGCCTCAGCTCCTTCGTGATGATGCTTCCCCTTTTGGATTAGGGGTAGAATTGCCTGAAACACGATCCTGATCGGTCGAACGACAGATAACCCTACGAGATAGGTTTCACGGGGATTGGATACCCCTCGATGGAAGTTCCGACTGTCAGTCGACCGGAATTTTTCGGCTACTCTTGTTTGTTTTGATGAAGCTCCGACGCCATGTCGTCCAGAATTCCGAAAGCCACCGGATAAAAGTTTTCGAACAGATCAATGACCGCAGATTCCTCTGCGGGATGATGTTTGCCGTCGGCGTCCGTCAACCGCCCCATCCGATAGACAATCTCGGTCCCTCCTTCCACCGGGGCCAACTCATAGGTCTCAAGATTTGTAAGGCCCTCGATGGACGAATTGTGGAGGATATCGGTCACATATTCGAATGGATTCCAATCGACGATCAGCATCTGAAAATGAGCCGCTTCATGAATGCAATGCAGACGCACGCCAGCCGACGTTCGCGACACATCCCCTTCCCGATAAGCGTCTCTCAACATCATCCAGCGCATCTTGAGCGTGGGGTCCGTAAGCATTTCCCAGGCAACCACCGGTGGGGCCTTCAGAATGTGCCGGGTTGTGAAGACGGCATCCTCATCGGTCACGCGCACCGGCCCGGCGATCTCTCGGTATCTTTGCCAGGCCGCTGCAAGGTCGTAGACCCGCATGGGCACGTCACCAAAATGCTCGAACTGAGCGCTATATTGCATGAGATCCGATGTGATGCCCATTGCCTGAAACGCGTCTTCCGAGAACAGGGCGTAGCTGCGGATACCGGTTTCCTCCTTAACGTCGGTCTTCGCCATACGATGCACCAATATGACATCGGCGCCGGAAATATCCTTCATCGGCCCGATCGACAGCTCTTCAAATTTCCCGTGATGCGCAAGGATTTTCAGATCGAGATCGGCGACGTTGCGACAGGCGTTGCAGGGGCAAGTCGTGTTTTGCACGATGTTCCGGCGGCGTTCGGCGAACGCCCGATAGAGGCTTTCGCATATGTTGAGGAAGGTTTCGCCAGAAGGGAATGGCCCGCTTGAATAGGCAAGAACCGCGTCACCTTCCAGGCCCCGCAATTTCATCGGGTCCTTCAACTCGATAACAATCGCCTCGAGCAGTGACCGTATGATCGGGTTGGCATGCTCCAACTCTGACCGCGTCAGATATCCGGTATACCCGGTGATATCGGCGATCAGTAAATAACCGGTTTGAACTGACATTCGCGCTTCCCCACTAGCACTTCATGCCTTGACTGTAGCTTCCGCCATAGTACCGGGCAAGCGAGCCTGGCATCGTCCCGATAAACTCCATGAGCGTGCGCCGCGAACATATCCGGCGGATCTAGCCCCGGTCATTCATATCCAGTGCCCGGTAGGTGCCTTCCGGCAACCCTGCTTTTCGGAAGGCGTCAACGTAGGGCGCTATGAGAGAGTCCGGACGCTGATAACGGCGATACACCCACACAATATCGGCAACTTTCACGCCGGGACGTGCGGCTTCTAGCCGGTTGAGGGCGCGCTCAAGTTCGTCAGCCTGTCCAAGTTCAGCGAGCGCGGCAATTTCGGGGAGCATTGACCACCAATAATCCAGCAGCACGCCCTTTTGCGCTTCGGCAAGCGCAAGTTCGTATTCACCTTTGTGAAAGTGGTATTCCGAGAGCGCCTGGTGCCAGTCCTTGAAGGTCGACCCCGGGTCAAGGTCGATTGCCCGCCTGATAAGCGCCGCACCCATGTCAAATTGCCCGGTCCAGATCAGCCAGTACCCGATTTCAGCTTCCACACTGCGGTCGCCACCAACCACGAGAGCGTCTTCAGCCTCGGTGAGAAAACCGCCACGATCCCCATTCATGAGCAAAAGAGTACCTAAGATCAATCGGACGCGGGCCGAGTTTGGGTTCAGTGCCTTGGCTTTGTTGGCAGCGGCCAAAGCCCGGTTGAGTTTTTCGTCATAGGTGCCGGCGTAGCGATTGCCGAAAAAACTTAGATCTACACGCAATGCTTCGGCCAGTTGTGCCCATGCGCGCCAATAGTCGGGCTCTTCTGCGACCACTCTTTCAATGCAGCCGTGGACCCGTTTTTGAACATCCGGCCTATCGTACAGATCGTCATAAAACATAGTGCATTCATACGATGACAGCCTTTCAGGTGGTTTCGCCCTGGCTCGCTTTTCATCGGTGCGCCTGATGGCACCCCGCGTGTCGCCTATCGCAACTGCAACCCGCTCTGTGATCCGAGATTGCACATCGAATAGATTGGCAGTTGTCAGTTTCTCATCGAATGCCTCGGACCAGACCTGTGCTCGGCTTTGAGTGTCAATCAGGCGCGCGGTGACCCGCAGACGATCACCCGCCTGTCGTACAGTTCCCTCAAGCACGAAATCTGCCCCCAAGGATTCACCGATCCCGCGCACATCCTGATGCTGCCCGCGGTAGGCGAAGGTGGTATGCCGCGACAAGACGTTGAGGTCGCGGTAGCGTCCGAGTTCGATAATCACATCCTCGCTGATGCCGTCGGACAAATAGTTCTTCGCCGGATCCCCACTCAAATTCTCGAATGCCAAAACTGCAATCGTCGGTCCCGTTGGCCGGACCAGCGTCATGGATTCGTCGAACGAAGCTGCATCTTCGGACGCCGGTCCGGGGGCGAATTGCCAAACCGCAAACACCGCAATGGTCAAAAGCGCTCCGCCGATTGCTGCCACAGTCCCGTGTTTCCGGCTCCAGCTCTGGCGGCTGATCGCCCTGCTTTGGGGGTTCACATTATAAATCCGCACCGGTTCTGAAATGTTCTTCAAGCGAGATTCGCCCAGATATTCGAATCCCGCATTCGCTTTGCCCGCTGCCTGAGTTGCAACAGCTTCAGACACGCAAACACCTCCCGGCTCCGCCAACTCCTCAAGCCGCGCCGCGACATTGACGCCGTCACCATAAAGGTCATCGCCGTCGATCATCACGTCGCCAAGGTTTATGCCGATCCTCAGGTCAAGTCGCTCTTCCGGCAACAGGCCGTCGTTTCGCTCCGCCAATTCACGTTGAATCTCGGTTGCGCAGTTCACTGCATCCACAACCGACGCGAACTCCACGAGTGTTCCATCACCCATCAGTTTGACGATGCGACCATGGTGCGCCTCAATCAGCGGATCAAACAACTCTGACCGAAGGGCTTTGAGCGCACGCAGCACGCCGACCTCGTCTGCGCTCATCAAGCGTGAATAGCCAACCACATCGGCGGCCAAGATCGCGGCAAGTCGACGTTCCATTGATGGAGCTTACGTCAGAACGGTTTGTCATTCCAAGAAACGCCGAAATTCAATCTGGATCGACGCAATCAACAGGAACGACCGAGGGCTCCAACAAGACCTGAACCGAACATAGTTTCCACTAGGCGCAGATAACGTGGCCCATATTTTTACGAATCGCCAAAAATGATAGGATGCCGGATATCTTTCGACAGGATTGATGATGAGAAACGCCCGACTCATCGAAGCAGGTGTTTTAACCTTTCAGATCGCGTTTCTGGCCGCGGCGATCTACGTGGGGCTCAAGTTTTCGATCCTCGCAGGCGCCCTTTTATTTCTGTGTCTCGTTATTGGTTTTACAGTTTTGATTTACAATCACGACGCTTGGTTGATCAAAAAGTTAACGTCGGACAATCAGCCACTCGCCTTCAGTCTTTGCCAGAGCGGTTTCGTGGGGCGTGTTCGGATGTTCACTCGGTTGCTTCCTGCATCGCCCAGGTGCCGTCTATGCCTGGTTCCCTTTCGCGGTTTTGGCAGGGTTTTGGGCATTAAACCCTCCTCGGAAAACCCGAACTTTTGTAGAAGCTGTTTTGAAGGCTTGCCGACGAAAACACTTGATGCCGAGGTAGGGTTGCTGTTCGCCGACCTGAGAGGCTTTACGCCTTGGTCCGAACAGCATTCACCCGCCGAAGCCGCCGACATGCTGACTCGGTTCTATGGTATCGCCGAAAAAGAAATTGCCCGTGACGATGCTTTGATCGAGTTTATCGGAGATCAGGTCATGGCGATTTATCCAGTTCAGATGGCGTCGCTCAGGGACCAAACGGCCGACGTAATGCTTCGGGCAGCTCAACGTCTGTTGGACAGAATACGATCTGAACCCAGTATGCTGGGCGTTGGGATCGGAATAAATCTGGGCGTCGCGCAGGTAGGAGAGATGGCCACTGGCTCATCCAGAAGTTTTACGGCCGTCGGTGACGTTGTTAACACCGCTGCCCGTCTCCAAAGCCAAGCGTTGGAAAATGAAATCCTTCTGTCAGAAGCTGTATACAACAAACTGAGCTCTCGAAGGCTCGACTTCGAAACAAGTGAACTCTTTCTGAAGGGCAAGTCCGAAGCGATGCGGACCTATCTTCTGAAAGTGGTTTGACGGTTCTGTCGCAAACTTTGCCCTGTCGCCCTTAGGCAATGGTGGCAGCGCGCCAGACATTCTTGACGTCCATATAGTTGTCGAGGCCTTCCGTAACCCGTTAGCGGCCATAGCCACTGGAATTGACCCCGCCAAACGGGGTTTCAGGCATCGACGCTTCAAGCGTGTGAAGCTGCAACAAGTTTTCAATTTCTGCCGCAATTGAATCGAGTGTTTGTTGCCCGGTGACAGACTGTGGGACGGTTGTGGTTTGGATCAGCGAAATCGGGTAGGTTACCTCCTCGTCAAATTCCTTAACCAGAAGCCCCATTTGTGATGCGAGACTGGCAGTGAAGGGATCAATCACCGCCGCGCCTTTGTTGTCGCGGATACGCCAGACTGCGGGTAAGGACAGGTTCACCACCTGTGTCGCCGTATTCAAACGCTCTGCGACATTCGGGTCAGCCGCATAGGTGCTGTTGAAGAATTCGCCCAATGACACAAAGTTTGCGTCTTCGAGATCGCTCAACGTCACGACCGTTTTCTCTGCAAGCGGGTTGTCGGGGTGTATTGCGACCACGCATTTGGGAGACCAGGCATGCACCTGCTTGGCACCTTCCGGCAGCTTGATCTTGTTGCATACGCCAATATCGGCATGTCCTGCGGCGACCATGTCCACGACGCGACTATGCGATCTGACATTGCAGATCGTCTTCAGGCGTGGGTGTTGTTCCTGAGTGGCGCAGAGCGCCTTTGGGACAACCTCGATCGAGGCGGCCAGGATCGACGCCACGCGCAACTCGCTTTTGGCGAGCGTTCTGATTTCGGCGACACGACCCTGCAAGTGGTCCAAGCCATCGTAGAACCGAACCACCTCTTCATAAAACAATTGGCCTTCCTGCGTGATGCGCAACCGTTGCGAAGACTTTTCAAACAGGGTGATCCCCGTCTCGGCAGAGAGAGCGGCCAGCATCCGGCTGATACTGGGTTGCGAGGTATTCAACGCGTCCGCAGCGGCAATCGTCGACCCCGTGCGTACCACCGCGGCGAAAGCATCAAGATGTCTTGGGTTCAGCATGGCGCAGATCATATCATTTTCGAATGATGTGCAACAATACAATATTATTCGAGCATGAAAAGTCGCTGTATTGTCGGTGCACATCAAACGGGGACTCCTCTTATGCCACGCATTTTATTCATTACGGTTGATGAGCAACGCTTTGACGCTTTGGGCTGTATGGGCGGCAAGGTGGCGCGGACACCGAACCTGGATCGCCTGGCCGAAGAGGGCATCCTGTATGAGCGCGCCTATGTGAATAACGTCACCTGCATGCCCTCTCGGGCGACGATGGTGACTGGGCAATACCCCGCGACGCACGGCGTATACGTGAATGGTGTGCCACTGCCCGAGGACGCGCCTTCATTCGCAGAGCATCTGGCCGCAAAAGGATTTAGAACCGCCCTGATCGGTAAAAGCCACCTGCAACCCGTGCTGGGTGAACCCGACAAGTATTGGGAGGTTGGTTCGGCGGGGCGGGATGACACCGGACCCTATAGGGGTTTCGAACATGTGCTGATTTCGTCCCATGGCAAAGGGGTGGCACGGAACCATTATCAGGTCTGGATGGAGCGCAACTGCCCCGGTCAGTTCGAGCATTATCTCAGCCAGCAAGGTGATGACGGAAAGCTGAATACCAAGGGTGGCGGAGATACAGGTGCCATCCAGGTCCATGACAACCAGATCGCAAAAGAGTTCTATCACTCCTATTGGCTGGCGGATCGGTCAAACGAATGGCTGGACGGGCGGCAAGATGACGAGGATTGGTTCCTCTGGCTCAGTTTCGGCGATCCACACCACCCATTCCAGCCACCCAGTTCAGAAAAAGCGCGGGTGAAATGGGACGGCCTTGATCTGCCGGAGGCGCATCCCGGAACACCTGAGGCTATTCGCAAGCTGCTGGCCACCAAACCCGAACATTGGTCGGAATATTACGAAGGCACGCGCTATCCCAACAGCGAGATGCCGAACACGTTCGTGCCGAAGGACATGACAAACGATCAGGTGCGCGAGATCAACGCGATGGTCCATATCATGAATGAAATTGTGGATGAATCCATCGGCAATGTGTTGCAAAAACTGGCCGAGCGGGGGTGGTTGGAAGATACCCATATCATCTTTACCAGCGATCACGGATCGCTTCAGGGGGATTATGGCCTTTTGTTCAAGGGACCGTTCCACGTAGATGCCCTGATGCGCGTGCCTCTGATCTGGCGGCCATCGAAAGACTTTGACTACGAGGCCCACACCTATGGGCAACCCGTCAGCCTTGTGGATCTGGCCCCAACCTTCTGTCGTGCGGCAGGGGCCGAACCTGCCTCATGGATGCAAGGTCATGTCCTGCCGACCCATGTGGATGAAGAGCGCGACTTCATCATCTGCGAATGGGAACAGGAACACAGCGGCCAGACCATCGCTATGTCATCCATCGTGACCCGCGACTTCATTTGTACGCGGTATGACCGGACCGACAAATACCCGAATGGCGCGGGTGAACTTTATGCTTACGAAAATGATCCCCATCAGATGAACAACATTTGGGATGACGCCGCGCATCTCATGGTGCGCGAGCGGTTGTTGAAAACACTGGACGAAAACATGCCGCCACGACGTCAGGACAGGCTGACCCGTGCCTTCGGAGCATGAGAAACAATCAGGGAGGAAAAAGTGATGCGAACGCTTGGAACGATTACGGCACTATTGTTAACCGCAAGTGCTGCTTGGGCAGATTGCGCGTTTGAGAACACGATCCCGATTTCATT
Organism: Ruegeria sp. CJ2; assembly: GCF_056536745.1. Lineage (NCBI taxonomy): Bacteria > Pseudomonadati > Pseudomonadota > Alphaproteobacteria > Rhodobacterales > Roseobacteraceae > Ruegeria > Ruegeria sp. CJ2. The sequence goes on from NZ_JBQFQF010000014.1 coordinate 24,723, forward strand.
TCTGGGGAATTCCTTCCCTGCGGTGAAAGCGGAAACTGAGGCTATGGCCGAATGCGGGAACTTCACCGCTGAATTGGATGCCGACTTCCAGAAGAAAATCAACGAGGCGCTGAAAGTAAACCCGGCGCTGTACCAGATTGTTATGGTCACAAATGGCGGTATCGTATCGTTGTTGAACGACGGCACGATACGCCCGTTGAATGATCTGGTCGAAAAACATGGTGCGTCACTGGGAGAAAACCAGTTCATCACCTATGACGGTCAAATCATGGCGATTGCGACGCGGGTGAACAATCAGCATATGATGTACCGCAAGGACATCTTCGCCGACCTCGGCCTTGAGGCCCCCGAAACCTATGACGATGTACTGGCCGCTGCCGAAGCGATCAAGGCAGCAGGTGTCGTGGATTATCCGCTTGGCGGAACCTACAAATCCGGTTGGAATGTGGCCGAGGAATTCGTGAATATGTATCTGGGCTACAAGGGTGAATTCCTTGACAGCGCCAACATGCCCACCATCAACAACGCCAACGGCGTTGCCGCGCTGGAAACCATGAAGAAACTGACCGCCTATATGGATCCCGAATACTCGGTGTCGGACTCTACCTATGTGCAACAGCAGTTTCAGCAAGGAAAGATCGCCATGGCCAACCTCTGGGCCACGCGCGCGGCAGCCATGGACGACGAAGCGGAAAGCCAGGTGGTGGGCCTTGTGACCATGTCCATAGCGCCAGTGCCGGTTGAAGGTGGCCGCCCGGCCTCGTCGAACTGGTGGGGTGGCTGGGCCATCTCAAAGAACATCAGTGACGAAGCCGCCGAAGCCGCCTTTAAGATCGCGATGGAAGGCACCGATACCGAGGCTGTGAAAGCCAACAACGACCTCGCGGTTTGGTTGGTCGACGGGTATGAACCTGGACCGGAAGCGCAAGGCGTGGTCGATACCATGCAGGGCGGGGCTGTTTTCTATCCGTCCAGCCAAGCGATGGCGATCATGCACACCGCGCTTGGAAACGGCATTCCTGCCTTCCTGAACGGTGAGAAATCCGCCAGCGAAGCCTTGGCTGACATCGAAGCGGACTATCTGATTTCGGCAAGAGAGTCAGGATTGGTGAACTGACGCCGACCGCTATTCCAAATTTGCAAACTTGTCTTGCGCACCGCACCCGAGCCAATTTCTGGCCTCGGGTGCTATGGGTAAGGGCGTGTAAGTCTGACCGTTTGCCGAGGCACTCCGAAATCAAGAAATACCAGCAGACCCTTCGGCATCCTTCATGCAAACATCACCTCTGACGCAGAATTCGCACTTGGCCTGTGACGTTGCCATTCAAACCCTGGCTTTTTCAAAGGCGGCCCAGGCGGTTTCGAAGGCTTCGAAATCAAACTCCGGACGACGAGCTGCGTCCAAGATGATGCGTTCTGTTGACAACAGTTTTTGTATGGCCGCTTCCAATTGATCGACGACATCCTCGGGCACGACCAACGCACCATGACGGTCGGCATGGACTAACTCGCCCGGATGAACTGTCAGGCCAAATACTGACACCGGGGTATCAATCTCGCGGATGTGGACGAAACCGTGGCTTGGACCGATGGAACCGGCAACAACGGGGAACCCTTGGGGTAGGTCCCTGAGATCACGCATGACACCGTTGGTTACGACTCCGGCTAGTCCGAACCCCTTGTGAACGGTGGTGTTGATTTCGCCCCAATAGGCACCGATGCAATCGGGATAATCCAGATCTTCGATCACCGAGACACCGGGGCAGGGGGCTTCGGCCATGTATTTGTAATAGGCCATGCGGCGGGTCTTGATGACCTCGGGCGGTTCGGTGGGCGGATGAACCGCCGCGATTTTGGCCGTGCGCGCATAGCCGACGACCGCGGGTTCATTGGGCGCAGAACACTGCATGGTACCGCGGGTGAATTTGTCGAACCCACGTTTGCCTTGCGCCACTTCGATGGCGTTGCAGACGGTGGGTGTATCGAACTTGCGGAGCAATTCCAAAAGTGAGGGTGTCATGTGTCCTCCAACCAGCGGGTCAAGGCCGCCGTCGTTTCGTCAGGTTTTTCCAAGGTGGGCAGATGTCCGGCACCGTCGATGACCTTGAGCGTACTGTCAGGCAGCAGATCGTGCATCAACTGGTGCCGCTCGGCCGGGCACAAGCCATCTTCCCGGCCACACAGAACCAGCGCCGGCCCGGAATAGGCGGACAGGGTTGCGCGTTGATCGGGGCGGTCCATCAGGGCCTGGGATTGGCGCAGAAACACGTCCGCGCCCAGATCCGTTGCCATGGCCATGCACAAGTCCAGAACGGCCCCCTGATGCGGGCCGTCCGCCAGATAGTTCGGCTTCATCTCGTCGCGCATCACGTGCCACAACCGGCCTTCCTGAACGGCGGCCATCTGCGGTTTGCGCCGGATCTTGACCTCGGTGTTTTCCGCCAAAGGGTTGGTGTCGAGCAGGGCCAACCCTGCAACGCGTTCAGGGGCCTGTCGCACCACTTCCATTGCCACAATACCGCCCATGGACAGCCCCGCCAGTGCAAACACCTCAGGGGTGTGGCGCAGGATCTCACCTGCCAGGTCCTGCACATTGTCGTGCCGGGTCAACGGGCATGTCATCACGGGCAACCGGCCCGATAAAGCCTCGATCTGAGGGCCAAAAAGTCGGGCATCGCACATCATGCCCGGCAGCAAGACCAACGGTATCATGCCGAGGCCAGCTTTGCGCCTTCGGACAGGGCTTGAAGCTTGGCGTAGGCAATTTGCGGGTCCACGGCGCCAAAACCCGCGAATGTTCCAAAGCCGCAATCGCTGCCGGCTATGACCCGATCCGCGCCGACAATGTCGGTGAAGCGCCTGATCCTTTGGGCGACCAGCTCGGGGTGCTCGACAAAATTGGTGGTTGTATCGACCACTCCGGGGACAAGGACCTTGTCATCGGGGATTTCAGCCTTGCGATCACGGAACACGGTCCATTCATGCGCGTGGCGTGGGTTGGAAGTTTCGAACAGCACACAGCGCGATTTGGTGGCCATCAGGGTGCTGAACACCTTGTCCATCGCGATGTCGCAACAATGTGGCCCCTCGTAGTTACCCCAGCAGATATGCACCCGAACGCGGTCTTGCGGGACATTCTGAAGCGCGTGGTTCAAAGCTTCGACATGCATGTTTGCGATCTGAACAAAGGCCTCGTCGGTCAGGTCCGTGAACAACATATGGCGCGACAGGGCCAGATCGGGACAATCGAGTTGCAGGTCCAGACCCGCCGCCACAATCGTCTCGTATTCTTCTTTCATCGCATCGGCCAAGGCCGAAAGATAGGCTTCACGCGTGGGATAGAAATCGTTCTGCAGAAACAGCGAAATCACACCCGGAGATGCGGCGTTCATGAAGCCGCGATCAACCTCATGACGTTTCATCGCCGCCTTCAGGTTCGCAATGTCCTTTTCAAGCTCGCTTTGCCCTTTTGAGCGGACCTCGCCCGTGCACATCGGCCGCGCATATTGGGGTGTGCCGCCGTCATCCGCCAGCCGTTGCAGAAAGCCGGGAAACATCTTCAGGTCGGCTGGCGCGTTGCGCGGGCTGTCGCCGGAAAAACCGGTGTAGCGGTCTTTGACATAAGTTGCGTAGGAAATCTTTGAGGTTTCCCCATCGCTTACATGGTCGATCCCAGCCGCGACCTGCTTGCGCACTGTTTCTGCAACTGCATCGGTCATGCAGGCATCGAAAGCACCCTGATCGAAGGTATTTCCGTTTTCACGGGCAAAGATAAAGTCCACGACGTCCTGAGTTCGGGGCAGAGACCCCACATGTGTGGTCTGGATTTTGGTCATGCGGAGCCTCCGATTTGCTATTGCCCGGTCCAGGTTGCGCCTGCCGGATCGTCGGTTGCGGTGATGCGATACAAGCCTGCCTGCCCGGTCATCGACGGTGAAACACTATAGGCCTCACCGGGAAGAACCAAAGCGGTGTCACCAGCGGACAAAGTGGTCTCATATCCATCGACCGCAATACGCCAGTGGCCGCTTGCGGGCATAAGAACCACCGGCTTTTCGGCCTTCACCGGGTCGGTCACAGAGGAGCCGCGCCCAAGGAAATCAACCTCGAACCCGGGCTTGTCTTTGATCATCCCGTACTCGCCGATCACCTGCGCGGGTTTGTTGGCCGACAACGCCATAAGGTCCCAATACCGCGCGACATATTGACCGACGACATCCTCGACAGGAACCTCGGGATACTCTTTCAGTTGTTCTTCGGTCAGCAAGGGCATTGGGCGCACGTTGTGGGGCAAGTCCTGCCCCTTTTTGGAGTCATAAAGAACCCCGTTATCGCCCAGCATCAACCCATGCGCCTGCGCGTCCTCGATCACCTGCGGGGCCCACGTCACCCCACCGCCTGCATCATCCCCGCCAAGGATCGACATGATCATGCCGTAGTCCTGACCGACATTTTCAAAGCCTCGAAAGATGCCTGTGGGAATGTTGAAGATATCACCCTCTTCAGCGATGAATTCACCCGCCGTCCCATAACGACCCCAGAAAAAGCGCCAACGGCCCTTGGCAACAAAGAACACCTCGGCCGTGGTATGGCTATGCAGCGAGTTGCGGCACTTTGGCGGCTGCCCCGCCGCGCCAATGTTGAATCCGATCTTGTCGGTGATGTGGACGTGCTGATCAGGCGACTCGGACACCCCGCCACCAATGATCGTGAAGTTTTCCTTTTGGTCCGAACCCGGCGTGTGGGCGTCGATAAAGGCGGTTTTGCAGGGCCGGAGTTCGCCATAGCGAACGATGCGGTGTTGGATTGTGCTCATGATAGTCTCCGAAACGAATAATGGTGCGACAGGTCGATCAAACCCATCACACCCGGAGGACGATTGTTCAGCCGCCTTGCCCGCAAAGACGCCCGGTGACAATGCAGTCGCCGGGTTCCTTCACTGGTGTCGAGCAAGGCAAGGCTATACGGCATTACACGTCCCCGGTGGCCAGCAGCACCTGTTTCCAAACAGCGGTTTCATCGAACAGGGTCCACTCGCGGCGAACCCTGATGTCGCCGCCAGTCAACTCTCCCCACTCGACATGGCTGATGCCCAAAACATAAAGTTCGGCCCCTGTGGGCGCACCAAATGTGCCCCAACCGTCATGGGTTCCGTGCAGGCTCCAACGCAGGGCAGAACGCGGCGGCATGTTGGGATCGTCGCGCCCGATCTGGTGATGGATGGTGAAGGTGGCGTTGGGCATCGCGGCACGCAAGGACATCCAGAACCGGTCGACCGGATCCCAACCGTGCCCCGTGACACCACCCGGATATTCCGATTGCACGGCCCGGTCATAGTCACGCTCGACCGCGCCCATATCCGCGTTCATCATACGGGTCAGCAGATCGGCATGGCGCTGGCCCCACGGGTTGTCGTTTCCGTTTCCCTTATAGGGACCTTCGATATCGTTGGACGGAGTCAGGGGCCGGACGCAGTTTTCAGGGCCACCTTCGCGGGCGATCAGATCTGCGGCATAGTCTTTGGGCTCCCAACCCAACTGACGGACGATCGCCCCCTGATCCCGGATCAGCCATTCATCATCAATCTTGTTATCCTTGGCATGGCAATCCGCGAGGATCCGGTATTGCAGCTTGGTTCCCTTGGGCTTGCCATAGACACCTTCGCTTAGATGTGTGGCCGTAGACAGAATGCGATGAGAGCTGAGCATGCCTTGTTCCGGTGTACCGGACCAGATCACGTCCTCACCCAGAAGCTGACGATCGGGGAACTCTGCCAAGGTCGCCATGGTCGCGCCGATCACATTCTGGTTCCCCAGAACAACGGAACCGGGTGACCGGACCACGATGTCCTCACCGTAATAGTCGTGCAAGGTCGCGATGCCGCGATCTTCCCAGATTTCCTTGGTGATACCGATGATATAGTCCGGGAAATCCCGGAATTTCGGATCAAAGCCCTTCATGTTTCTGTCCTTTGTGGAGTCCAACCCCGCGGCAGCCGCGCCGAGGTTCGCACGACCAGCGGGCCGTCAATCGCGACCTTGCGTGGCTCAGCTGCATCGGGATTTTGAATGTGATCCAGCAGGGCCGCGACGGTTTCAGCGACCATAAGATTGGCCCGCTGTCGGATCGTTGTCAGGTTATAGGCTGGCCATCCTGCCGGAGGAACATCGTCATATCCGACGACCGAAACATCTTCGGGGATGCGCAACCCCAGTTCAAACCGGATCACGTCCATTACGGCCAATGCCATGTGGTCATTGGCCACAAATACCGCGTCAGGGCGTTTGCCGGGGTCCACATCAAACATCTGACGCGCAGCAGCTTGGGCGTTTTCGGTGTGAAACATCCCGTCCTGCATGGCAAATACGGATCGGCCCACTTCGGACAGTTGCGCCCGAAAACCCGCCTCGCGGTCTCGCTGGGTCGAGGCCCCTTGCCACCCCGAGATATAGCCAATCCGCTCGTGCCCGCCCGCCAACAGGAATTCGGCAACCTTGCGTCCGCCTGCGTAGTTGTCCGATGTGACGGTGGTGATCCCTTCGATATCCTGACTGCGGTTGAACAGGACAACCGGGACACCTGCCTGTTGGCACCGCATCGCGATATCCGAAGACATCGGGACCGAGGCCAAAACGACGCCGTCGACCTGATAATCCAGAATCTCCTCCATCACGTCGTCAATATTGCCCGCCGACCGAGAGGCCATGAATATCAGAACGTGATAGCCATGCTCCTGCAAACCGTTCGACAGTTTTTCCAACGCTTCGGGATAAAAGTAGTTGTCCAGATAACCGACCACCAAGCCGATAATGCGGCTTTTGCCAGAGACCATGGCGCGGGCCAGCACGTTTGGGCGATACCCTAGTTCCTCGGCGGCCTTGCGCACTTTTTCCTGGGTCTTCTTGCTGACGGATGCGCCGGGCGTGAAAACGCGGCTGACGGCGGATTGGCTGACGCCTGCGCGCTCTGCGACCTGAAGGGATGTGACTTTCTCAGCCATCAGTCAGCCGTCCACCCGCCGTCGATCAACATGGAGGTTCCGGTCACAAGCGCCGAGGCGTCCGACGCCAAGTAGCGCACGGCACCCATGACGTCCTCGACCTCGCCCACGCGGTCCAGCTTGATCTTGTCCATGATCCATGCGGCCCGTTCGGGATTGTCGAATGTCGATTGCGTCAGTGGCGTGCGGATGAAGGTCGGACACACGGTGTTGATCCGTACGCCCTGTTTGCCCCATTCGATGGCCATAGACTTAACCATGCCCTCCAGCCCGTGCTTGGTCGCGCAATAGACCGCCCGGTCAATCCCGCCGACATGACCCATCTGGCTTGAGATATGGATGATCGAGCCGCGCTTGCCCGCGTCGATCAAAGCCTTGCCTGCATAAGCCGACAGGAAATACGCGGACCTGAGGTTCAGATTTGTGACCGCGTCGAAATCCTCGGGCGTTGTCTCGGTTGCAGGGCTGTGCCGTGCCAATCCCGCGGAATTGACGACCACGTCAAACACACGGGATGCAAACAGGGCCTTCAACGCATCCAGATCCGTTTGATCAAGCGCCAAAGCTTCTGCGGACCAGCCGTTCGATTGCAACGCGGCCACCGTGCCCTGTAACCGATCAGCCCCGCGCGCCGCACACACCACATGAGCCCCGGCCTCGGCCAGAGCAACGGCACATCCCTGCCCAATGCCCGAGGAAGCTCCGGTCACCAGGGCGGTTTTGCCGGTTAGGGAAAAAGAGGGCGTGCGGGGCAGGTCTGTCATTGGCTCATTCCGTCAGGTATTTCGATACGGCCCAGATTACGGGCCTTATTGAATTCCCGCAGACGGGCAAAGACGTCAACGCCAAGCTGACGGTATGCATCCAGAAGATCGACCAGCACCCAGTTTTCTCGAATTTTGCCGTCTTCGAGACGCCAGAAATCGAGGCTGCGCATGGTGATCTTCTTGCCCGACGGCGCAATACCCATCCAGCCGTCATGGGTCACGGTCTGGATCATGTTGGGCCAACCAGTGACGGCCGCGTATTCCCCATCTCCGAAGAAGTGATAGGTGATGTCATCCACATACTGCCCGCGATCGGGCATGCCGTTCAGGAATGGAATCTGATGCCAGTTGCGGAACCCGGAAATACCCCGTCCGGTGCCGATCCCCGACGGGCCGTACCAGTTCATGCGGGGATGCCAGAACCGCTCCATCTCCATCACGTCCGGGCCGCCCTCTGATGGGTGTTTCTTGAGGTATTCCAGCATGTCGATGATGTGCTGACAGGTTTCCTTGCCCTTGGCCGCATCGTAGGGGCCGGGCACAAACCCATCCTGGGTCGCAGGGCCGGGCACGTGCCATTCGCGGCCAAGGCTGGGGGCCATGGGCCACGCATTTGCCTGCATCATCACTTCGGGGATGTCCCAAAGCGCCTGCATCTCGACCACTTTGCCATCCTCGAACCGGTAGAATTCGTGGAACCGCATCGTGACCTGATGACCTGTGGGCGGGATGTCCAGCCATGGTCCGGTGAAGGTGCCGGTGTAATACCCGCCGCACCCAACCCAATCGGTGCCAAACTCATCCGGGCCGGCCATGACGATATAGTCGCGCCGCTCCAGATCGGGCCAGGCCGTCAGCAAGCCCTTGTAGACGCGGTCGTAGTAGGTATCGCTGCCGGTCGTGTCGCCGAACGGATGACATAGGCGAAACAAGGCATCAAGTTCACAAAGATCAGCCAGAGAGCGACGCACCCCAGCTTCGGAAAAGTCGTACATCGCCGCCCTCAGCGGGGCGATCAGGTCTTTGTGCAGACTGTGCCGATCACTCATTCCGCCGCATCCCTATACGGCGCGGCCTTACCGTAAGGCACGTTGATACCCCCGTACCGGCGGACGCGCACATTGCATTGTTCCGCGTGCCCCACAAACCCTTCAAGCATGCACAGGCGCGAGCCATATTCACCGATCAGTGTTGCGGCCTCGTCGGTCAGGACCTTCTGGTAGGAATGCGTCTTCAGGTATTTGCCGACCCAAAGACCGCCCGTGTAGCGCCCTGCTTTCTTCGTGGGCAAGGTGTGGTTTGTCCCGATCACCTTGTCCCCATTCGACACATTGGTGCGGGGCCCAAGGAACAGCGCCCCATAGCAGGTCATGTTCTCAAGGAACCAGTCGTCACGATCCGTCATCACCTGCACGTGTTCCGAGGCAATGTCGTCCGCCACTTTCAGCATCTCGTCATAGGTGTCGCAAACGATGACCTCGCCATATTCCGCCCACGACACTTTGGCGGTGTCCGCCGTCGGCAGAATGTCCAGCAGCCTGTCAACTTCGGCCAAAGTATCCTCGGCCAGTTTGCGCGAGTTGGTCAGAAGCACACAGGGGCTGTTATATCCATGTTCGGCCTGACCCAGCAGATCGGTCGCGCACAGTTCCGCATCGGCGGCAGTTTCATCTGCAATCACCATCGTTTCCGTCGGGCCTGCGAACAGGTCGATACCGACACGGCCAAACAACTGGCGCTTGGCTTCAGCGACGAAGGCGTTTCCGGGGCCGACCAGCATATGAACGGGGTCGATTGTCTGAGTGCCAAGCGCCATTGCGCCAATAGCCTGAATGCCGCCCATGACATAAATCTCATGCGCGCCGCCCAGATGCATGGCCGCGATGACCGCCGGGTTTGGCTTGCCCTGAAACGGAGGTGTACAGGCGATGATGCGTGGAACACCCGCAACGGACGCCGTGGCCACCGACATATGCGCGCTGGCCACCATCGGGAACTTACCGCCGGGGACATAACAGCCAACGGACTGCACGGGGATATTCTTGTGGCCCAGTATAACGCCCGGCAGAGTTTCGACCTCGATATCCAGCATCGAATCCCGTTGCGCCTGCGCAAAGTTGCGCACCTGCTCTTGCGCGAATTTGATGTCCGCCAGCTCACGCACGGTTAGCTGGCTGATCAGGTCTTCGATCTGGTCCTGCGACAGCCGGAACGAGGCCGGTGAATAATTGTCGAACTTCTCGCTCAGCTCGCGCACGGCGTCGTCACCACGGGTTTCGATGTCCTTCAGCGTCGCTTCGACAACGGCGCGGGTTTTGGCGTCATCTTCGGCCCGGTCAGCGTCGGACTTGCCGCGTTTGAGATACTCGATTGCCATTTTTCATTCCTCAGTTTTCGGGCCGAGGCGGACGTTTTTCCCCCCGGTCAAATGCTTCCCAGCCCTGGCCGTTGAACAGGTCAACGCCCAGTTGGGCTGCGACATGGGCAAAATCCACGTTCACCCAGTTGTCGACGATCTTGCCGTCGACGACTTTCCAGAAATCCATGTACCGGATCTCGACCCGCTTTCCTGTCGGGGCGATACCCAGAAATTCACCCGAATGGGTTGCTTCCTGACGGCCGAAGGCGGCGGCCCATTCCCCCATGTAAAGGCGGGCCTCATCAATGCAGACCTTGTCGGAAAACGCCGCCTGAAACGGGCGCTGCCAGTTGTTCTGGAATTCCTCCAGACCCGTCTTCGTGCCGCAGCCCTGATTGCCCAGCCAGCGAAAGCCCTGCGCGAAGAACTCGCCAATGTCGTCAATGCGATGGTCATTCAGACCGTCCACCATGGTTTCGATAACCCGGCGCGTGTCGTCAGTTTTGCTCAGGTCAGTGTCACGGGTCAAAACCGCTTGTTCGGGGCGCGAACCTTTCATTTCCATATCCTTTCAGGTTGCCAGAGGGTGGTGTAGGGGGCGTGACCCCCGACACTCAGAAAATCTCTGGGCATCCTGTTCAGCGCCGGGTGGCGCGACATGGCGTTATGTCGGGCGTGGTTGCTCATCAGCCTTTTACCGCCCCGGCTGTCAGACCGCTGACGATCTGGCGCTGGAAAATCAGGACAAGGAAGATCAGCGGCGCGGTGATCGACACGGCGGCGGCCACGGCGACGACCTGATCGGTGGTCGTGGTCTCGCGGTTGAACATGCCGACGATGGCGGGAACCATGGTCTGGTTCTGCGCATCCAGCAGCAGCGCGGTGACGAGAAAATCGTTATAAGCCAGAAGGAAACTGAACAGTCCGGTAGTGATAACCCCCGGCCACATGACCGGCATGATCACACGGCGGAACGCCTGAAAATGGCTGCACCCATCGACGCGGGCGGCCTCGTCCAGTTCCGCAGGAATGTTCTGGAAGAAGGACCGCAGCATCCAGATGGTAAAGGGTTGGTTGATCGCAACCAGCACCGCGATGACCGCGAAAGGCTTGCCATAAAGGGTCGGTGCATTATCGCCCAGAATGGGGCTGAGCCATTCGGCCGAATTGATGAAAACCGGCAGGTAGCCTGCAACCAGAACCGAATGCGGCAGCGCGCGGAACACCAACGCCACGATCAGGATCCAGAACGCCAGCGTCGACCCAGACCGCGCCAGACCGTACCCGGCCAGCGTTCCGACGGTCAGGGACACGGTGACCACCCCGGTCGTGACGATCAGCGAGTTCTTGAAGTTGTTCGAGAACCCCCGGTCAATCCAGACCGTTTTGTAATGTTCGGTGGTCAGGCCCAGCACGTCCCGCCCCAAAGGACCGAATACCGGATTCAGCACATTCAGAATGGCGGGAAGTACGACAAAGAACACCAACAGGAAACCGACCAGCAGGGCCAGCACACCGATCAGCCACCCGAACCACTCCTGCCCGGGCTTGGCGTAGGATTTGATCATCGACGGCAGCCTTTTGGTTGCCAGAGTGATCGTTCCCCAGATCACCGCGATACCGAAGACGATGTCCAGCAGGGACAAGCCCTTTCCGACGCCCAGGGTCGCGGGTCCAAAGATCACGTTCAGCGCGTTGCTGTCGAAGGCGTCGACGGGTGACTTGAAGCTCATCACCACGATCCAGAAGATCGGGAAGGCTGCAATCAGGCACCAGAGCGCCAGAAAGATGTTCGAGGTCAACCGCAGGCTGAAAGGCTGGCGAAGCGCGCGCGAGGACATATCAGTGGCCTCCTTTGTGATCGCGCCATGTACGGCGCAGCGGCAGGATAAGCAGGATGACAACACCGATCATGGTCAGCATCGAGTTGGCCGAGGCCCGGCTGATCGACCGGTTGCCCGCCTGATCCGGCGTCAGGTAATCGAAGGTTAGCCACTGCAGCGAGATGACGTAGCCCTGGCTCGAGAAGCCGACGATCTCTTCGAACACCCGGTAGCTGTCCATCAGGTGGATCATCGACACGAAGATGATCAGCGGCATCAGATGCGGGATCACGATATACTTCATCCGCTGCCAGCGGGTTGCCCCGTCGATGATGGCGCTTTCCAGACTGTCCTGATTGACCGTTTGCAGACCCGCATAAAAGACGATGGCGGCAAAAGGCGCGACGTGCCAGACGCGGTAAAGCATCATCAGGATTTCGATCGTCCGCGCCTGTGCAAACAACGCGATATCGCGGTTCAGCCACCATTCGATCAACGCTGTCATGATCCCGTCACCGCGAAACAGCCAGTTGATCGACAAGACGCCGATCACAGGCGTGATGATGAAGGGCAGCAGCGAGACAAAGATCACGGGGCCTCGTATCGACCGGGCCGCATTGTTGATCAAAACCGCGATGCCCAGCCCGCATCCGACCACCAAGGGCAACGTGATCAGCGTGAAGGTCAGCGTGAAGCGCAGTGCTTTCCAGAAGTTGATCGTGGAGAGAACCTGCCAATTCCCGTCGCTGATCGCCCGCCAAGCCCGCTCCGGCTCCAGCACGTTACGATAGCTTTGCAATCCGACATACCGGGTCTGGGTGATAATCTCGCCGTGTTCGTCCAGTTTCGGCTGCGAGACCTGCTCGGTCACACAGGTCTGGGTAATAAAGCCCGGTGTGCAGGTTTCCTTCTCAACCGTCTCGTAGATCGGCTGCGTGATGTAAAAGCTCTGCTTGAACACGCTGACCAGCGGGAACGCGATAAAGAGAAGCATCATAAAGACAGAGGGGCCGACAAAGGCGGCAAATGTCCGGAAATTCATGGCTCTGCCTTTCTCATGGTTCTCGGGTGGAAAAAGCGGGAGGGCACGAGGGCCCTCCCCAGAGAGGATCAGTTGCTGATCAGACCAGCTTCTTTCGCGGCGGTGATGTAATCCGCCTCGATGTCGGCCAGTGTGGTTTGCGCATCCTTGGCACCGGTCAGATAGTCCGCCAGACCATTGCCCAGAGAGGTGTGCATGATGCCCATCGGACCGGACGCAGGATAGGCTTTCGCGCCACCTTCGGCCGAGGCCGCGGCACCGGCCGCCAGGTCGCCCGGAGTATACGCCGTGCTGAGCCAGACCGCCGTGTCGTTATTGGCGCTGACCATGTCACCGTCCATACCTTCAAGCGCGACGCGGAAGGCGGCGTCGGCCTCTTCATCGCTTATGTTCGAGGCCAGCACGATACCGTCCCACCAGATCGTGGTTGCAGGAACGGACGAGCCCATCGGGGCGGCGGCCATCGTGACCTTACCAACCACCTGGCTTTCGGCTTCGTCATTCATCGCAGCCGCGCGGCTGGCCCACAGGTTCGCCATCGCAATCTTGCCTTGCTGGAACTGCTGCTGAACATAGGTCGAGTCCGACACCAGATATTCCGGGTCCATATACTCGGTCATGGCCTTCATCATCTCGAGCGCGGCGACGCCCTGATCATTGTTGATCGCAGGCATGTTGCCGTCACCGAAGAACTGACCGCCTTCGCCAAGGTACATATTGACGAATTCCTGACCCAGATTCCAACCGGTCTTGAACGTACCGCCAATCGGATAGTCCATGACGCCTGCTTCCTTGATCTTGGCGGCTGCGGCCAGAACATCGGCGTAGGTCTTGGGCTCTTCGATGCCCAGCTCGGCCAGAACGTCATCGCGATACATCAGGTGTTGCGCGTTCACCATCATGGCAATCGCCATGGTTTTGCCGTCCACCTTGATCAACTGGTTCGGCAGCAGGTCTTGCCCGTATTTCTCAACCAGATCATCCAGCGGACGGATTGTGCCCGCGTTCAGCAACGGCACCAGCGTGGCGTTCGAGACGCCGCCAATCTGGTAGAGCGCGGGATCAGCCGCAAACGCTTCGGGCTGCTTTTCGCGGAATTCCTGATCGAGCGAGGCGCTGAAATTGCCACACTCGGCCATCGCGTCGGTCACGGCTTTCCAGGCTTCAAACCCGGCTGAGAGCGACTTTAGCGGGACATCGTTTTCAAAGGCACAGTCCGCCCATGCGCCTGCGGCGGCAAAGGACATGGCACCAGCCAAGAGGATTGATTTGAGTTTCATGCGTTACTCCCTGTCAGGATCGGTCCGTCGTCGACGTCCGGACCGGTTGTTTGCCCGGTTGGGCTGTTATGGGGCTACGCCCCGATCCGCGCACCGCTTTCAGCTTCAAAGAGGTGGCAGATGTCTTTCGGCACCGAGAACGAGACGTTTTCGCCAATCTCGGCGCGGAATGCTTTGTCGGCCTTCACCGAGACCAGAGCTCCACCGACGCGGACCGAGATCATGGTCGCATCGCCCAGCAGTTCGAGCGTGTAGATCGGAGCCGTGATTTCGCCCTGTCCTTCGGCAAGCCCCGCGTCTTCGGCGCGGAAACCCAAGGTCAGGGGGCCGTCGGGGGCATCGACCGGAATCTGGACGTGCTCGGCGCGGAACACACCGTCTGACACCTCTCCGTCCATGAGGTTCATCGCCGGCGAGCCGATAAAGCTGGCGACAAACGTATTGGCAGGCCGGTCGTAAATCTCGGTCGGGCTGCCGACCTGCTGAACCACGCCCTGTTTCATGACGACGACGCGGTCAGCCAGCGTCATCGCCTCGATCTGGTCATGGGTCACATAGATCGTCGTAACCGCCAGTTCGTGGCTGAGGTTCTTGATCTGCGCCCGCGTCGATACCCGCAGCTTGGCGTCAAGATTGGACAGCGGTTCATCCATCAGGAACACGTTCGGCTCGCGCACGATAGCGCGGGCCAGCGCCACGCGCTGACGCTGTCCACCGGACAGTTCGGCAGGTTTGCGGTGCAGGAAGTCATCTAATTCCACCATCGCGCTGGCCCGGCGGACTTTTTTGTCATGGGTCGAGGGATCAATCCCGCGCACTTTCAGAGGAAAGCGGATGTTTTCATAGACGTTCATATTCGGATAAAGCGCATAGCTTTGGAACACCATCGCCACGTCCCGGTCCTTCGGCTCCAGATCGTTGACGACGTTTCCGTCGATCAGAATGTCCCCTTCCGTGACATCTTCAAGCCCCGCGATCATGCGCATGGTCGTGGTCTTGCCGCACCCTGATGGGCCAAGAAGAACCAGGAACTCTCGGTCTGCGATGGTCAGATCGAAATTATGGACCCCAACGAAAGAGCCCCAGCGCTTGCCAACATTGCGCAGCTGAATTTCCGCCATGATCCCCCCGAGAAAGATTCGCTTGCATACGTTTGCAAAAATGTAATCAACGTACATCATTTCTGGCAAGACATTTTTGCATACGTATGCAAAACTACGCTGAGATTTCGACTCACACCGGGATGAGAAGGCTCGTAATACACTGGCAAAAAAGGAAAAAGACATTGAACTCCCAAGCCGAAAAAAAACTTGTCCGCGCGTTCCATTCCGCGATTGAAGCTGATCTGCCCAATGCAATGAACCAATTCTGCGCCCCAGATATGCTGTGGCGGGGCTTTCATCCATTCAATGAAATCACCGGGGCCGAAAACGTCGCCCAACAGTTTTGGCAGCCGCTCAAAACTAGCCTGACCCGCTTACAAAACCGGGTCGATATCCTGTTTGCGGGACAGAATTCGCTTAGTGACGAGGACGGGGTTTGGGTCGCTTGCATGGGGCATCTGATGGGTCTGTTCGATCGGCCGTGGCTGGGCATTCGGCCCACTGGCAAAATGGCCTTCCTGCGGTATTGCGCCTTCTACAAGGTGGTGAACAACACGATCACGGAAACGGCGATGTATTTCGACATCCCGCATCTGATGGTACAGGCTGGCCAAAACCCGTTCCCCCCACAGACCGCTGCGCATTTGGTTCAGCCCGGACCGATGCCGCATGACGGTGTGTTGCTCGACCCTCAGCCGCCGGAAGAAGGCCAAAAGACGTTGGCCTTGATCAACGCAATGATCACGGATCTGGGTCAATGGAACAGCGGCTTGTCGCTGGAGGATGAGCTGGCCAGAACATGGCATGACGACATGATCTGGTGGGGCCCCGAGGGGATCGGGGCGACCTATACGATTGAACGATACGCCAAACAGCATTCGGGCCCATTTCGGGCTGGCTTTACCGACAGATCCAAAACCACGCATGTCTGTCGCATGGCCGAGGGGCTGTATGGCGGGTTCTTCGGCTGGCCGAACTTCACGGCTGTACCGTCAGGTGGTTTCATGGGGATGCCCGCCACCGGCAAACCCGGTGAGTTTCGGGTCATCGACATCTACAGGCGCGCCGGTGACAAGCTTGCCGAGAATTGGATTTTCATCGACCTGCTGCATTTCTGGCGCGGGCAGGGGGTCGATATCCTGACCCGCACCACGGGGGTCGAAACACCATGAGTATCGACGCGCATCACCACCTGTGGGACCTGTCGGCCGTCACTTACCCCTGGCTGATGGAGAAAGGTGCGGTCCGTTTCTTCGGAGACCCCACGCCGATCCAGCGCGACTATCTTTTGCCGGAATTCCGAGCAGATGCCGGGGCGCAAGGTATGACCGCGTCGGTCCACATCCAGGTGGGCGCGGCCGACCCCTGGGCCGAGGCGCAATGGGTGCAATCCGTGGCTGATCAATTCCCCGACTGGCCATTGGTGCAGGTGGCCTTCTGCGATCTGACTGCGAAAGACCTGGATCAACAGCTCGACCGTCTTCAAACGCTGCCTTCGGTGCGGGGCGTTCGTCAGATCATTGGCCGGGCGCCGGGCGAAGATGCGACAAATGGGACGAACGCGCTGCTGAAAGACCCGGCGTTCTTGGATGGTCTGAAGCAACTGGGTACGCGCGGCCTTTCCTTTGACCTTCAGCTTGTGCCAGAACTTATGGCCCAAACCGCTGAGGTTGTTGCGCAGGCTCCGCACACCCCGATAGCACTGTGCCACGCAGGTTCGCCACACGATCGGACGCCACAGGGATTGCAAAAGTGGGCAGATGAATTGACGGCATTGTCCGGCCTGCCGCAGGTCTGTTGCAAACTCTCTGGCCTAGGAATGTTCGACCATAACTGGAGCGCTGACAGTGTTGCGCCGATCATATCAACCTGCCTGTCCCAGTTTGGAGCCGAACGCTGCATGTTTGGATCGAATTTTCCGGTCGACAGCCTGTCTTCTACGTATGAAGAGCTCGTTTTACGGCACCAGAAACTGATTCCGGGTGCAAGCCAAAAGGACGTGTTTCATGACACGTCAAAACGCTTCTATCGCTTTTGAAAACACTGGCGTTCACAAGGCAAAGGTTTGTTGCGTGCGTAGGAACGCAGCCACCTCGAATTCAGGTGCCCTGCCATATTCATCAATCGCGCGACAGAGATAGGCCAACGTCCATTTCACTCGGATGTAAATCACAAGTTTTCACCGCATTTTCTGCCACTGCACATCCTGCATGATGTATCTCGCGTACCGAAAATCTTGTATTCGCCAAAGCTTCCGTTCCGTGAAAGCGACCCGAATGACATAGGCTGGTTCGTCACCAGGGTTTTGGCGGTCAAAGACCAGAACTGTTGGTGTGCCATCAACATGGCCGGGTACCATCAGCCAATCGGCGACCTGCGCGTAATTGGTGAAATATCCACCGACGGCAGCCGCGCCATTTCGATGTTCTATGCCGACCACGTCCAAGGCAACCTCATCTGCCAGCATCGCGCGGATCGTATCGAAATCATGGGCGTTGAAACAGGCGGTATATTGCTCCATCAGGGCTTTGTCCCTGTCACTCAGATCGCCCGGTTGGGCCTCCGGCGCTGTTCTCAGCGCCTTGCGACCTCGTTTGAGTGTCGATTTCACAGCGTCAACGCTTGCATCCGAGATATCCGCAACTTCCGTCGCGCTGTAACCCAGAACGTCAAACAAGATGACCGCGCTGCGTTGTCGTGGCGTCAGAGCCATGAGCGGGCGCAGCGCATCCGATGCGCCGCCAGAGGTTGGCAATCTACGCGTGATGGCTTCGTATTGAGTCAAACGATCCTTCATGGCCTGCTCCGAATTCCGGGCGCGGATGGCGTTGAGCGCAGTGTTCCGACCGATCCGAAACAACCACGCGCGCAGGTTGCTGACCTCGGCTCCGGCGTCGATCGCTTTCAAAGCGGAAATCAGCGCGTCCTGCAGAACGTCTTCGCCGTCAAAAACCGATCCCATCATGCGCGACAGAAACCGATGCAGGTCCGGGCGCAATGCGGTGATCGCTTTGATCAGGTCGGGACGGGTCGACGGCACAGAAGGCTTCATATCAGGGCAAGTCTTTCATGCCGGCACCGTCGATACCATAGGTTCCTGCCTTGGCCTCCAAAACCACCCCACACATGTGATGCGCAATCGCCTCGGGCGTCAGTGGATTCTCCCACTGGGCCATGAAACCGGCTGCGTCACCGCCCCGCATCTGTCCATAGGCATGTGCTGCGTCCTGCGCGATCTGTGTCCCTTCGATCAACTGCAGGGGATAGATCGTTGTGAAGGTCAGCCCCAGATTTCGCTTGTTCGATTCCATCTGCGCATAATTCATCGCAAAATGCTGCATTCGTTTTGCCCCGGCATAACCCCCGGACAACGGTGAGCCATTCAGTGCCGCTCCACTTGCAAATGCGATGACGGTGCCACCGCTTGGCATGGCTCCGTTCAAAGCGGCTTGCACCAGTTCAAAACTCATTTTCGTGTCGCTGTACCAAGGCGCGCAGAAATCTGACCAGCTATAGGCGCTCAATAATCCGAGCTCCGGTTTGATCCCACCGATCTGCAAAACCGTGTCGGGGGCGTGCTTCCCAAGCAGTTCCGAAATCGCACCATCGGCGGACGCGTCCATCTCTTCGGTTACGATCCCCGGCATTTCAGAAGACATGCTTGCCAGGTCCGACGCTGTCCGCGCCACCGCAACAACGTGATGTCCTTCGCGGGTCAGAGCCTTCGCCGTGGCGCGTCCAACGCCCCGCCCGGCACCCAGAACGATTACTTTCTTGGCCATTCTCAAATCCTCATTTTGATCACTCAAAAGTAAGACACGTCACCGGGGCAAAACGGGGCGCAACGATGTAATTTGGGTTGGATACCGCTTGGGTTACTTGACCCAAACGCGTCACGGCCTGCCTTTGCGCGCAAACTTTCTGATGACCAGGGCGTATTGCGCCTTAGCGTCTCCAATCACCGGCAGACCGTGAATGGGCAGGACATGCTCGAAGGGCAGATCCGAAAGCGACAGCAGGTCCTGCGTCGCCGATTTGAAACCTTCGGAATTAAGACACTTGCAGCCAATAAAACGGGGCTGACGGCGGATTGGCTGACCTCAGGGGCCGTCAGCTTTCGTTTCACCCATCAGGCGACGAAGTCCTTCGAACACCTTTGTATCGCTAGGGCATAAGCTGGCCACCGTTCACCTCGATGGTCTGCCCGATGACATACCCGGCCAAGTCATCCGATGCGAGGAACAGGAACGCGCCGACGCAGTCGCTTGCGATCCCCAATCGGCCCTGTGGCACCGTTGCCCGCATCGCGTCCAATTGTTCCTGCGTCGAATACCGCTCGTGAAACGGCGTAGTGATCACGCCGGGCGCCACGGCGTTCACGCGAATGCCGTAAGCGATCCATTCCTTTGCCATCCCCCGCGTGACGTTTGAAACGAAGGATTTGGATGAACCATATAGCCCGGCGCCGTTGCTTGCCCCATTTCGCGCCGCAATGGACGTGGTGTTGATGACGAATCCACCGTCTTGCTTCAGATAGGGCAAGGCGGCTTTCGAGGCGACAAGGACAGACCGTGCATTCAGGTCCATGATCTCGTCATAATCTTTGTCGGTTGCGTCCTCATAGGCGACGCGACGCACCATGCCGCCTGCATTGTTGATCAACCCGCGCAACCCACCCAGACGGTTGGCCACGTCCTTGACTGCGGCGGCCAGTTCCTCGGGGTTGCTCGCATCCGCGCGGACCAGCTCGACCGTGCCACCTGACGTGCGGATTTCGTCCGCCAGCGCCTCGGCCGCGTCCTTGGAAGAGTTGTAGTGCAACCCGACCTTGGCACCCTGCTGGGCGAACGCACGCGCAAGCTCGGCCCCGATGCCGGTTGATGCTCCCGTGATAAGCACTGCTGCACCAGCGAATTCGGGCAATGAAATCTGTGACAAGGACATGCGTATCTTCCTGTTTGGTTGAGATCAGATCGACCCGGCTTGGATTATATAGGTGTTTGTCCAGTTCACGGTCGCGCAATTGGTGTTGTTCCGTTGCAAAGGCCCGGGTCGGTCGCAGAGATTAGCGGCCATTTCAGGTTCAGCTTGCCAAAACTGGAAATGGACGAAACGGGTGGCCCCGTTCGCCGATGTTGTTCAGGTCTTTTCACCTCACCACCTCTATCGGTATCGGGCAAAGATGAACACAGCGAGGCGGATCACTTCTTTGGGATATGGCGTTTCAAGAAAGATGACGACCCAGTTTTCGATTTGAAAAAACCGTAAGTCATTCGCCCCTTGCGACAGGTCCCGATGTTTCTGATCGAATACGCCCGCCCCAGAAACCGGGCGGGCGTTTGGCGTTCAACAAATCAGGCGATCGACATCCCGAGGTTTTCAAGCTGGCTCACCAGCGCGCTGTTCGCCTCGTCGATCGAGTTCCAAACGTCGGCCGTCAGATTGCCAAGGCTCAGGTCTTCTGCCTGAACATCCCTGAGGGTGATCGTATGGGCCCCGTTGCCGACAACCTCAAACACAAGATCATCGCCAATCTCGCTGACCGCGACATCGCTTGCACCCAGAGAATTGAAGTCCAACACATCTTCGTTTGGATTGAACCCGGCGATCGCGGTCTTCGCGCCCCAGTTCCAGGTAAGTTCGGCGACATCCGCTCCCGCGCCAAACGTCTGGGTGTCGGTGGATTGACTGTCACCCGACCCGGAGGACCCGTCACCCGTGCCATCGCCATTGTCCGGACCCGCAGAGGTTCCGGTCAAATCGCCGGTTCTGGTTTGATCCCCGTCCGTTGTCTGTCCCACAGGAGCTTGCGGGGTCAGCAACATAGTGCGGTCAACCAGCGTCACATCGTTCTGATCGAAACCGAAGGGCACCTCCAGATTATCCTCCATCACCTGGTCGTGGTGGAACTCGACCAGACCCGGGATCAGATCGGCCTTGGATACACCGGTCAGTGTGATGCTCTGCCCGGTCGGAAGGGATGAGATCAGCAGACCTTCGCTGCTGTCCTCGACGGTCAGGCGTTCGCGTGTCCCAAAGTAGAGAAAGCTGAGCTTCATGGTGGCGGGGTCAAACCCGTCGATCACCTCATGCACGCCGTATTCGTGACTGCGGACATAAACGGTGTCAGCCGCGCGCGGGCCAAGCCCCTGTTCCCAACTGATGACGCCGCCCATGTCCTGACGCAGGTGCTCGTTCCCGACGATGCCGAAATCATCAATCGTGACGTCCTGAAATGTCACGCCCTGAACAATCTGCGCTGCATCGGACCACGGACTGTCGATGACGATCTCTCCGGCGAGCGATTTGGTCACGATCATGCCGTGGACCGAGGTTCCGCCAAAATCCAGCTCATCAATACCGGGACGGAAGCCGGTTATGTCGTCGGCATTGCTGTCGGCGCGGTATTTCAACCCTCCGGCATCCGTGTTTCCATTGATCGCCGGTGGGTTCGATCCATCCGTATCATAGGCAAGGGTGTATTCCTGCCCAGTGCCCGGCGTGGTAACGACTTGCCCGAGCGCCGCGGAGATCTCGTTCAGAACCGCCTGATCGGTGACCGAGAAGTTGCTGATATCGAGATCAGACAAACCAAATCCGGTGAAAGTGATCTGCTTGGTTCCGCTTCCGTCGTTCAATTCGATCCGAACAGTATGGCCCAAGGCATCTCCGCTTTCTTCAAAGATCGCGAAGGCTTCGGCGGTGATATCCGCGCCGATTTCGATGACGTCCCCCATCGCAGGCATGAACCCGTCGATGACTTGCGCGGCACTGGCAAGGTTTAGGGTAACATGCATGTGCTGATGGCCGTGGCCGCCTTGGTCCGGCGTGGTGGTGCCTCCGACAAGGCTCAGAACTTCGGTCGCTGCGGTGGCGTCCAGAATGGTGAAATTGGCCGCGCTGAGCTCGGCAAGGGTCACACCGCTGAGCGTTGTCGTCTGGTTGTTCGACGGGATTGCGAACACGACCGAGCCATTCACCTCGCTGACATCCAGCGCGTCTGCGCCGACCCATGAGATAAAGATCGTATCTGTCGCGGGATCAAATTCGGGAACCGTGGTGTTGGACCCCCACGCCCAGGTGATCACCACATCAGCCGTCGCCTCGGTCGTATTGGCCGTCCCGTTGCCGGTCGGTTCGGTTGGCGTCGGCGGGGTAGTTGGCGGAACAACGGGTGGAGAGGTTTCCCCGGTATCGCCTGTATCCGTGGGCAGAACACCATCCGTGTAGACCTTGATTGCATCTTCAACCGATGGCGCATCATACCCGCCGAACTGCGAAACATAGCGCAGGATCGAGGTGTCATATTCGTCGGTCGAGACATTTCCGCCTTGCAGCAGCGACAATGTTCCCCACGCGCCGCGAAGATGCGCAGCGGCCATAATGCCGGTTAGAGTGAGGGTGACCGAAACCTCCTGACCGTTTTCCATATAGGTCCGGGTTGTCCCCAGATAGTCGGAGAGGCTTTCCCCCTGATACCCAAGCCCGGTTTCGATGACCTGAAGGTTATATCCAA
Source organism: Ruegeria sp. CJ2 (assembly GCF_056536745.1). Lineage (NCBI taxonomy): Bacteria > Pseudomonadati > Pseudomonadota > Alphaproteobacteria > Rhodobacterales > Roseobacteraceae > Ruegeria > Ruegeria sp. CJ2. The sequence continues at coordinate 47,613 of NZ_JBQFQF010000014.1, forward strand.
AGGCTTCTTGAATCGCGCGTTCCTGCGCTTCGGCGGTGGTGAAGTCCGCCAGAGAGTTGACCCCGTTTTTTCCGGTCCAGGTCCCGTCCCATGTGTTCGACGCGGCACCGTTTCCGTAATAGACGTCGTCGGTGTAATATCCCAGGTCGATCAGTAGTGCCTCGCCGAATTGATAGCCTACGAAACCCAGCGAATTCATCGAGCGATAAGACATGGCGTCCCATTCATCGCTGCTCAGGTCCGACCAACTGGAATAGTTTGGATAGAAATCCGTGACCTCTCCTCCGGCCCATTGGTTCAACTGCCAATCCTGGATGACCCCAGCGTCATAGCGTTCCCGGTCCCAGCCAGATTCAAACGCGCGTAACGCGTCGCGAAACTCTTCATATGTACCATTACTCATCTTGAAATAGACTCCCATCTTGTCTTTGTTTCAGCCCAATTTTTGCGGCTTTCTAAGCCCGATCACGTCGGGCCCAACTTGCGTAACAAGTTAGATGTTCAGGGCACGTTAAGAGTTCATTAACAAATTTATCTGCGCGGATACGGGCCTAGATTGCCCTTTTCGATGCGCAGAAAATCGCCATATGTCATGGGGTTATCGGGATTTTCGGCAATTGATTGGCGCGGTTGCGCGGGTCTTTGCCAAATTGAGAATGACGCAAAAATTAACTTTGCGTCACTGCCCGATCGAAGCTGTCAATAAAGCCTCAGCCGATCCGGACCGGCTGAGGCGTTTTGTAGGTTAAGCGATGATCAGAGACCCCAGTCCTGCGATTGCTGAACCGTCAGTTCGCTGATGTGCTGCATGACGTCGAAATGCTCATCGACCCCCTGAACACTGATGACCTTTTGGCCGTTTGCCGTGACCCAATGCGTATTGGAACGCCATTCGATATGAAGTTGGTCCAGAGATGAGATCCCGAACCCGTCCAGATCGAGGACAATCGAGTCATTTTCGTCGAAGTCCCGGATCACCTGACCACCATACTGGCTGCCCGGACCTGTGATGACAAAGGTATCGCTGCCTTCCCCACCGAACAGGCTCGCAAATCCGGCCTGCATCTGCTGGTCCGCATCCAGGATCAGAACGTCATCTCCATCACCGCCGTAGGCATTGGTGATCATCGCCCCTTTGCGGATCATGAGGATGTCGTTGCCGTCGCCCCCATCCAGAGTGGTGAAGGAAGCGCCACCGCCGACAAGATAGTCGTCTCCGCCGCCGCCATAGAGGTTGGTCAGATCGTTGCCTTCGCCACCGATCATATAGTCCCAGCTATCAGTACCATGGACGGTTTCGCCGGTTTCAACGCTGATCTGGTTGCCGTATTTCTCGAACCACTCCAGCGTGTTCGCGCCGAAAGGCGGTTCATAGACAACCTGATAGCCGTCTTCGTCGCTACCAACCAGACTGCGCAGGTCGATCAGGGAAATGTCAAAGCCATTCCCGTCATCATCATAGCGCACGATGACCTCGCCGGTCGCCTTGCTGAACAGCACGATCTTTCCGTTCTCAATGCGATGATCCAGATCGAACCAGTTCGTCATGCCATAGGCTCCCATGTCGATTTCGATCCGGTCGCCGTCTTCGGCACTGAAATCGGTGATCTCGTTCTCTCCGCCGGTCATGACAAACGTGTCGGCACCGCCGCCACCTGTCAGAACGTCATTGCCTGCACCGGTGGTGAAGATGTTGTCATCGTCGTCGCCGATGATGACATCGTCATGATCACTGCCATGGATGTTCTCGACACTCCAAAGCAAGTCATGCCCTTCGGTGTCACGATCTTCCGCATGGATGTCGAAAGAACCGGCGCTGTTGCCGTGCCACGCCCAGTAATAGTCGCCGTGGGTATCAGTCTTCTTGTCGGTCATGTCGACATAAATGCCGCTCAGACTATCACCATACCAGGCGGTGTCATTGCCTTCGCCACCATAGAGCTTGTTGAAGCCACCACCACCTGCAAGGATGTCATCACCGCCAAAGCCGTGCAGCACGTCGTTCCCGTCGTTGCGGATTTCGGCCTCGTCACCGCCATATATATCCCGCTCCGAGACATAGGCCTGCAGAACATCGTTATGGTTGGTACCAAGCTGCCGGTCACCGTCATCGCTGCCGACCATCGAAATACCGCCGAAGGCACCAAACGAGACGAACTTGCTGGTTCCAAGCCCGGCGAGTTCCTCGGCACTCAGGCCCAGATCAATCCGCTGCCCCATGCCGTACTGCACGCCATCCGGACCACTGATGATTGCCGTTTCCCGCAACCGCTGGATAAACGCATCCGCATTCCCCTGCGAGATGGTTTCAGCCCACGGGAAGATGTTCGCGGCATCATCCCAGAAAAATGTTGCGATCACCTTGGGCTTGTTGTCGGCGGGATCAATTGTCACCAGGTCAAAGGCGGCATTGGCCACCATCGACGCTTGAATATCAATCGCCACAAGACCTGTCACGTTCACCGGCACGGTGATCTTGTCTTCAAGCGGGTTGAAGTCGTTGATCGTCACCAGCGCCAATGCGGTCGGTTCCTCTGTATGAACCGGCTGTTCGTCCGTTTTGAACATGTCGATCAGTCCGCCGACCACGGTCTTGGCCACATACTCCATGAATTTTTTGCCGGGCATCATCTTGGCAACCGCGAAACCGGTCAGACCCGTGATCAGACCTGCGGATGGGCCGCCTGACGACTCGGTGCCAGGCACAACCGGTGCTGGCTCCGGCACGGCTCCTATGATGAAGGTGTCAGCGCCTTTGCCACCGTGAAGGAAATCCGCGCTGCCTGCCTCGATATATCCCGATGACAGGATGTCGTCGCCGTCCCCCCCATAAAGCTGGTCGCTGCCGGTGCCACCAAAGAGTTTGTCACCTTCATTCCCGGCAACCAGAATGTCATTGCCAGCACCACCGACGAGGACGTTCTTGCCTTCACCACCCGACAGGTAGTCGTTTCCGTCTCCGCCATAGAGGACGTCATTGCCCGCCTCACCAAAGAGAACATCATCGCCCGCGAAGCCATAAATGATGTCGTTGCCAGCACCGCCATAGATAAGGTCATCATGGATATAGGTGTGAATATCTTCTCCTCGGTGCTGGTAGGTCAGAGATCCCATGCCATAGATGACATTGTCACCGCTGTTGCCGACAATCTTGGTATAGGCTTTTTTCTCGTTGGACTTCGCCCCGTTCTGGACCGAGTTCGTGAAGTTGGTCTGCCCCTCGGCCATACGGTATTCGCCAGCAGACAGGAACTTGTTCACGCTGAACACATAGCTGAACTTGTTCAACTCGGTGCCGCTGCGCGCCCAGCTCTGATCGGGCGCAGGGGGTGTTACGGTTGACGTGCTGCCACTGTCGAGCCAAAGACCGGCCTCATCCGCGGATACGGTTGTATGCTCCGCATCGGCGTCAAGGGTCAGAAACCCTCCGACCTGCTCGTCGTGCATCGAGATTTCATCAGCGCCTTCAGGCTGAGGATATACCGGCGGTACAATAATGAGTTCGTCTTCGGTTTCGCCGAGTCCGATCGTTACGTTCACCGTGCCTTTTGCAGCGGAATGAACCTTAGATTTGCTAACATGTTTCATGTCTTTCCTCCTGTTTTTCCGGATGATCAGGACCCGAACGACGGACCCATACGCATCACAGTTCATAGGAAAGATGTGGTTTTTCAGACCGTTGATCTCAACGGTGAAAAGCGCGTTAAGTTGTTACAAAGTATGACAAAAATCTATTTCATCCGATCCGAAATGGGGCAATCCGGCTGGCGCCGTTTCAGGCCCCAGCCGGTAACTCATTACTAGTCTCTCTGTTTGTCCGGGCGTCAGTCTTGATCGAAACACAGACGCCCGGATTTTGGTTGAGCCGCGATATGTGATCGCGGTGGTTTCGCCCACTTAGGCGACCAGGTCTACAAAGAAGCTATCGGTTGGAACGGGGGTTCCGCAGATGTCTTCTCCGCCCATGGTCGGAACGATTTCGCACAGCGGCGGGGGCGTCATGTCCGTCAGGTCATACTCGTCCTCCGGGACCTCGGTACCGCACCTGGGATCAGTCAGGATCGGGGGAACGGCAATGACGTCGTCACCCATGTCCAGAACGATCGGGTCAACGGGCAGGGGGTTCACCGCGACCAGGTCCTCACCATCCTGAGGCACCTCGGTACCGCATCTGGGATCGGGCATGATCGGGGGAACAGCAGTGACGTCGTCACCTTCACCGGCAGGAACTGCGCCATGCGGCAGAGGAGCCACTGCAACCAGATCCTCACCTTCACCGGCAGGAACCGCACCATGAGGCAGCGGATTCACTGCGATCAGGTCTTCGCCATCCTGTGGGACCTCGGTCCCGCATCTCGGGTCAGGCATGATCGGCGGCACCGCGATGACGTCGTCACCAGAACCTTCGGCAGGAACCGCACCAAGGGGCAGGGGGTTCACTGCCACCAGGTCTTCACCATCGTTTGGGACCTCGGTGCCGCACTTGGGAAGAGGCATGATCGGGGGAACGGCGATGACGTCGTCATTGGCCGACTCGAAGCTCGTAGCGGTTGCATGTTTCATAGTATTTCTCCTTGTTTCACATGTTGTTTGACACCCAAAAAATTGTTGAGAACTTCCTCCTCGGGTATGATAAAAAGGTGGTTATTCAGGCCCGCTGTTACAACGCGAAAACGAGGGCTAAAATGTTACAAAGTATGACAAAAAATTCGAATTGAACTTATCCTTCCCCCCGTAGAAACGCGTCAAATTCGCTGAACACCAGATCGCAAAAAACCAGCACCATTTCTGATGCTGGCCGTACCTGTTTCATGCGCATATCGCTTGCGGTGTCTACCGCCCCACGAAACCTTCTAGGCCTCGCGGAATGTCGTCCTGATCTGTTTGCTGAGCGGGTCGATCAGATACTCGAACAAAGTCCGTTCTCCGGTCGCGATATAGACCTCGGCTGGCATACCCGGCAGCAGATTGAGCTGACGTTCTTCCAAAAGAGCAAACGCATCATCGTCCAGAGCGACCCGGGCCTCGTAATATTGCATTCCGGTCATCGGATCAGTCTTGAGATCAGCCGAGACAAACTCAACCCGTCCATCCAGCCGGGGCGCTATGTGATGGTCGAAGGCCGCGATGACGACGTTGGCAGACTGTCCCACCGCGACATTGTTGATGTCTTGCGGCATGACGCTGGCGGTCACCACCAGACCGTCCCCTTCGGGCACAATCTGCATCAACGTCTCGCCCGGGGACACAACGCCACCGACCGTATGCACCATCATTTCATGCACAATGCCATCGGCCGGAGCTCGAAGATCGACACGCGACAACTGCAGTTCCGCAGCGCTGCGGCGTTCCTTGAGGCCATCCAGTTCGACCTCAAGCGTCGAGATTTCGTTCATGACCTGCTCGCGGAAGGTTTTTTCAAGCTGCAGAATATTGATCCGGGTTTCGCTGATCCGACCACGGGCGACGGCGATACGTGAGATTAGGCCCCCGCTGTTGCCGACCAGACCGCTGCGCTGACGTTTCAGCGCGATAACCCGGGTTTCGGGCGTCAGACCCTTCTCGAGCAGATGTTTCTGACCGACAAGTTCCTTTTCAATCAACTCGATCTCTTCGTCCGCTGCAGTGCGCTGTGCGTCGAGGCCGGTAATTTCCTGTTCAATCTGCGTAATCTGTTCGGTCAACGCGGCAACCTCTCCGTCCTGGGACAGACGCCGCGCGTCCATCACCGCCTTTTGGGTCGTCAACGCGCGTTGCACTTTGACCTCGTCCTGACGTGAGACGAGTTCATCGGACAAGACCAGGTCATCCAACCCATCTCGTTCGGCGGTCAGACGGGCCAGTTGCGCTTCGATCGCGACAAGCCTGTCATCGACCAGCGCCTGACTACCCGACAACAACTGGTCATCAAGCCTCAGAACGACGTCCCCGGCCTGAACGCGATCTCCATTTCTGACGTTGATGTCGCCGACAATACCCCCATCGGGATGCTGGACCGCGCGCAGGTCTGACGAGACGACGACATTGCCAGCCGTCACCACAGCGCCGGACATGCGCGCTGTCGTCGCCCATCCGCCAAAGCCTATGGCCAGCACAGCGATGGCGGCCAGACCAAATCCGATGGATCGGACAGAGCGGTCCTTAAAGCCTTCGGTCGAGGGGTTGGAACTTTGGTTGGTATTCATGATCTCCTCCATCTATTCGGTTTCAGAACAGGCTGATATCAGCCCGCAACGGCAGCAGGTTTCGCCTCGGCGGGGGCTGCCTGTGGTGTTTGTTCGACTGCCGTCTGGTTTGACTGAGCGGCAGCGGCGGCTTGGTTGCGCTGATGCAGCCTCTCCATCACTTCGGTGCGGGGGCCAAAGTCTCCGGCGCGGCCGTCTTCCATGATCAGGATCTTGTCGACTGAACCCAGCACGCTGGCCCGGTGCGCAATGACGATCACAATCGCGCCGCGTGCCTTGGCCGCCTGGATCGCCTGGTTCAGCGCTGCCTCGCCCACGGCATCCAGGTTCGAGTTCGGTTCGTCCAGAACCACCAAAAAGGGATTGCCATAGAGCGCGCGGGCAAGGGCGATGCGTTGCCGCTGACCACCGGACAGAGCCGCTCCGCGCTCGCCAACCGAAGTGGCATAGCCGTCTTTGAGGCTGGCAATCAGCTCATGGACCCCGGCAGCCTTGGCCGCTGCGATCACCTGTTCATCTTTTGCTTCGGGATCGAAGCGGGCGATGTTCTGGGCGATCGTGCCGTCAAAAAGCTCTACATCCTGCGGCAAGAAACCAATCTGAGGGCCAAGCTCTTCGGGCAGATACTGGTCAATCGGCACACCGTCGAGGTTGATGTTGCCTTTGGCCGCCGACCACGCACCAACCAGTGTGCGCGCCAAGGTCGATTTACCGCTTCCGGTCGAACCGATCACAGCCAGAGCTTCACCCGCCTTCATATCGAACCCAACGCCTTTTAGAACTGCGGTCGTCGCGCTCGGGGGGGCAGCGATCAGCCCGTCGACGGTCAGAGACTTGCAGGCTTTGGGCAGCGAAATTCCTTGCGCCGTTTCGGTTCCTGACAGCGTGTCCTTCAACTGTGCCCAGGCCTGCCGCGCCGCCACAAGGCTGCGCCAGCTTCCGACAAGGGTTTCGATGGGCTGCAAGCCACGGGACATAATGACCGAAGCTGCCACAATCGAACCCGCCGAGATCTGCCCCAGAATGGCCAGGTACGCGGCGACAGCCAGAACGCCAGATTGCAACGCAAGACGGAAAACCTTGGTAAAGCTGCCCGAAACGCCAACCGTTGTTGCGGCTTTTGCGCTTGCGCCAAGATGCAGGTCGTTCACGTCCTGCCAGGTCCGACCCAGATTGGACTGCATGCCCATGGCGCGGATCATCTCGGCGTTGCGACGGCTGGCTTCAGCCAGACGCGCGCGTTTGCCAGAGTGCTCGGACTGAACGCAAGCGGCAGCGCGCACTTTGATGTCGGTGGCAATCGCGATGGCAACCAGCGCCAGCGCGCCTACGACACCGACCAAGCCCAGCCACATATGCATGGCAAAAACCAGACCCAAGTAAACCGGAATCCAAGGCAGATCAAAAAGCGCACCCGCGCCCTGACCTGACAGGAACCCACGAATTTTCTCGACATCCTGAATGGCCGCAGCAGGGTTTCCACCGGTACGCATACGGGAAGGTTCCGCGAGGGTACAGTCAAACGCGGTCCGGGCCAGACTTTGTTCAAAACGATGACCCATGGCGACCAAGACGCGGGTCCGGGCACCGTCAATCAGGGCCATGAAAAGATACAGACCAGCAACAAGCGTGCTGAGGGCAACCAGCGTGTTCACGCTCTGGCTGGCCATCACACGGTCATAGATTTGCAGCATGAAAATCGGACCGGTCAGCATCAGAAGGTTCACTGCACCGCTGAAAATACCGGTGGCAATCAGATTGCGTCTCAGCGCGTGCTTGGCTGCAGTGAGCTGAGGATGAACGGACGAATGCGAATTCATAACGGGCCTCCAATTGATGTCTGTGGGAAATACGTGGGAGCCGTAGGCGAATGACCCAAGGCTTTGTCACACTTTGATTCAATTGGCTTTTCTGCCCTCTAGGGGGCGAGGTGGCTGTGCTGCGCGCTTTGCCCCGTTCCGGGACAGGGTCAAAATCCTTCACATCCATTACTGAAACGAAGATGCAATTTCCGCTTGGGAAAGCGGTCAAATTTGGACTAGCGTCCAATCTAAGGGGATGGACAAGGGGCCTACGCGCGATGCGCTGGAATGATCTGACACTTCGAACACAGATTATGAGCATCGTGCTCGTCAGTTGGACGATTGTTGGCGTGTTTTCGGTTGTCACGGACATGGTTCATATCCGCAATTCTCGCACTGAAGAGATCCGGCATCGGGGTGATGCCTTTCTTGCTCAGGTCGTTTCGACCCTGGCCCACTTGACGCCAGACAGCCGCGCCGAAGCAGCGCTAGGCTTCTTTCCCGCAGAATGGAGCGTCAGAGTCGGCACGCGGGATGCAGCAACCGATCTGACAGGGGGCCGTCATCGCCCAGAACTGGCTGACTGGCTGACGGCGCGGTTAGAGCACCGAGGGATCGCCGTCGCGGACCTGTCTGTCGCGGACACGGTCGTTGATGCAAGACACGACCAAAGCGCGCTGCTGCAACTGTTCAAAAGCCACTCTGGGGAACCTCTGGATCCACAAAGCGTTGACGCGTTTCTGGTCAGCGTTTTTTCGGTTCGGCTCAAGGATGACGATGAGTGGCTGAACTGTTACCTGCTTATGAAAAACAAAAGCATCGTGCCCTTGGTCGTTGTTGGGTCAATCGACAGTCTGGTCGCGTTGACACTGCTTTGTATTCTTGCGCTTCTCATTCAGAAAGTCATGCGTCCGCTCAGCGCAATGGCCGTCAATGCCGAACTGATTGGCCGGGGCGAAGAGGTCGGACCGCTGATCGAGACGGGTGCTATCGACATCCGCAATACGATCATCGCGTTCAACCGCATGGAAGCGCGGATCGTTTTAGCCCTCGAATACAAAACAACCCTGTTGCGCAGTCTGGGTCACGACCTGAAAGGCCCGATCGAACGCATGAATGACGTGCTGCAAAATGTCAGCCCGGAAGAGACCAAGGATCGGCTTCTCGAACGTCTGGACACGGTTCGTGAGATTGTCATGTCTGTCACAAGCCTGAACCGCGCGACGCACCATGACGGTGAGATCGCAAGGATCGACCTGCGCTCGCTGATCGAGGCATTGGTGGATGAACAGGTTGACGCGGGCCGCGATGTAACGTGCCATATCGAGCACCCTGCCATCGTGCGCGGGCGTCACAACGCCATCACGCGGGTCCTGCGGAACCTTCTGGAGAATGCAGTCAAATATGGGGGTGCCACAATAGTCACCTTGACCACATCCGACGACACGGCAGCGATTCATGTCGATGATGAAGGGCCCGGCATTCCGGCCGAACAGCTTGAGACCGCTTTTGAGCCCTTTCAGCGGCTTGGCGCAGAGGGGCCGGGCAGTGGGCTGGGTCTGGCGATTGTCAGAACCATCGTTGTTGATCAGGGGGGGACTGTTACCTTGGAAAACCGCACAGGCGGGGGGCTGAGGGCAAGCGTGTTCCTACCGATTGACAAACACACCTAGCCGGGCCGGAAGATATAGCCCTGTCCCCACACCGTGCGAATGTGATCGGGGTTCGCAGGATCGGCTTCGATTTTGGAGCGCAGCCGTTTGATCAGGGCGTCGACACTGCGATCGCCGGCGCCGCCATGCTGTCTGGTGCGAGCGACAGCCAGAAGGTCCTCTCGGGTGCAAAGAACGTCGGGATTTTCGACGAAGAACCGCATGACGCGTGCTTCGCTTGAGGTCAGCGTGATCATGCGCCCATCATCGTGCTTGAGATGCCGCTCGTTTTCGACAAGCTCCCACGGCCCAAACCGGTTCAGGCGTTTTTGACCTTGTTGGCCGCTTTGCCGACGTCTCATGACCGCTCGGATACGCGCCAAAAGCTCAAGGTCGTTGAAGGGTTTGATGATATAGTCGTCGGCACCCAGTTCCAGCAGCGAAATACGTTCTGCATCGTCGTCAACCGAGCTGATCATTATGATCCCGGCATCAAGACGCGCCGCAATTTCGCAGCAAAGCACCTTACCGGTCGTGCCGGGCATAATGAGATCCAGAAGGAACAGCTCGTATGTTTCGGCCTCTATTTTTTCCCGGGCTGCGGGTACGTTGGGCACGTGATCAATTTGATACCCTTTGCCTTGTAAGAATTCACAGATGTTTTCGGCGAATTCCACATCGTCGTCACAGATAAGTATCCGTTCGTTCATGCCACTGAGCTCATCTGCGACATCGCTCATTCCGTCTACTCCAAATTACGGTGTTTTTTCACGGTGATCCGCCTCACCTGAATGGACCAGTCTGATTGTTAGTACATGACCGGCCTTTGGTCTATCGGGATGGCCGTCTCTGGGGCTTTTCCCGTTCACGCCGACTGTTTGGAAAAGATATTCTCATACGCCTGCTTCGACCGACGAGCGTCTTTATGTGGCCTGCCAACCAACCTCCAAGGCCCAAACGCCTCAGCGAATATTCCGCGCGCCGTGCTACTTGCCTAGGCTGCGGTATAGGTACGGGTGTCCTGGGCCGTCTTGAATCGAGCGCGCACGTCGCCCACATCGGCGACCTTCATCTCATGTACGGGCGCGCATTTCAGGCCCTCGTTGTAGGGCCCGATACGTTCAATCGCCCGCAACGCCCCTGGCCCGAACCGTGAACCCGGACGGTTCGTGACCGCCAGATCCATTGGCATGCCGATAATGGCGACATCCAGGTCGCGCAGCCCTTCGTCGGTGCAGGCAGCCGTGGGCGCATCAAGAAACGTCATCGTACCCGCATAGGGGGCGGTTCTGCGGGTTCCGCCGGCATCGAAGATCATCGAAGAAATGTGCTTGGCGTGCGCGTCATAGACTTTGTGGCTGTTTGGCGCGTCAAAAAGATCCCGAAGACGATTGAGCTTATTTTCGTTCCACGACATATCTGCGCGTCCTGTTTTTCCTACCCATGATTGGCAGACTACGCGCGCGCCAGTTTGGAAAAAATTGCTGGACTCCAAATGAGTGTTTCATTTACCTGAAACAAACTTCGAAAGCCCAGCAAACCAAATGCGAAAAAGGGTTTTTTTCGGCGCGGTCAGCGATGTGGACCTGCGCCTGATGCGTGTGTTTACCAAAGTGGTGGAGTGCGGCAGCCTATCGGCCGCCGAGACCGAACTGGGGGTAGGGCGGTCCACCATTTCGCGCCAGATCACAGATATCGAAACACGTCTTGGTATGCGTTTGCTGCACCGCGAGCGGGGACGGAGAGGGTTTCAACTGACCCAGAACGGGCAGAAAGCCATCGTTCATATCAAACAGCTTTTGACTGCGACCGATCAGTTCGTCGAGGAAATCGCCACGATCAACGAAAACCTCGTTGGGACGCTGGACCTGTGCATGACGGATTTCACTTATTCGGATGACAGCAACCCGCTGATTGATGTCATGCGCAGATTTCGACAATTGGCGCCGAATGTGACCGTTAATCTTATGATCGGATCGCCGAGGGAAATTGAAAAACGCCTGATCGACCGAAAGGCGCATATCGGCATTCTGCATCGCTATACCTCTGTGGATGAACTGACTTATGAGCCGCTCTATTGCGAGCGTTCAAGTGTCTATGCGGGCGAGTCTCATCCGCTGGCGCAAAAGCTGTTTCGGACTGGGAAGATAACACCTGAAGAGGTCCGAAGCTTTGAGCTGATATCAAGAGAGTATCGCGAAGGCCGTCTGCAAAACAGTTTGAAGAGCGAGTTCAAGCGCGGCCCCATCGTGTTGGAAACCGAAGCAGTTGCGGCTTTGGTAAAGGCGGGAATCTATTTGGGCTATCTGCCGGATCACGCCTTTGCGCGAAAAGAGCCCGAGTTTGTCAGAATTCTACCCGGCGCTTTCAGTTACGAATGCGTTGTGAATATTGCGTTCAACAAAAACAAGGTGCTCGGTGCGCCGGTGGTTGAGTTTCTGAAACTGCTCAGACAAGCAAAATCCGTACCAGCCCCAGACCCGGCCTAGAAACTGAATGCGTCAGTTGCCGGACGCGTCTGCTTTTGCTGTGACGTCGAGCATCGCGAAGCCGATCAAGGCATCTGGTGTAATACCGGATGGAAGCGCGGCCCAGTCAGCCGATCAAAGCTTCAAGCCTAGCATCCGGGAACCGGGAAAGGACTGAACGGATCTGCTTTCCGGGTATTGCGCACAGTGTGGTCGATAGCCCGTCTGCCAAGGCAGCGTTGGAGGCCGAGACGGTCACCGTGCTGTGAAAGGCCGTCTGGGTTTTGGGATCAAATATGTGGCCCTGTCCCCCGGCCAACGTCATGGCACCTGGGGATGAGGTGGCAATCGCCCTGTCACGCAGTTCCAACTGGCGATGTACGATCCCTTTTGCATTGGCCAGCCCAACGCCCCATGCTGCCCCATCGCTGCGGGTTCCGCGGGCCGAAATCTCGCCCATGTTGACCAGTATGTTCCGCAATCCAAGCCCGGCCAGCACATCCGCGATGCGATCTGTCACGGCGCCTTGTGCAATTCCGTTCAGGGTCAGCCCCGAGATGCCCGGCATCGGCAAACGTATCTCGTCGCTGCCGACTTGGACCTTGCGCCAGCCCACCGCCTGCTGTGCCATTTGCAAGTCGGCGGTACCGGCATCGTGGGCCAGTGCCAGCCAAACCGGTTGAATGGTCGGGTCGAAAGCGCCGTCCGAGGCGTCATGCAGTGCAGAACACAGGCTGAGTACCTGCAGTAGTTCAGGCGAGGGCGCCGTCAGGTGACCAGAGATGTTCAGACGACTAATCTCAGATGAGGGACGATACAGGCTGAATATGTTCTCCAACCGTGCCACTTCGTCCGTGACCGCTTGAAAAATGGGCGCTGCTTCGGCAGCGGTCAGGCCCTCAAGTCGCAAGCTGGCCTTGGCACCCATAGCCGTTCCGTGCCACTGGGCCGAGGGGATGGCCGCTGCCGGAGTACAGGCGCAGGCCGCCGAAATAGCCAGAAAGCGACGGCGGGTCAGAGGCATCATGACGGCGTCTCCAGGGCAAGGTCCAGATTGACGGGGCCCAGAACCTCGGCATCTGGAATGTCAGACAGGGGCAGGACCGCGCCGCCATATTCCGAAGTGAATGCATCGGCAGCAGCGGAGTCGCCAAACGGCACGACCTCGCGTGCGCCCATGCCACCGGCGACATTGGCGCCGACGACAAAGCGGGCCTCATCCGCGTCGATCCAGTTCGAGACACCGGGCTGTCGCCAATTGGGTGCGACGCTCATGTCGCTGACATAGACGGCGGTGATCTTGGCGTCCCGCTCGGGGCTTTTCAGATAAGCCACCATGTCGCGGACCTGCGCAAAAAACAGCGGTGCGGGGTAGCCTTCCAGATGGATCTGCCCTTTGGGGCCGCCATGTTCGGCGATGTTCATCTGGCAGAAGAAACTCAGCGCGTCAGGCGTCAGGTCCACGGGGTCGGGGGCCTCGGCAAGCTCTTCCTTGCAGGCGGACAGGGCTATTAGTGCGATCAATGCGAGACGTTTCATGGCTCGACACTCCGAAAGGCGGCGCGGGCAAGAGCGAAGGCCAGCACCGGCCAGATCAGCAAGGATGCAGGTGCGGCCCAGACGGGCAGGGCGTGCGCGGCCCCGGTCATGCCCGAGGCCATGGCAACGCCCTCGGTCGCGGCGATGTTCCACAAACGGAATGCGTCGGCCGGGTTTGCCACCATCACCCATGGAAAGACGGATTGGGTGAAGCTGCCGCCCTTGTCCATGACGACGGCCCCCAACAGGCCCAGATCATAAAGCACGACAAAAACCAGCCAGAGCCCGGCCGACAGACCTGCCGCCGCCGTAGCCCCCTTTGCCAGGGCAGACAGCAGGTATCCCAGCGCCAGAAACACGGCGCCCAGCAGGATGGATGTGAGGATGAGGCGGGTCAGAGCCATCAGGCTTTCTGGTCCGGCACCGCCAAAGAAGGCCGCCACTGCGCCTGCGGTGCCAAAGCCGACGGTCATGGCGAAGGCCAGTGCTGCGAGATGGGCGGTGAACTTGCCCAAGAGGATTTCGCCGCGCCCCGCCGGGTAGGACAACAATAGGGAAAGACTGCCCCGGTCCACGTCACCTGCGATGGCATCGAATGAGATCATCAACGCCAGCAAAGGCGCAAGATAGACCGACAGTGTGGTCATCGACGCGACCGAGACGGTCAACATGTCGACCCCCAGCGTGCCGGTTGGTGCGCTACCCGCAAAGGTTAGCGCCAGCGCAAACAGCACCATGATCAGCGTTGCGACCAGCAGCCAGCGGTTGCGGCGCAGGATCAGCATCTCGGTCCGGGTGATGGCGAGGAAGCGGGTCATTGCGATCCCTCCTGTGTGTAATGGCGATAGAGGTCTTCCAGTTTCGGTGGCGTCATCTCGACATCCGCCACCGCGTCGCCCAATCCGGCGATGCGGCGCAGGGCCTCCATCTTGTCTTCAGGGGTGCAGAGCAGTTCCACAGATGCGCCGTTGATCCGGTTGCCGCCCAGTTCGGCGGCCAAGGCATCGGGGTTGGCACTGGCGCGCACTTTCAGGCGGATCGGCAGACCGGCCAGCGCCGAGAGGTTGGCCAGCGTGTCATCGGCCACCATACGACCCTTGCGCATGATGGCGATACGGTCGGTGCGGGCCTCAACCTCGGTCAGGGCGTGGCTGGCGATCAGAACAGCGGTGCCTTGCGACGCCAGCTCGTCAATGATGGCATACAAATCCTGCCGCGAGATTGGGTCCAGGCCCGATGTGGGTTCATCCAGCAACGCCACTTTCGGCTGGCCAAGCAGCACCTGCGCCAGACCCAGACGTTGCCGCATCCCCTTGGAATAGGCTCCGATCCGGCGGTCGAGGGCATCACTCAGGCCGACCCGCTCCAACAGGGCAGGGATATCCGCTTTCGCGCCCGAAAGCTGGGCAAACAGCGTCAGTTGCTCGCGTCCCGTCAGTGCGGGGTGGAAGGAGACCGCCTCGGGCAGATAGGCCGTTTCCCGCCGCGCCTGCGCGCTGCCGGGGGTGGCGTCTCCGATCCGAATGGCTCCGCCGTGGATCGGCGTCAGTCCAAGGATGGATTTGATCAGTGTCGACTTGCCCGCACCGTTATGGCCCAGCAGCGCCACGCGCTGACCGGGGGCAAGGGACAGGGTGATGTTGTCAAGAACGCGGGTCTTGCCCCGGTCCTTGAGAACATGGTCAATCGTCAGGGCCTTATCCGTCATGAGGCACCTTTTTCATAGCTGGGGGTTCAGGGGCTTGCATCAATGGATTGCTGTCCATCACACCGCCCGGCAATAGCGCCGGGAAAGCCGATTGCGACCAGCGCACCAGCTGCACGGCAGGCGAGCCGAGCAGCAATTTGGCTGCGGGTTGGGTCCACAGCACATGGTCCATTGAATCGTTGGGGCGATAGGGGGCGTCGGCGATGCCGTTGCCATCCACATCGGTTGCGGCGAAATCGGACCAATAGTTTCCGCGTCCGTCTTCGGACCACTCGACCCACTTGGTCGAGACATATTTCACCTGTGTCCGGTTGCCGACAAAAGCATTGCCAACGATGCGGTTGCGTTCACTGCCTGCGGTAAAGTGGATACCGATGCCGCAACCCTGGAACCAGTTGTCAGTGAATTCGTTCTTGTTCGAATTATACAGGAAGGTGCATTTCTCTTTCGCACCTTTCACCACATTGCCGGTGATGACGCTCTTGTTGGCATAGTTCAGCATCACGCCATGCTCGCGGTCGTTGATCGAGACATTATTGGCCACGGTCACATTGGTCGTGAACATCACCGCATAGCCCAGATCGTTACCGATCGAGACATTGTCACTGACCACCGAATTGTCGGCATACATGTAATGGACAGCAAAGCGCAGATCGCGGAACAGGTTGCCGGTGAAGGTGTTCTTTTTGGACGAGTTCACGAAAATCCCATCGCGGCCAAACTGAATGTCATTGTCGGCGACAATGGCACCCGGTGCGTTCCAGACATAAACACCGTTGCCGCGCGCGTTCATGTGGCGGTCCTGCCGCCCCTCGATCCGGTTGCGGCGCACGATGCTGTCCTTGGCCCCATGGATGTCGATGCCATAAAGATTGCCCAGCAGCACATTATCCTCGACCACCGGCGCGTAGGCCGTCTTGGTCAGCTGGATGCCGCTGTCGATCCCATCGTGGCTGTCGCCAGAGCCGATCACCGTCAGCCCGCGTAGGGTCACGCCCGGCCCGGTCACGGTGATGACGCTGCCCTCACCTTGTCCGTCAATGGTGGCCTGTCCCAGCCCGTCAATGGTGACGGGCCGGTCCAGAACCAATGTCTCAGAGTAGACACCGGGGCTCAGGCGGAGGGTGTCCCCTTCCGCCGCCTGCGCCAGTATCTCGTTGATGGCCCCCGCCCGGTTGGGCACATCCCAGTCCGCCGCCCAAAGGGGCGAGCCGAGCAGGAGCGGTATGAGCAGGGACCAACGCATCTTACGCGCTCCGCGGCTCAACAAACATCCGGCCGCGCATTTCCATGTGCAGCGCGTGGCAGAACCACTGGCAATAGAACCAATGCACGCCCGGACGGTCGGCAATGAACGTGACCGAGGCAGTGGCCTGCGGCGCAACCTCCATCGCGATGCCGAAGTTCGACAGGCAGAAACCGTGGGTCACGTCGTCCACATCATCCAGGTTGGTGACATAGACAGTGACTTCGTCGCCTTGCTTGACGGTGAACTTCTCCATGCTGAAGACAGGTGCGACCGAGGTCATGTAGACCCGAACCTTGTTGCCATCCCGGATCGGTTCTTCCGCGCCATAGTCCAGATCGACGCCGTCGGCTTCGGCCTGTTTGCGGGCATCTTCCCACATCGGGTCGTTGCGATCCCAGACATTGACCGGGTTCACCTTGGAGCGGTGCACAAGGATCGAGTCATGCGGCTCGGCAAATGTAGGCCCGTCATGGACCACCTTCATCTTGTCGCCCGAGATGTCGATCAGCTGCTCATTCTCAGGTTTCAGCGGTCCCACGTTCAGGAAGCGGTCTTTCGAGAACTTGTTCATCGAAATCAGCCACTTGCCATCCGCCTCGGCGGTTTCACCCATCGAGGTCGAGTTGTGACCCGGCTGATATTGCACGTCCACCTTGTCGAGGATCGGATCGACGTCCGCGCCGCCATAAGCTTCGATGGCTTTGGCGATGTCCCATTTCACCACTTGGCTGTCCAGGAACAGGGTGGTGTAGGCGTTGCCCTTGCCGTCGAACGCAGTGTGAAGCGGGCCAAGGCCCAGTTGCGGTTCCGCAACGATTGCCGAGCGTGGATCGGCGTTGTCAGCAAAAAGCGCGTCGACTTTTTCGACATCAATCACGGACACGGTTGGCGACAGCTTGCCGTTGATCATGATGTGTTTCTTGTCGGGCGCGGCGTTCACACCGTGGGGCGAGTTCGGGATCGGGATGTAGCGGGTCAGGTTGCCGCCAGCCTCTTTCCGGCCGTCCACGACCTTGACGCCGTTCAGCTCCTGATAGTTGCCCGCCGCAATCGCGTCTTCGATGCCTTTGAGGTTGAACACGACCACGTGGTCCAGCTCACTCTCGGTCATCTCGGCCAGGTTCATGCCCATTTCCGAGTTGTACGAGGTCGAGAATGCATATTTGCCCTGATAATCGCAGTCGGTGTTATCGAGGTTGCCCGACACCATCACCTGCCAGGCGATCTCCATCGTGTCGCCGTCAATCGCGGTGAAGATGTTCACGTATTGCGACGGATCGTCGAGGATCTGGCCGTCATTGACCAGCGGGGCCTCATGTTCGCCATTGGCAAAGACATAACCGGTGCGCGGGTATTTCTGCGGACGCAGGCCGTGGATGTCATGGGCGTTCGGGATCTCGATGATCTTGTCGCATTTCATCACGTCGCAGCGCACACGGGCCACGCGGGTATTGGCCTTGTCGTTCATGAACAGATAGCGGCCGTCATAGGTGCCATCGGTGAAGGACATATGCGGGTGGTGCAGGTCGCCGTTGTCGTAGGTGACCTTGCCGTTAGCGGCCAGGAACTCTTTGGTTTCAGGCAGCAGGCCTTCGGTCAGGATCTTCAGCGATTCATTGGTCTGACCCCAGCCAGTGGCCGAGCAGCGGTTGAACACCGGCACCCGCATCAGCTCGCGCATGGACGGCACGCCTAAGATGCGCAGCTCACCGGTTTGGCCCGAGGACCAGAAGCCGTAATATTCGTCCAACTCACCCGGCTCCAGATGCGCATTCGCAGCAGCACTTGCCTCGCGTGCGGTCATCAGGGTCGAGCCCAGGCCGGTCCCGGCAATCACGGCGCCGGTGGCGGTCGCACCCAGCATCCCGCGACGTGTGATGTTCAGTTTCTTGTCATGTTCCGACATGATCGTTCCTCCTTTTAGGAAACGGTTTGCGGTTTGGCGTTCGGATGGTTCGCCGGTGGTTGTCCGAGGGGGGTCTTGAGGTTGACCGACCCTGTCTTGGCCCGCCGTTTCAACTGGCGGATAACGACGGGACATTTGTCCTCGGACTGGTAGAGCACCTGACAATGCAGGCAGGTGACGCACTCGTTCGGATTGATCTCACCGGTGGGGTGGATCGCCTGAACGGGGCATTCATTGGCGCAGGTCTGACAGGGGCTGCCGCAATCGGGGTAGCGGCGCAGCCAGTCGAACATACGGATACGGGCGGGGATCGCCAGCGCTCCACCCAACGGGCAGAGATAGCGGCAATAGAACCGTTCCACGAACAGCCCGATCCCCAGCAGGGCCAGCGCAAAGACCACGAAAGGCCAGTCGCGCATGAATTTCAGAATGATCGCGGTCTTGAACGGCTCGACCTCGGCATATTTCTCGGCCAGCGGGATCGAGACAAAACTGATCCCGAACAGCACGAGGAAGATCATGTATTTCGCTGGCCAGAGGCGTTCATTCAGACCCCAGGGCAGGGTCCATTGTGGCACTTTCAGCGCGCGCGCAATCTTGTTGGTCAGCTCTTGCAACGCTCCAAACGGGCACAGCCAGCCGCAATAGGCTCCGCGACCCCAGAAAAGCAGAGCGGCGGCGACGGCGAACCATTGGATAAAGACCAGCGGGTCGAGCAGGAAGGCGTCCCACGAGAACCCCGTGCGCAGGCTGCCCGCCAGCGCCATCAGGTTCACCACGCTCAGCTGTGCATTGGCGTACCAGCCGATAAAGAACAGCGTCATGGTCAGGAACCCGATGCGGAACCAGTAAAAGACCCGCGCATTCATTGTGGCGTGGAACTGAAAGAAGAAGGTCGCCGTCAGCACCAGCAGCATTGCGCCAAGAATGAAGATCTCGACCACGCGGTCTTTCCAGATGCGTTGCCACAGGGCAGCCTTTGCCGCAGCCTCGCCGGTGGCGTCATCGAAAACCACAGCAGCGGCGATGGGCAGCAGATACTGCTCGGGCAGTTTGTAGCCCAGATCGAAGGTCAAAAACGTCTTTTCGACCGCGCCCACGGCCCGTTGCACCAGCAGTTGCAGGCGGAACGGCTCGGCCGGGTCGAACTCGGCATTAGCGGGGATTTTGAAGATGTCCAACTCGGTAAAGCTGGGCGCATCCGGGGCGGCGACCGCACCCAGACGGCGCTGTTGCTTGTCGAAGAACCGGACCGAACTGTCGCCTTGGATCAGCTGAATCCGGTCAAAGATCCCGCCGCGCACATAGCCCGAGCCCTTGAAGCTATAGGCCCCGCGACCCAGCACCAGAATGGCCTGCTCGCCCTCATCCAGCCATTCGGCCATGTTCTGATATTCGGCCTCACCCAGCAGCGACTTGCCGATCGAGGGCACCGAGACCAGCGCCAGATGCATGTCGAAGAAGGTGTCATCCGGCGCGCCCGGTTCGGGCCGTTTGATGGCACGCTGATCGCCTGTGGCGGCAAAGGCCGCGTTGACCTGACCGATATCCAGCGTCAGGCGGCGGACTGATCCGTCCCCGGCCAGCGTGGTCCAGTCATAAACAGTATCCTGCGCCAGATCGACTTCGCGTTTGGGACCATCGGCCTGCACGGGGGACAAGCCCCCCAGACCCAGCGCCCGCGCCACTTTGATGCCACCACGCACAAGGCTGTCATCAATCACCATGATCGTGACGGTGGCCCCCGAGATGATATCGAGGTCATGCCCCTCACCTCCGGTTTCGGCCTCGACCTTCAGGTCCAGCCCGGCATAGCCTTCGGTCAGCTCGACCATGCGCGCGTTCGGGATGCCGATCAGCACGATCGGTTCCGAGTGTTTGGCCAGCTTCACACCGGTCAGCACCGCATCATCGTCAATGGCCGCGACCACGTGGATGGGTTTGCCGGAATAGCCGGTGGTGCCCACGAAATCGGATGTCAGGAAGGCCCAGGCCACGGTCTCGCCGCCCTTCAGAACGGGGGCAACGGGCACGTCCTCGCGCACCGGGCCAAAGGCGTCGGCACCGGGGGTCAGTTCGGCGGGGTCAATCTCGGGCAGGAAGCTGGCAAGGCTGTCGGCATGGGCGCTGCTCGCTATCAGGCAGGACAGGGCAAAGGCCAGCAGGGTGTGGAATGCGCGACTTACGACCATGGCGCACCTCCGATAGTTAAGGTGGACGCCAGAGGCGCGCGCAGGGCGCGTACAGAGTCTTCTTGGGATGCGCACGGGGGGCCTCGGGTTTCGGGCCACAGTTTTTTTACGTTATGTGCAGTGACCAGATCGCGAGTCACGTAACGGACGGGTTGAACAAACCCGTCCCCAGTCACCACGGGCAGGTCTGGCACAGGGGCCGCTGCCGTAATCGCACACAGGGCGCAGTCGGCGCATTTCGGGCAGGGCGCGGTCGGGTCTTCGGTTCCTTCCTCAAGGTCGACCTGAACCCAGACCGCTCCTGCCTCCGAGCAGATTTCCACCCACATGCTTTCCCCGGTACTCGCCAGAACCGGGCTCAGCATTTGCAACAGCAGCAGGATAATGCCCGCCAAAGCACAAGCCACGCGGGACGCGCGAACAGGGAGGTTGTGCAGAGGGTTAGGGGCGGGCATGGAAAATCCAACTCGGTATTCTATTCTTGAATACTAGGGGATTCGGGCGGCCCGATACTTGACTTAAGTCATTTGTTTTCGAGTCGATAAGAATTTAATGAAAGACAAAAATACCCTAAAAACAATAGGATATAACTTATTTTATTCGTCTGCCTCATCCATCAATCCGCGCACCCAACGGCCCGCGAGCCAGGAGGCAGGCACCCCCAGAGGCACCGACCAGATCAGCGCTGTCACGGGAGACATCGCCACGAAGCCAAGGCCATGGGCGATCAACCCGGCCAGAAACAGGTTGATCGCCACGGCCAGCATCGTGGCCGGATACAGCAGCGCAGCCAGTTTCCAAACCGGCCATTTGCCTTCAGTGGCTGGTGCCTTCCGAGAAGGTGATTTTGTTCCAGACATTGTATTTCCCAGACGGTTTGCGCATCGGCAGGCGACGGACCTCTTCCAACGTCTGCGCGTCATAGACGATCACTGCGCCATCATCCTCCCAGATGGAAACCAGCGCGTGGCGGCCATCCTTGGTGAACTCCACATGGGCCACGGTCTTGCCGGGGGCAGGGCGCAGGGTTTTGACGATCTCAAGGCTCTGCTTGTCGATCACATGCATGGCGTCCTTGTTGGGCCCAAAGAACACATCTGCCCAGACATAGGGCGAATTCTCATGGCTGCGCATGAAGAACCCCGGCCCTTCGGTCTTGATCCGCTTGATGGTCTTCCAGCTTTCCATGTCGATCACCGACACGGTGCCATCGGTCAGATGCGGCGTCGCCATCACGGTTGTGTCGCCATGTTTCCACGTAATCCCCGATCCGAGATGCGGCATGCCAGGCAGGTCCAGATCGGCTACCTTATGTCCGATCACCAGATCAATCACCTGCCCGCCTTTGCCATCGCGCGAGGCGCCCATGACATATTCGTAACTCTGGTCGAAAAAGAAGTCGTCCAGATAGTCGGGCGTGGTGATCTTGCGCACCGGGAAGGGGTTGGGGTTCTTGAACTGCCCCTCGATCCGGAAATCATGCCCCAGCCCGAATTGCGGCGGGTTGGCACCATAGAAGACCTCCCAGATCTCGGGCACATCTTTCAACGCCAGCACAAAGCTTTCGCGCGGCGGCGCCTGATACACGGCGGAAACCCGGCTCGGCACGCCTTTCTTGCTTTTGACCTCGATAACCGTCGCCACCGAGAGGTCCTCGGTCGACAGCAAAGTCAGCGAATTGGGCAGGTAATTCGCCACAGCCACCCATTTGCCATCGCCCGACATGGCGATGTTGCGGCTGTTCAGGCCCGCGCGCACGCGGCCCACTTGTTGCAGCGCCCAGATGTCATACTTTTGCACCCAGCCATCGCGGGACATGATGAACACATAGCGCCCATCGGGGCTGAATTTTGGCCCGCCGTGCACGGCAAACGGCGTCTCGAACCGGTCCAGAACCTCGAACGTGTCGCCGTCCAGCACGCTGACATGGTGATCGCTGGTTTCAACCGCCAGCGTGATGTTCATCGGATCACTGTCCCAGACGGGCGCATCGACCGGCACATAGCCATCGTCCAGTGTACGGCTGGCCATGATATCGGCTTCGCCCCATTCGGGGTCGGTCTCCAGCGGGGATTTCAACCAACCTGCCAATTCTTCGATCTGCAACGCATCCAGCTCATGGGCAAAGGCGGGCATTTGTGTGGCTGTCCGCCCCTCGGCAATCACCGAGGCCACCCGCGGGCCGCGCATCCGCTTGAGCGTCTCGGGGATCAGCGCCGGACCAACCCCACCCAGACGGTTCTCGCCATGGCACGAGGCGCAGAACTCGGCGTAATCCGAGGGCGCATCGGCCCATGAGGAGCCCGCCAGCAGCAGCGCGCATAAAGTGCCGATTTTTAGAGTGTCAGAAGAATTGATGCGCCGGATCATGGCTTTTCCCCCGGAACGGTGTGACCTGCAGGCGCTCAGCTGCATCCTCAACACCGATGTCTTGATTGCTCAGATAACAGGCCGGATCTTCGGCCCATGGATCACCGGTAAGTTGCAGGGCCCGGATGCGGGTGTTGCCGCCACAGACGTCCTTCAACCGACACGCGCCACAGCGTCCCTTGAGCGGGCGCGGACGGGTGCGCAGCATCGCCAGCATCGGATCATCACTGGTCCACAGCTCGGAAAACGGCTTGGTCTTTACATTACCGACCGTGTAATCCGACCAATAGGTGTCGGGATGCACGCGGCCCAGATTGTCGATATTGGCCACGCCCAACCCGCTGGAGTTTCCGCCCCACGCTGCCAGATGATCCCGCACATGGGCGGCCTTGTCCGCGTCGAACCGCGCGCGGACCCAATTCAGGAAATATCCGGCATCGGCGTCGTTATTCCCGGTCACGATGTCCAGAGGACGCCCGCCAGACGCGGCCTCCCACGCGCGGTCCAGCAGCAGGTCCAGCCCTTTGCGGGTGCGCAGATGTTCGGCATCCTCGCCTCGGTTTTTGTCGCCGCGTCCGGCATAGACCAGATGCGACAGGTAGAACTTATCGACGCCTTCGTCATCGCACAGTTGCAGCAGATCGGGCAGGTGGTGCTGGGTGCCCTCGGTCAGGCAGAAGCGCAGGCCAACCTTGATGCCGCGTTTCTTGCATTCGCGCACACCGCGCAGGGCATCGGCAAAGGCGCCCTCAACCCCGCGGAACCAGTCATTTGTGGCCCCGATCCCGTCCAGAGAAATACCCACATAGTTGAACCCTACATCGGCGATCATGTCGGCGGTCTCATCGTGAATCCGCGTGCCATTGGTGGACAGCGCCAGCATCGGCACCAACTCTCGTGCACGTTTGGCGATGTCGAAGAAATCGAACCGGTCCAGAGGCTCCCCACCCGAGAGGATCAGGGCCGGGACGCGAAATTGGCCCAGATCCTCTAGGGTTACCATGGCTTGCTCGTGGCTGAGCTCACCGGGGAAGGCCACATCCGCCGAGACGGTATAACAATGGCGGCATTTCAGGTTGCAGCGCCGGGTCAGGTTCCAGATAACCACTGGCTTCACCGGGCCGGGGCGACGATTGCGCACGGGGGTCGGGTTGACCAGTTGGTGCATGTATTCGGTCAGGCGGAACATATCTCAGCCTTTCTGTTTCAGGCGCAGCCCGGTCTTTTTCAGGATGCGCGTGGAATAAAGGATGTCCTGCGACCGGCAGGCATCACCCAGGATCGCCGCGATCTCGGAGCGTTTTTCTTCGACTTCGGAAGGGTCGGTGCCGTGGACCATGGCGAACAGGTTATAGGTCCAGTCGGGCAGGGCGCGGGGGCGTTCATAGCAGTGCGTGACAAAGGGAAGCGCGCCGATCCGGTTGCCCAGATCAGCCACGCGGTCGTCGGCCACATCCCAGACGGTCATCCCGTTCGAGGTCATGCCCAGCTTGTAATGATTGGGGGCCGCTGCGATGCGCCGGATCACGCCGCGCGATTTCATATCGGCCAGACGAAACAGCAGATCGTCTTCCTCAAGACCCAGTTCCTCGGCGACCTGCCGGTACGGTGCGGGCACAAGGGGCAGGCCGCCCTGCAGGGCCTCGATAATCTGGCGGTCTTTTGCGTCGATCATGCTGCTACCCGGAAACCGATGAAAAATTCCTGAAGTTTGGGAAATTGCAAGACGGTGATCCCGGTTTCCCGTTCGATGGCTTTGGCTGTTGCGGCAATCCCTTCGGGCGTCTCTGTCGCCAGAACGAACCACATATTCAGCCGGTGCGTGCGCTCATAATTATGCGCGACCTCGGGGTGCGCATTGACTTTGGTCAGGACGGTTTCAAAATCCTGCGCAGGCACGGCCATGGCACAAAGGCAAAAGGCCCCGCCCATGGCGGCGGCGTCAAAGAAGGGGCCGAAGCGGGTGATGACGCGGTCCTGTTTCATCCGGCTCAGGCGGGTCAGCAGATCGGATTCCGCGATCCCCAACTCCTCGGCAATCGCGGCATAGGGGTGCGGGGTCAGCGGCAGATCATCCTGCATCCGGTTCAGGATTGCGCGGTCGGTGTCGTCCAGGGTCATGCGGCTGCCTCCTTCGGTTGGATCAGCGCGCCGGTCTGTTTGAAGCAGCGTGTGGAAAACAGCACCTTGTGCTGCGCGCCCGCCAGATCGGGCAGGGCGGCGGCCCCAGCCAGAGTCTGCAACGCTTCGGAGCGCGAGCGGGCGTGAATCATGGAATAGAGACGATAGGGCCAGACGCCCTCGACCGGGTTACGTTCATAGCACAGAGTCACGCCGGGATGCGCGGCCAAAGCGGGACCCGCGGTGTTGACCTGATCAGCGGGCATGTCCCAAACGACCATCGCATTGGCCGACCAGCCAAGCGCGCGATGGCGGACGATGACGCCCAAGCGCGAGATGATACCTGCCGTATGCAGTGCCCTGATCCGGTTCATGACATGCAGGGTGCTGCATCCCAGCGCGTGCGCCAGCAGCGCATAGGGCTCAGCCACCAGAGGCAACCCGGAACTGAGCGCCTGCAATACCGTCCGGTCACCATCCTGCATGGCCGAGCGGTCAACGCGCCGCGGGCCGGGCACATTGCGCGTTGCGCCTGACATGCGAAAGCCCAGATCCACATTGAAAGGACGCACCAGCCACAGGTCCAGAACCTGCAGCCCGGTGCGCTGCGCAATCCGCGCCAGGGTTTCATCCACATGCGCCCGGTCCGGGCCGGTGGCGACAAACCACAGGTTCCAGTCATCCTCGCGCTGGTAATTGTGGTTCACGCCGGGTTCTGCATCAATGATGGCGGCGACCTCTTCCAGTCGGGCGTCGGGTGCCGCCACAGCCGCCAATGTGCTGGCAGATACCGCGCCGGGAGCAATCGTCGCGCCCACCCTTGTTATACGCCCGGTTTTGCGCATCCGGGCCAGACGATCCAGAACTTCGGTCTCGTCCAGACCCAGTGCGTCCGCAAGAACCTGAAACGGGCGGTCGGTGATGGGAAAATCGCGTTGGAATTCGTCCAGCAAGCGGCGGTCTGTCGGGTCGGTGATATGTTTCATCGCTTACAGCCCCGTTCTGTGTGCACGGGCGGTAAAGAAGATCCCCGAGGGGCTGTCGGCCTCGATCTCGCGCAGTTTTTCGAAGCTCTGCGTGTCGTAGACCATGACCTTGCCTGCGTCTCGCACGCTGATCCAGACCTCATGCCCGCGCGGGGTGAACTCCATATGCAGCACCGCGGGGCCCGGTTTGAATTCGTGGATGATCTGCTTGCTGACCGAGTCGATCACCTGGATCGTGTCGTTCAGCGGGTGGGCGAAATTCACCCAGACCTGTCGTCCGTCGGGCCGCGCCATGGCAAAGACCGGCTGGCCGTGGGTTTTCGTGCGCCCGGTCTCGGACAGGGTGTCGGCGTCGATCCACAGAACCTCGTGATGACCCACTGCGGGCAATACGAATTCGCGGCCTGTCAGCGCCCAACCTTCCAGATGGGGCATCTTGTAGACCGGCATGTCCTCTTGCCCGCGCCCGTAATTAGGCAGCACGCGGATGGGTTCGGGCGTCTCGGCCCATAAGTCCAGCGCGGTCAGGCCGTCCTCACCAAACAGACCGGTGATATAGGTGCGGCCATTGGCGGTGATCAGCGCGTCATAAGGGTTTTTGCCCATGTCGGGGATCTTGGTGATCGCGGGGGCGCCGTTCGAGAAATCAGCAATCCAAGTCTCGCCCGTGTCCCACATGGTGAACACGAACCGGCGGCCCGGTGCATCGACCAGACCGATGGTTTTGCTGCCGGTGGGGATGTCGGCGACCATGTCCAGCGTGTCCGCATCAAAGACGCGCACGCCGCCGGGTTCATAGTTCGACACGGCGACCAGTTTACCGTCATCCGAAATCGCGCCGCCGATGGCATTGCCTGCCTGCACAACACGCGCCGCGATCTGGCGGGTGACGATATCAACCTTGGTCAACCCTCCGTCACGCCCGAAGACATAGGCAAAGCGTTCATCAGGGGAATAGACGAGCGAGGCATGGGACAGATCGCCCAGCCCCTCAATCCGCGCGAGCGCGGCGCGGTCGGACTGATCCACAAGCAGGACCGAGCCATTGGCCCGTTCGATCACAAGGCCCAGATCGCCGGTCGCGGTGGGTTCGGCCTGCGCCGTGCCAAGCATCAGCGCGGCGGCGAGGGTGAGGACAAGCGTTTTCATGGGGTCTCCTGTTGCAGCAGGTAGCGAGCGATCCATTCGGCCTCTTCTTCGCTGATCAGGGGCCTCCATGGGGGCATCGCGGTATCTGGGATACCGTCCAGGATGACGCCGGTCAGAACCTCGGCGTCGTAATGTTGCAGGGTTTCGGGCCGCAGATCGGGGCCAAGCCCGCCTTTCAGCGACAGGCCGTGGCACGAGCCGCAATCCTGATGCACCAGCCGTTTCAGGACGTTGGGGTCCAGCGTGTCGGCAGCAAAGGCTGTCGTGGCCACAAGCACGGCGGTTGTGAGGATTGCGTGCGCGGTCCAGCCTTTGGTTCGAACGCTGCAGGATTGAGCCAAACTAGCCATGCGCCTGCTCCAGCAAATCAGCTATGGGCTGGTCTGCATAAAGCGACACCACTTTGCCGATGATAAACAAGGTCGGCGCTTTCAGATCAGCCGCGCGCGCATCGGCGGCCAGCCGGTCCAGCCGCGAGACCAGACGGCGTTCATCCGGCGTGGTGGCTTTGCCGACGGCCAGAACCGGGGTTGATCCGGGCAGGTTCTCGGTCATCAGCCCCATGGCGATCTGGCCGATATTGGCCACGCCCATATAGACAACCAGCGTCGAATCCGGGTCGGC
This sequence comes from Ruegeria sp. CJ2, assembly GCF_056536745.1. Taxonomy (NCBI): domain Bacteria; kingdom Pseudomonadati; phylum Pseudomonadota; class Alphaproteobacteria; order Rhodobacterales; family Roseobacteraceae; genus Ruegeria; species Ruegeria sp. CJ2. The sequence continues at coordinate 75,564 of NZ_JBQFQF010000014.1, forward strand.
CAGACGTTTCCAATCCAGATCCAGCACTTTGTCGGCCTGCCGGTGCCCGGTGACATATTGCACTGAGGTCGCCAGCCCACGATGGGTCAGCGGCACGCCGGTGGAGCACGATGCCCCCTGCGCCGCCGTGATCCCCGGCGCGTATTCAACGGGGATGCCGTGGGCCATCAGATAGGCGGCCTCTTCCGAGCCGCGCCCGAATATCATCGGATCGCCACCTTTCAGCCGCGCGACCGTGTGACCGGCGCGGGCCTCTTCGACGAGGATGTCGTTGATCTGATCCTGCGGTACCGTATGGCATTTGGGCGCTTTGCCCACCGGGATCAGCCGCGCGCCATCCGCGTGCAGGTTCAGAATATCGTCCGAGACCAGACGGTCATAGACCACCACATCCGCCTCTTGCAGCATTCGCAGCGCGCGCAGGGTCATCAGCTCGGGGTCGCCGGGGCCAGCGCCTATCAGAAAAACCTTACCGCTCATGTGCAAACTCGCTTGGTCTGAATGTGGTCGAAACCCGGATTTGCGCTGCGTGTCTGGGACGTCGCTGGGCGGACCGGGCGTGTCATGCGCCAAGCTTCCCGCATTCTGATCCGCCTTGCCTTGACTAAAGTTAAGGAGCGCGGGATTTGCGCCCGCGCTCCTTCATCTTGCCTGTATGTCTGCCTCGGCTCAGGGTTCGACGGTGATCATTCCGATCATGTTCTGGGTTTCCCAATGCGGGCCACACAGGTAGTCCTGCGGTCCGGGGGTGAGAAAGGTCATGTCCACCGATTCCTCGGGGAAAAGCCGGTCGCTTTCGGGTGCGCTGCCGTCTTTCAGCAGAACCGAATGGCTGGTGCGTTTGTCCACGTTCACCCAGCGGACCGTAGTGCCTGCCTTGACCGTCAGTTCGACCGGGCAGAAGGTGTATTGATACATCAAGACAACCTCAGCATCCTCAACCGCGGATGAGGGCTGGCCGAACAGGTCGACATAGCGGTCCTCGGCCTCGGCACACAGCGCGGCGGTGTCGTCGGCCCATGCGGGCGCGGCCAGAAGCAGCAGCGCGGGAAGAAGGTGTTGGGGGTGCATCGTCCAAATCTCCTCTTCAACGGGGAAGGGGCCGGATTGCCCGGCCCCGGTCCTTTACTGTTTGACCACGTTGATGAACGCGCTGTCGTCGTCCAGCGCCAGGCTGGTATCCAGCGTCACGTGGTGGAACCGGGCGGCGGCAAAGTCATCGTGGATGGCAAAGCCCACCGTGTAGGTTTTCCCTGCCTCAAGCGGCACGTCACCCGGCGCGCCCGAGTTGAGCGGACGGGTGAAGACCACCGTCCAGACACCCGCGTCGAGGCTGGCCGAAGCCGCGATCTCGCCGTCATTGACCACGCGCTGCTCCAGCAGATAGCCATTGGTGGCGCTGCCATCGGCATAGACGCGCATCAGGTCCAGATAGGTGCCATCGGCCAGATACTGCTCGATCTGTTCAGCCGCTTGCAGCTTGTCCCAGCCCCCCAGCGCCTTTCCACGGCGGCCTTTGACCTCAACCTCTGTCCGGCTTTCGCTGATGTATTTGGTCACGGTGTCCTGCGCGGTCAGGCGGCCCGAGACATCACCATTGGCGGCAATCGCATCACCCTCGGGGGCGAAGGGCATATAGCTGTTGTCGGCGTGGCACGAGGCCCAGCAGCCCACCTGATCGCCCAACTCGATGCCGGTGCCGGTGATCATCATGGCCACCTTGATCTGGTTGTCGGGGTCCATCTTGCCGCCATCAACAAAGGGGGCAGGGCTGTGGCCCGCATCCGGCCATTGCAGACGGATATACAGGTTTTCGTCATCATGGGCCGCCTGAACGGTTGCGTCGATCACACCGCGCTTGCCGGGGATCGGCGTGGGTTCAAGCTCACCCCCTGCCACGATCTTGTTGCCGATCGTGTCCAGCTCCTTGGCGTGACAGGTCGAACATTGATCGCCCCCCTTGGTCAGCGGGCGTGCCCCGCCGTGGAACTTGCCGTTCTGGACCCATTCGAATGAGGCCTGGCCGGGGTAGAACAGTTTCATGTCGGCGCTGGCCACAGCGGTCCAGTCGATACCGGGGGCAACATCGCTGCCACCGCCTGAAGATGCTGAATCCCCTGTCTGCTGCTCGGCCAGAGCAGCCTCGACCGCGGCGGCGATCTGCGCCTGCACCGCTTCTTGCTGGGCAGCGCGCGCGGCTTTTTCAGCCTCGGATTCGGCGGCTTCCTTGGCTTCTACCCGGGCAAGGCTGGCCAGATATTCGGCCGGGATCTCGCGGATAAAGGCAGGGTTCGGGGCTTCAAGCTTTTCCAGATACTCCTCATCCGCACGATCCCGCGCGTCCGAATGGGCGATCCCCTTGTGGCAGTCGATACAGGTCTGGCCCACGGTCATCGCGTTCAGGTGCTGTTGACGTGCGCGGGGTTTCTGAAACTCGGGCATCATGGATTCGAAATCGTGACAGTTGCGGCACTCGCGCGAGTCGGTGGATTTCATCCGTTCCCATTCATTCATCGCCAGATGCACGCGTTTGGCTTCGAATTTCTCGCGGGTGTTGATGGTGCCGACCATCTTGCCATACAGCTCTTTGGACGCCTTGATCTTGCGGATGATCTTATGCGTCCAGTCCTTGGGCACGTGGCAATCGGAACAGACCGCGCCGACGCCGGATCGGTTCACATCGTGGATCGTGCCTGTGTATTCCTCGTAGACGAAATCGCGCATCTCGTGGCACGAGACGCAGAATTCCTTGGTGTTGGTGGCTTCCATGGCGGTGTTGAACCCGCCCCAGAAGATGATGCCGCCGACAAAGGCCGCGGCAATCCCGGCCACGGGCATTCCCCACAGGAAATACCGACGCCAGATCGGTGGTTTCTTATCCGGTTCCGAGGTCATATCGGGCTCCGTTTGCTTGACTGGCCCGGCGTGTCAGGCCCGAGCGTTGGCTGAGGGGAAAACGGGGAAAGGGCGGGCGAGGGGCCCGCCCTTTCCGGTGTTGGTGGCAACCGAGTCAGGTGACGTGGTTCGACCGGTTGTAGACGTTGAACTTGCCGGTCGGCGCGAACAGACCTTTGATGCGCGCTTTTTCTTCCAGCGTTTCGGCATCGTAGATCACGATCTCACCGTTGGGCTCCAGCGAGTCCGCCAGGTTCCAGTTCGACACCCAGACCTCGGTCCCGTCGGCGTTGAACTCGAAATGGACGGCGGCGTGGCCTTCCTGTTCGGTCAACTGGATCGTTTTCACGATCTCACCGGTTTCCTTGTCGATGACCTGAACCGATTGCTGGATCTCAGGCTCGGGGTGCTTGGTCTGGTCCGCCCACACGTATTTTGAATTCGGGTGGGTGCGGATGAACAGGCCGGGCCCGTCGGTTTCGACCTCGTAGCAGACCTTCCAGGCATCGTCGGGACGGTTTTCGGGATCGTTGCCCCAGACGGTCACGGTGCCCACGCCAAGGTGAGTCGTACCGGCCACAGGACCACAGTTCGGGTCGTTCCAGTTGGCGCCGGGGCCGGGGTGCGGCAGGGCGGCCACGTCGATCAGCGATTCCAGCTTGCGTTCGTGGGTGTCGACCACAACCATCTTGTTCGACGCGTTGGCGGCGATCTGGAAATACCGGCCTGTGGGATCAAAGAACCCGTCATGCAGGAACTTGGCGGTGTCGATCTTGTCGATGCGCAGGTTGTCGATATCGGAATAATCGACCTGCCACATCTGACCCAGTTCTTTCACCGCAACCAGCCAGCTTGGGACGTTTGGAGTGGTATAGATCGCGGCTACGCGGCTTTCTTCGACATAATCGCCGTCGATATTCACGCCACGGGTCGACACCACCTTGAGCGGCTCCATCGTCACCGCATCCACGATTGCAAAGTGCGGCGGCCAATAGGCCCCACCGATCACGTATTTCCCATCGCCCGAGATGGCCACGTCACGCGCGTCATAGCCGATGGTCACTTCGGACACCAACATCTTGTCCGGCGTCTGCCACAGGTCGATCTTGGTCATCTTGCCGTCACGACCCATCGTGTACCAGAACCGGCCGGGCTGTTCGGGTTCTTCGACCTTGTGATGCTCGGACGCTTTGATCACGTGCACCGCATAGCCGGTGGGGATGTGGACCAGAACCTCTTTGGTGTCGCCATCGATCACGGCCACCTTGCCGGCATCCCGTTCGATCACGACAAAGAAGTTTTCCCAGTTGCGACCGTGCAGAGGCTCGGTCGGATAGTCGGCTTCTTCTACATAGACCTTGCGGGTGGCCTTCATCTGATCCAGCGACATTTCAGGCGGCTTGGGGGCGTCCATCATGATATAGGTCGCCATATCCTTGATTTCCTGCTCGGACATGATGTCCGAGAAGTTGTTCATGCCGCCCTCGGTGCCCCAGGCGATGATCTTTTCAAGACGATCCTGACCCAGCGCGAGGGTGCCGCCTTCGGTCACGGTGCCGTCGGCTGCGGTTTTCTTCCAATGCGGCTCCAGGTTCTTACCCGTCGCCCCTTTGCGCAGCACGCCGTGGCACCCTGCGCATTGTTCAAAATACAGTTGTTTGGACGATTCAAATGCTTCGTCGCTAAGCGTTGGCCCTTCTGCAAAGACTGGCGCGGCGGCGCTGCCCAGCAGCATCGCCAAACCGACCCCAAAGGCGCGACCGGTTTTGTTGTAGCTGATTGCAAGTGACATGATCACTCTCCGTTTGCGTGGTGAGGCAGCCCCAAGCCTGAGACATCGCCGACCGGCGCTCCTTGACGAAAGTCAACAGCGCCGTCGCAAATTTGTCGGAGGTGAAGCGAAAACCGAAAAATTCACACAATAAAATCTGACTCTTACAGGCATGTTTTCCGCGTTTTGACTTTGGTTAAGCGGTCGCTGCGCTCGCCCTGATAGAGGTTCCAAAAACCGTCAAGGAGAGCAGCCATGCCCGCGATCATCACCCGTATTTTCGGTGAGGGATTTCGTGTTTTCTTTCTGTCTGCCGGGATTTACGGCCTGTTTGTCGGGTTGGTTTGGGGTTTGTGGCTGAGCGTGCCCTATCTAGCCCCGGCCTACGGGATGACGCCCCCAATGTGGCATGCCCACGAGATGGTTTTCGGCTACGCCACCGCAGCGCTTGGCGGGTTTTTCCTGACAGCGGTGCCGAACTGGACCGGTGCCCCGGACGCGCGCGCGCGCTTTATTACTCTGGCCGCTGCCTTGTGGTTGGCCGGGCGAATGGCGATGTGGTTTTCAGGGATGGTACCGCCTGTCGTGGTCGCTGTGGTCGATCTGGCTTTTGTGCCGGTTCTGGCGGCCAAGATTGCGACCCAGCTGATGCGGCGGCCAAAGCCGCAGAACATGATCTTTCTTTTACTGCTGGTGCTGATCTGGGTGGCGGATCTGCTGACGCATCTGGAATGGATCGGCCTGACGGAGAACACGCTGCAAACCGGGCTGCGCGCTGGCCTGCTGACCTTATGCGCCATGATCGCCATTCTGGGTGGGCGGATCACCCCTGCTTTTACGCGCAATGCCATGAAACGCGCTGGCCTGCCCGAGGCAGCGTGGCCGGTTTCGGTCGCAGTGCTGGATAAGGCGGTGATGGCGTTGGCGCTGGTCCTGCCGATCAGCGCGCTGGTCTTTGGCATCGGTCCGGTTCTCGCTGTGGTGGCCGTGGTGCTGGGCGGGGTTCAGGTGCTGCGCATGGCGCGCTGGCGCACCTGCTGGACCCTGCGGCAGCCGATATTGCTGGCGCTGCATCTGGGGTTGGGCATGTTGGCACTGGGTATGATCCTGTGGGGGTTGGCCGGGCTTGGCCTGGGCAATGAGGTCGCCGCGCTGCACGTGCTGGGCATTGGCTGCGTCGGCGGCATGACCCTGGCCGTCATGAGTCGCGCCGCCTTGGGCCACAGCGGGCGCGCGCTGGTCGCACCGGGACCGATGGTGGTGGCCTATGGGCTGATGGCCGTGGCCGCGCTGACCCGCTGGGTCGGCACCGATCTGAACGCGGGCTATCTGGTGGCGATGCTGCTGTCGGACGGGCTGTGGGTTGCGGCCTTTGCCCTGTATTTGCTGGCGATGTGGCCCGCTTTGACCGGCCCTCGCGCGCGCCGGTCCGCGTAAAATCCCGCAGGCTTGACTTTCGTTAAGGAGCCGGGCCTGCCCAGCCGCCATTCTGCCCCCACTAGCTAATCTGCGCAAAGGAGAGCGCGATGCGAGAAGTCATGACCAAGAGCATGGCTCGCAATATATTCTACGGCGGGTCCCTGTTCTTTATCCTTATCTTTCTGGCTTTGTCGGCCCATTCCCACCTGTATATCCTGCGGTCGGAAAACACCGCCAAGCTGGATGAAAGCGTGGTCCGGGGCAAACATGTCTGGGAAAAACACGCCTGTATCAACTGTCATACGATCCTGGGCGAGGGCGCCTACTATGCCCCCGAAGTCGGCAACGTGATGACCCGCTGGGGCGTGCTGGACGACCCGGAATCGGCCTTTGAGTCCCTCAAGGGCTGGATGGAGGCGCAGCCGACCGGCATTCCCGGTCGCCGGCAGATGCCCAATTTCAACCTCAGCGACGAAGAGATCCGCGATCTGGCGAACTTCCTGATCTGGACGGACAATATTGACGCTCAGGACTGGCCGCCCAACGAGGCGGGCTGAGAAGGGAACCGGAACAATGAAATATGAATCCCAAAAAGTGGCCTACGCGTATTTCGCATTCGCAATGGGCCTGTTCGCGATCCAGGTGATCGGCGGCCTGCTGGCCGGTCTGATCTATGTCTATCCCAACTTCCTGTCTGATCTGCTGCCGTTCAACATTGTGCGGATGCTGCACACCAATGCATTGATCGTCTGGCTGATCACCGGCTTTTTCGGCGCGGCCTATTTCCTTGTGCCCGAAGAGGCCGAGCGCGAGATCCATTCGCCCACGCTGGCCTATATCCAGCTGGCGATCCTGATCCTTGGTACGCTGGGCGTGGTGCTGACCTATACGTTCAACCTGTTCGAAGGCAACTGGCTGCTGGGCAAAGAGGGGCGCGAGTTCCTTGAGCAACCCAAATGGGTCAAGGCCGGCATTGTCGTCGCGGCGCTGATCTTCCTCTACAACGTCTCGCTGACGGTGCTGAAGGGCAAGAAAACCGCGATCACCAACATCCTGCTGTTGGGTCTGTGGGGTCTGGCGCTGCTGTTCCTGTTTGCCTTCTACAACCCCGGCAACCTGTCTTTGGACAAGCAATACTGGTGGTATGTCGTCCACCTGTGGGTTGAAGGCGTGTGGGAGCTGATCATGGCCTCAATCCTGGCCTATCTGATGCTCAAGCTGACAGGCGTGGACCGTGAGGTGGTCGAGAAATGGCTCTATGTCATTGTCGCCGCCGCGCTGTTCTCGGGCATTCTTGGCACCGGGCACCATTACTACTGGATCGGCACGCCGGGGTATTGGCAGTGGATCGGCTCGATCTTCTCAAGCCTCGAAGTGATCCCGTTCTTTGCGATGATGGCCTTTGCCTTCGTCATGGTTTGGAAAGGCCGACGGGACCATCCCAACAAGGCCGCGCTGCTGTGGTCGCTGGGCTGTGCCACGCTTGCCTTCTTTGGTGCCGGCGTCTGGGGCTTTCTGCACACGCTGCACGGGGTGAACTATTATACCCACGGCACGCAGATCACTGCCGCCCACGGTCACCTGGCCTTTTACGGAGCATACGTCTGCCTCAACCTGGCGATCTTCAGCTATGCGATGCCGATCCTGAAAAACAGTGATCCGTATAATCAGGTGATGAACATGGCCTCGTTCTGGCTGATGTCCTCGGGCATGGTCTTCATGACCTTCGTGCTGACCTTTGGCGGCACCGTGCAAACCCACATGCAACGGGTGATCGGCGACTACTTCATGGACGTACAGGACCAGATCGCCATATTCTACTGGATGCGTCTGGGGTCTGGTGTGGTCGTTGTCCTTGGTGCGCTGTTGTTCATCTACTCGGTCTGGGTTCCCCGGAAAGAGATCATTGAACCCGGCGCAGCCGAAACCCCTGCGGAGTGATGGATATGGACGGCTCCATGCAACTGAGCGAGGGGGCGGCAAACGCCCCCTTCTACCTGCCTCAGGGCGATGAATGCGATGTGTTCACCGCCGCCTACACCAACGATCTGCCGGTTCTGTTGAAAGGCCCGACAGGTTGCGGCAAGACCCGCTTTGTGGCGCATATGGCCGCCAAGCTTGGCCGCCCGCTGTATACCGTAGCCTGCCATGATGACCTTGCCGCCGCTGACCTGATCGGGCGCTACCTGCTGAAGGGCGGCGAAACCGTCTGGGTCGATGGCCCCCTGACCCGCGCGGTGCGCGAAGGCGCGATCTGCTACCTTGATGAGGTGGTCGAGGCCCGCAAGGACGTCACCGTCGTGCTGCACCCGCTGACCGACGACCGGCGCATCCTGCCGATTGACCGCACCGGCGAGGAACTTGAGGCCGCGCCCGGTTTCATGCTGGTGGCCTCCTATAACCCCGGATATCAGAATATCCTGAAAACCCTGAAACCCTCGACCCGGCAGCGGTTCATCTCGCTGGAGTTCGACTTTCCGTCGCCGCAGATGGAGGCCGAGGTCGTCGCCAAGGAAAGTGGCCTGCCGCTGGAGCGTTGCAAGCCGCTGATCCGGCTGGCGAACAAGCTGCGCGGGCTGAAGGGTCAGGACCTTGAGGAAGGCGTCTCCACCCGTCTGGTTGTCTATGCCGCGACGCTGATCGCACAGGGCATGTCCACCGACCGCGCCATCCTTGCCGCCATGATTGAACCTCTGACAGATGATGAGGACATCAAACGCGGGCTCCTCGATCTTGTCACGGCTGTCTTTGGGTGAGGCCCGCCGATGGTCAGGATCGATTTTGAGCCATGGGAACCCGAAGAAACGATCGGGAAACTGTGGCACACCCTTGCCAGCCGCCTCGATGCACCTTTGGTGCATGATGGAGCCGCGGTCGACCTCTCGCAGGTCGCGGGGCGGCTGGCCGTCCTCTTCCGAGGGCTTGGGGGGAGTCCGGGCGTAGAATTGCGCCCGGTCTCCCCCGAGGTGTCCCGCCACCGACTGGGCTGGCGCCGAAGGTTGGGCACCGAGGCCGAGCTGATGCCGCGCGCGTCATTCGATGGTGAGGTGCTGCGCTTGCCGGACCGGTTGGCGGTGTTCCCCGCGCGCGAAGCCAATGGCGCGCTTTACGTTTGGCTGGCTGCTGCCGCCGCCCATGCCGGCACCCGCATTGAAGAGGACGACCCGCTGCGCGCCGATCTGCACGCGCTGGCCGCTGCCCGGCAGATGGTTGCCGCAACGCTGGACGATGCCCCCGGCTTGCGCCCGCTATATACCGAACTGTGCAAGGGGCTGCTGATGCAGCGCAATCTGCCCGACTTGCCACCCGTCGAGGCCGCTGTCGAAAGCCTCATTCGGCACATGCTGGGCGATCCCGATCCGTTGTCGGACCGCGCCCGCGCCTATCTGGACCTGCAGGTTGAGGCCCCGCGCGGCTATCAGCCTCTCCGCCCGATCCCCCTGTGGCCGGAGCTGCGCGCCGTCGGCCTGTCCGAACATAATGAGGTTGAAAACCCCGACACCGAAGGCGAGCCCGAGGAGTCCGGTGAAAAAACCCACCGCGCCCGCCGCCGCAAATCCGATCAGGCAAACCGCAGTGACAGTTTCATTCTGCACAAGTTCGAAGCCATCCTGAGCTGGGCCGAGTTTCTGAACATCAACCGGCGCATCGACGATGACGACCCCGACAACGCCAAGAAAGCCGCCGATGATCAGGAAGAGATCGGGCTGGGCCAGATCTCCAAAGCGCCGCCCACCAAGCTGAAACTGCATCTGGATCTGGCCCCCGAGGATGTGAACCGCGAGCGTCTGTCGGGCCGTATCCTCTATCCTGAGTGGGATGTGCGCACCGGTCAGTATTTGCCGGACCATGTGAACGTGCTGCTGTCCGACGCCGATATCCGCGAAGACGCCGCCGAGTTCGGCAAAGACCCCGCCACCGCCCGCCGCATCCGCGCCGTCAAGCGCCAGTTCGAGGCCCTGCGCCCCGGTCGCGTGATGACACGCGGCCATCTGGATGGCGATCAGTTGGATATCGAGGCCGCCGTGCGCGCCGAGACCGACCGGATGGCCAGCGGCGAGGGCAATGAGCGTATCTGGATGCAATCCCGCCCCGTGGCGCGCGATCTGGCGGTCTCGATCCTGCTGGATGTCAGCCGCTCGACCGAAAGCGCCGTTACAGGCCGAGCCGTGATCGACATCGAACGCGAGGCGCTGGCTGCGCTCGCCTGGGGCCTGAACGCTTGCGGCGACGATTTCGCCATCCACGCCTTCAGCTCACTGAAACGCCAGCGCGTCTATGTGCAGCGCTGCAAACGGTTCGACGAGCCGATGGGCAGCACTGTTGAACAGCGCATCGCCTCGCTGCGCCCTGGCCACTACACGCGGTTGGGCGCGGCGATCCGCCATTGCTCGGCCGACCTGACGGCACAATCGCGCAAACGCCGCTTGCTGCTGGTGATTACCGATGGCAAGCCGAACGATCTGGACCATTACGAGGGGCGCCACGGTATCGAAGATACCCGCCAGGCCATCCGCGAAGCCCGCCGTGCTGGGCAATCGGTCTTTGGTGTCACCATCGACAATACCGGCAAAAGCTGGTTCCCCCGCATGTTCGGGCAGGGCGGTTTCGCTGTTATCCCCGACCCGCACCGCCTGACCATGGCGCTGCCGCAGATCTATCGGCAACTGGTTGGCGCATAGGCGCGATCCTTCCAAGCAATGGCCGACAAAAAGCCGCCGCCCCGAAGGGCGGCGGCTTTTCAAGCGAGGGGGCGCTTTGACTTACTGGGCTGCCATCGGCATCCGCGCGATTTGGCAGCGTTGCCACAGGGCCGACAGCGCACCGACCAGATGGTCGATATCCGCTTCTGTATGTACCGGAGAGGGCGTGATCCGCAGACGCTCGGTCCCTTTTGGGACAGTGGGGTAGTTGATCGGCTGGATATAGATGCCGAACTCTTCCAGCAGCGTGTCAGAGATGAACTTGCATTTCACCGGATCGCCCACCATTACCGGAATGATGTGGCTGGGGTTGGGCAGATGGGGGATACCTTCGGCATCCAGCCGCGCGCGGACTTGAGCGACGCGGGTTTTCTGCAGGTCGCGCTCCGCATTCGACTGTTTCAGATGCCGGATCGAGGCCGCAGCCCCGGCCGCAATCGACGGGGGCAGGGCGGTGGTAAAGATGAACCCGCTGGCAAAGCTGCGCACGAAATCGCACAGGCTGGCCGAGGCCGCGATATAACCACCGACGACACCGAACGCCTTGCCCAGCGTGCCTTCGATCACGGTCAGGCGATCCATCAGACCTTCACGCTCGGCAATGCCGCCGCCGCGCGGACCATAAAGACCAACGGCGTGGACCTCATCCAGATAGGTCATCGCGCCGTATTTGTCGGCCAGATCGCAAATCTCTTTGATGGGCGCTATATCGCCATCCATGGAATAGACCGACTCAAAGGCGATCATCTTGGGGGCGTCGGGGTCGGCAGCGGCCAGCTTGGACTCAAGATCGGCAAGGTCATTGTGTTTCCAGATTACCTTCTGCGCGCGTGAGTGGCGGATGCCTTCGATCATCGAGGCGTGGTTCAGCGCATCCGAGAAAACAATCAGACCGGGGATTTTCGCAGCCAGCGTCCCCAACGCCGCCCAATTCGACACATAGCCCGAGGTAAACAGCAGCGCCGCCTCTTTGCCATGCAGATCGGCCAGCTCACGTTCAAGCAGCACGTGATCATGTGTGGTGCCCGATATATTGCGCGTCCCGCCCGCGCCCGCGCCGCAGCGATCCAGTGCGTCATGCATGGCGGCGATTACGCCGGGGTGCTGTCCCATGCCCAGATAATCATTCGAACACCAGATCCGCACGTCGCGTCTGGTGTTGCCGTCAGTCTGGCGTGCATTGGGGAACGCACCGCAGCGTCGCTGCAAGTCAATGAAAACGCGATAGTTTCCTTCGTCCTTCAGCGCGTCGAGGCTTTGGGCAAAAAAACGGTCATAATTCATCTGACTGGCTCCTCGGGTTGCTGGCACTAACGCGACAATAGGGCGGGCGATCAAAGCGTGACATGACAATAGTCAAGTTGTCAGGCCGATTTGGGCTGGTGATCCGAAACCGGTTCGGCATAGGTTAAAGCGGACGGATGAACCGGCCGGTAAACCGGTCCGGGAACAGGGGGATGCATTCGTGGCACATGAGGAACAAAAAGCCGTCGCGCGGCAATCTCTGCTGTTGAAAAGCCTGCCGGATCACTACGTGGATCACATGCTAAGTCGCGCGATTTGGCGGTCCTATGACCGGGGTGAGACGATCTTTCTGCAGGAAGAAGAGGCCAGAGCCGTGCACGTGGTGCTGGCGGGTTGGGTCAAACTGTTCCGGATGTCTCCGACCGGGGCCGAGGCGGTGGTTAGCGTGTTCACCCGCGGCGAAAGCTTTGGCGAAGCGGTCGCCTTGCGCAACGTGCCTTATCCCGTTTCGGCCGAGGCGGTTTCGGCCTGCGAGGTCATGCATATTCCCAGCCCCGTTTTGATATCGCTGATGAAGGAAGACCCTGAAATTGGCATATCCATTCTGGCGTCGACCTTCACCCATTTGCATTCTCTGGTGTCCCAGTTGGAGCAGCTCAAGGCGCAGACCGGGGCGCAGCGTGTGGCGGAATTCCTTCTGAGCCTGTGTGACTGCGAGGGCGGGACATGTGAAGTTGAATTGCCCTACGACAAAATGCTGATCGCGGGACGTCTGGGCATGAAGCCGGAAAGTCTGAGCAGAGCGTTTTCCCGTTTGAAACCGATGGGTGTGCGGGTCAACAGAAACCACGCTGAGATCTCGGATATTCAGCGTTTGCGGGACTATACGGAAAGCGACCCTTCCGAGCGGTAATTTAACATAATGTTGCTTATGCGACAAGTTAATGAAGCAGCAAAGTTAAAATGTCCCACATTAGCAAAGTAGAAGTGTCACACTTCTCTGTCGAGCAGGCAGGATTGGAGTGTGACGGTGGGATTGGTTGTCATGAGCGAGC
>NZ_JBQFQF010000015.1:0-85510 GCF_056536745.1 Ruegeria sp. CJ2
AACCTGCCGTAACTTCGAGACAATCTCTTCGGGCTTCGGTCTCTTGTTTGCCATTCGTGGTCCTCCGTTTCCTAAACATAACGGTGGACCAGTTCAGTTGGGGAGGCTCAATGCCATGAGGTGGGCGTTTGAAGTAGAGCGCTCAAAGGATGGCAAGTCGGTTTTAGTTTTCTACCCCGGTGTGCCCAACCCTAACGCAGGTATCTTGCAAGTCGTTCCAGTTGAACAAGTAAGAAAAACATTGCTCAGTCCCGCCAAGGTTGTTGAAAGTCACCACTATTTTGGACGCGGTTTGCTCCAAGATTTGGATGCGGATACACCTCACAGTCAACTTGAATGATTGTTTCAACGCCAAGACTTAGAATGTAGATGGAGGCTGGAGGCCGTTGTTCCTGTGTGTGTTCGCGATAGGGTGTGTGATCCTGGATTTTGCGCTCGGGTAGTCCGCGAAAATGTGACTTGACCCGCGCCTGAACAAAAATAGAACATGAGTCATGACCGAGTGGCCCCGAACTATCCCCTTTGACCTCAAATGCAAACTCGAACAACTGCAGGAATGGCGCTCGAAGCCCAGCCTGCAGGACGAGTGGACCACCATCCGCGAGTGGTTGACCAAGCACGGAGTGAATGCGCCGGATGTCTTGCCCCGTGAATCGGAACTCCCCAACCACTGGGACGACACCGTCTGACACCCAAGGAAGCCAACGGGAGGGGGGCGGGACGGGTCTGAGACGGTCCCGGGCTATATTAGTACCCGAAAGCGCCTCGAAACGGCTTCCCGTGGCCCGACAACGCAAATTGACTGTCCCGGAATCGAAAAACTTACATTAAAACAGCATACTAAAAACTCTAATCCTACTCGGGCATGCCGGGTGAAACTGCGAGTGGCACGTTTGGGCCTTTAAGCGGACATCTGACCAAATCTCTCGGATGTCTGCATCGAGCCCAAAGCGGACAAGCACCAAATCTCATAATTTTCTCGTACCGGTGGTAGTTTCAAACGTCGGTCAATTTTACCATAGTAGCAGGCTGGCTTTTTGCGCCTCGAAACCTTTTGGCGTCGGAAAAAGCGAGCGCATCCTAGCAACAAGTTCGATCTCTCCATCCAGCATCTTTCGGACAGTGTTTAACCAGTTATTGAAGGTTTCAGATTCCCAATGATCCTGGACTGCTGCTTCGTTCCGGAACACTTCGTAGAAATAGAAACGATTTGGGTTTGTTTCATCCACCATAATATGAAACTGGAAAACTTCGGGTTCTTCACTGACAACATTTTGCGCTTGGAAGATGCTGGCGTCCAAAAAGGGCTGCCGATACTCAGGTTTTACGTTGATCACGAAGAACCCACCAAACATTGCATCGTCCATATTTGTCTCCCTCATTGACCTGAAAGCGGCGAAGGTCGCAAAACACACCTGTCCTGCTGGATGGTATAAACCTAAAGCACTGCGATACCCATGAACCTAAGCGGATATCCTTTCTTCATCTGCTTCACCCCATCCTAGCGCGCGAGCAAGTTCGTGTGACATTGTGGTAAGTGTATGGCCAATCTTTTCTCGCTCGGAAGGTGTAAACACCCGAAGAGACGCCGTAGCGCCGATTGAAAGCGTCGCACCAACACCTGTCTTGGTCAGCGTTGTAGCGACAGAACTGATTCCGCGCTCGAGCTCTTCAACACATTCGGCATACCCTTTGGCTCGAATGACATCGAGTTCCGCGGCCAGATCCTTGGGGTCTGTAATCGTGCGATCTGTGTACTGCTTAAGCTGCCCATCCAATCGGTCTTGAGACAGCAGTTCAGGCGAAACGGCGGCGATTGCCTTGGCGCAAGAGCACGCGTGCATTGGTCGTTTGCCCATACCTGGATGAAGAAAAGACACGCCCGTCTGCGGTGTCTCCACATGAATAATCTCGACCCAATGGCCCCGTAGCCGAGACAAGAAAAATGCAGCGCCATAGTCATTCGCGGCGCCAGATAGGACAGGCGCAATCACTTGCAAAAGAGCGGGATCAGAGTGATCGCTCAACGTGATACGCTTTAGCCTATTCCCAATCGCGAACTCTCCGCGGGTTGGTGAGTCAAGGAGGCCGGACGAAACAAGGTCTTGAACCAGCCTGTAGGCCGTCGGTTTAGGTATATCGGACTGAGCACATATATCCGCTACGGACGCACGTCCTTTTTGACCCACGATTTCCAAAACCAGCGCTAATCGTTCGAGATGCATTTTTCTCACTTTATGATAATTGATTTTTCGATATACGATACAATTTGGGGAATCAAGGGAGGAGCATACGATGGATGGACAATGCTGTGGACCGGGCTTCAAGAGTCCGCAAGAAGCCATCAAAGCCCCCCGAGAAAAGCTACTCTACACGATCGCCATCTACACCGGGACAGGGATCCAGAAACCTGATTATCTTGCTACAGTGGATGTCGACCCTGACAGCCCGACCTATTCTCAGGTAATCCATAGGCTGGAAATGCCAGGGATTGGGGACGAGCTTCACCACATGGGGTGGAACGCCTGTTCGTCCTGTCACGACGACGGCTCGATGTCCCGCAAATACCTGATCCTGCCGGGCGTACGCTCTAACAACCTTCACATCGTTGATACAGCCACTGACCCGCGTGCGCCGCGGTTGCATAAGGTCATTGACGGGGCCGAAATCAAGGCCAAGGCAGATTTATCGGGCCCGCATACGGTGCATTGTTTGGGCTCGGAAATTATCATTTCCTTCCTTGGAAATGCCAAGGGTGAGGCTCCTGGAGGCTATCTGCATCTCGACAAAGAGTTCAACATCGTCGGTCGCTGGGAAACCTCGATGGGAGATATCAAATTCGGCTATGACTTCTGGTACCAACCACGCCACAACGTGATGGTCAGTTCCGAATGGGCTGCGCCCAATACCTTCATGCCGGGCTTCGATCTGGAAGAAGTTGGCCATCTGAAATATGGGCGGGAGCTGCATTTTTGGAATTTCGAAAAGCGCGAACCGGTCGAAAGTTTCTATTTGGGTGAAGACGGGCTGTTGCCACTGGAAGTCAAGTTCCACCATGACCCCAACAGCACGCATGGGTTCTGTGGCGCAGCTCTTTCGACCAATGTGATCCATTGGTGGCAAGACGATGCCAAAAAGTGGCAGTGGGAAAAGATCATCGACGTGGAAAACGAGATGCACCCCGAATGGCCGATCCCGTTGCCGGGGGTAATGTCGGCGATCCTGATCTCGATGGACGACAAATACTTGTACCTGAACAATTGGCTGCATGGAGATATGCGCCAGTATGACATCACCGACCCGCATAATCCCAAGCTAACCGGCCAAGTGTTTATGGGAGGGCTTTTGGGTAAAGCTCCGATAGTTAATGGGGTTGAGGTCGCGGGTGGTCCGCAAATGTTCCAGCTCTCTCTCGACGGACGAAGGCTTTATGTCACGACCTCGCTGTTCTCGACTTGGGATAACCAGTTCTATCCCGAGATCCGCGAAAAGGGCGGGGTTATGGTGATGATCGATTGCGACCCTGAAAACGGTGGCATGAAGATCAACGAGGATTTCATTGTGGACTTTGGCAAAGAACCGAATGGGCCATCGCGCTGTCACGAGAGCCGATATCCGGGCGGTGATTGCACAAGCGACATCTGGCTATGACTGTGTATACCGTGACGATCGCGAACAGAGATGGCGCGCAATACTGTGTGGATGCGCGGCGTCCACTTCTGGAAACGCTGAGAGAACAGGGCGTCGACTTGCCTTTTGGGTGCAAGTATGGCGGCTGCATTACCTGCGCAGCAAAACTACAGAGTGGTGCGATCGATCAACGCCGACAGGTTGCGCTGAATAATCGGCAAATCGCGAACGGCTATGTGATCCTTTGCGTGGCACGTCCGACATCCGACATCACGCTTGAGATCGGGGTCGAGAGCCATGACAAGCTGTACCGCAATCCGTTTCTCGACCCTCTAAAACCCCACGAACTCAAGGCTGACATTGCGACGCCGAAGGAAGGTTAACCGATGCCCGAAGCAGATATCGACCGCATCTACGATTACGACCCCAAATACCTCGCCGACATCCTGCAGTCGGTTAAAACCATTGCAATGGTGGGGGCTAGCGCGGACAAAACGAAATTCAGCTATGGCGTTCTGCGACAGCTGAGTGAAATCGGCTATGATATTCTACCGGTGAATCCTAACCCGAATGTTTCGGAAATTAGAGGGCTCAAGGTCTACCACTCGCTGGAAGAGATCGACAAACGTGTTGATATGGTAGACGTTTTTCGTCCAAAGGAAGAGTTGTATGCCTTTGCCGAGAAGGCTATCGCAATCGGGGCAAAAGTTCTTTGGGGTCAAATCGGTGTGTACGACGACAAAGCAGCGCAACTCGCCGAAGCGGCGGGCCTTAAAGTCGTGATGAACCGATGCCCCAAGATTGAACTCTTCCGCCCTTTTTGGAAGCCGCGCCTGGACCTAAAGATATGATGGAAATTCGATTGGTAGCGGCCTCCTCAGCATCGAATAAGGGTGCCAATTGAGATATTGTGCTTACGGAAGAGAAGACACATAATCCTGCCCGCTTTACGAAATCCGCGTACTCTAAACCCAAGAATGGCCGTTTTATATATAGAACCAACGGCCACCTTGTCCGCGAACCGGATATTCAGGCTACGTCCCAGCGCCGCGCAGCGGCGAACGGCAGCTTTGTGCGCTCTTCGGACCTCCGTCCCTCTTCCAGCCTCACTCGTGCAACGAGTATCTCCTTTGACGGGCCGCACCGCGGCGACAGAGGTCAAGGTCAAACGGCCGCTTTTGGTCGTCCTCGAAGGGCAGGGCGCCTTGTGATCACACATGCTGCACGGGCTCCCGTGTCTGTTGAGAGCCCAAAGCGATCGCGCTTTCTTGATGGGACCACTTTGCTCTAAATACCGGGCTGACAGTGCTCTCTCTGCAGGCTAGCTTCCAACAAGCGGGGAGAGAAACATGGAAAAGAGGCTTGCGGCTGTGCTGGCGGCTGATGTCGCTGGATACTCGGCGTTGATGGATCAGGATAGCGACGGAACACTCAAAGCGCTTAAGGCTTTCCGTGAGGATCATCTAATGCCCGCTTTGGCTATTCATGAAGGGCGATTGATCAAAAGCATGGGTGACGGCTGGATTGCTGAGTTTCGCTCCGCATCGGCTGCGACAGAATGCGCGATTGCTGTTCAGACGGCTGACCGCCCACAGGAGATTCAAGTCCGCATCGGCATACATACAGGGGAAGTAGTTTCGGAAGGCGATGACATATTCGGTGACGGTATCAACATAGCTGCCCGTCTCGAGGCATTAGCGGAACCGGGGCAGACATTGCTTTCAGACACAGCACACAACAGCCTAGACCGGAAAGCCGCCGCCTCGTTCTCTGGCGGTCGGAAGACTGAGTTGAAGAACATTGCACGCCCAGTTGGCGTGTGGCAGTGGCCTGTCGGTTCGACGGCTACAAGTGCAACTGTCAAATCTGAGAAACCTGGTATTGCCGTGCTGCCGTTTGACAATATGTCAGGCGACCCGGAACAAGAGTTTTTCGCTGATGGAATTACCGAGGACATCATAACAGAGTTGTCTCGTTTTCGTTGGTTGATGGTCGTAGCGCGAAACTCATCTTTTACTTTTAAAGGTAAGAGCACCGACATTCGCGAAGTTGGGCAGGCGCTCGGCGTGAGGTATGTGCTTGAGGGTTCGGTAAGGCGCGCAGGCCAGCGTCTTCGGATAACAGGACAGCTAATTGATGCAGAGAATGGCAGTCATCTTTGGGCCGATCGTTTCGATGGGATGCTGGACGATGTTTTTGACCTTCAAGATCAGGTCACGCAGGAAGTTGTTACGGCGATCGAACCGTCCGTTCGCCATGCCGAGACAGTTCGCGCTCGGGCGAAACCGACAGAAAATCTCGACGCTTATGAACTTTATCTTCGGGCCCAGTCACATTTTCACCTGCTGACGGACGAAGACAACCGTGAGGCCATTCGCCTTACGCGTCTGGCGTTGGAGCGCGATCCTGATTATTCGTCGGCAGCTGGATTACTTGCGTGGTTGCATATCCAAAGAATGGTGCAGGGACTGAAACCGATTGACGAAGGGCCGAAGGCAGCTGTTGCTGCAGCAGAACGTGTATTGTTGAGCGATCGCGCAGATGGAATTGCGTTGGCCTACGCCGCACACTCGATCTCTATGCTTGCACAAGACTTGCCGCGAGCTCGCGCAGTTTTCAAACAAGCATTGGCCGAAAATCCAAACGCTGCGACCGTTCACATGCTCGCTAGCATCAATCTGAGTTTTCTCGACAGACCCGAAGAAGCCCTGGAACACGCGACACACTCAATCAATCTCAGTCCGAAAGATCCGATGCGGCACGCAGCCTATGTCGGGCAGGCCTCCGCATTTTTTCAACTTGGCCGCTATGCTGAAGCCGTTGAGGCCAATCGAAACGCCTTGGCCATTAGGGCGAAATTCGTGATTACGCATCTCATGCTCATCGCATCCTTGGCTCAAAACGGAGACCTAGAGTCAGCGAGGGCTGCGGTATCTGAACTGAAGGAGCTTCGTCCGGATCTAGACATTAAAGAACAAACGAGACTCCCCATTTTCAGCGTTCCCGAATGCTCGGAGCAATGGAGGGATGGATGGCTAAGAGCAGGCCTTCCAATCTGAGAAAACAAAATCAAGCAGGCTATACAGTCCGGCGGCTTCGTCCGCAAACCAGACTTTTAGTAGATTTCAGCGAAAGTCCGCTGCCGTTCAATGCAGACCTTCAGGCGAAATTTCTCGGAATGACCACCAACAATGACCGCTTTCCGTTCCTAAGCCGTCATCTGACTGAAAGACTCAGATGACTGCCTTGAGCCCTGAGCGGACATTGATACGTTGAAGCAACTAGCTGTCGCCGATAGAGTTTCATAGAAAGGTTTGCTGCTATGTACACCCTGATTGACACTGTGGTTGTGGGCGGAGGTCAAGCTGGTCTTTCCGTTAGCTGGCACTTAAAGCAGGCTGGTCATGATCACGTTGTTTTGGACCGCGGGCAGATTGGCGATACATGGCGTAACCGTTGGGACTCGTTCTGCCTGGTCTCTCCTAACAAACTCTGCAGACTTCCCGGTTTCCATTACGATGGGGATGATCCCGATGGTTTCATGCTCCGCGATGAGATCGTCAAGTACATCGAAGACTATGCGAGCAGTTTTGGTCCGCCCTATCGAGGGGGCGTCGAGGTGGCTAGAATCGAGGCAAGTGCAGGACCGGGTAGGTTCAAACTAACCACATCAGATGGCGAAATCAGAGCGCAGAACTTGATCGTCACCGTAGGCACGCATCAACACCCGAATATACCAAGTTGGCATTACGATCTGCCCGAAAGGGTTACTGGCATACATACGTGTGACTATCGCAACTCAGCGAGCCTACCGGATGGTGCGGTATTCATTATTGGAAGTGGTCAGTCAGGGTGTCAGGTCGCTGAGGACCTGCACTTATCCGGGCGCGACGTACATCTCGCAGTGGGCAGTGCTGGCCGCATCCCACGTCGCTATAGGGGTCGCGACATTTTTGAATGGGACTTGGCGACTGGGTACATGAACATGGCGATAAAGGACCATCCCAAAGGGACAGCTATCCGGTTCAAAGCCCATCCACATCTCTCTGGGCGAGAGGGTGGTCGTATAATTGATCTGCGCCAGATGGCGCTCGACGGGGTCAAACTACACAGCAAGGTTGAGGGTGTTCAAGACGGGTGTCTGATTTTGGCGGGCGGACTTGAAGAAACACTCAAGGCAGTGGACGATGTGTGTCTCGCGGAAATGGAGAGCATCGACACGTTTGTTGCAGAGAATGGACTCGATGATCCCAAGGAAATTGTTGACCCGATCAACTGGCAGCCCAAACCTGAACCACCGTTCTTCGACTTGGATGCGGCGAATGTTTCGACCGTCATATACGCAACTGGGTTTCACCGCGATTTTGGATGGATCGACTTGCCGGTCTTCGATGAGACTGGCTATCCGCAATATGAGCGAGGTATTACGGATATAGCAGGCCTGTACTTCTGCGGGCTGCATTGGATGCACACACAAGGGTCTGGCCTGTTTTATGGCGTGGGCGAGGACGCGGAGTATGTAGTTGATCACTTGATTTCCACTTCGAACAAATGAGGTGCGCGACAACCTCGAGCCTAGCTTGGTTCGAAAGTTTCCAACTGCAACTGGATCAGTTTTCGGACGTGTTCGCCGATACGACTTGCGACTGAGATTTTAGCCAATTGACGAAAACCTTAGCCTCGGGGCGCTGAAATTCTGCCTGCGTCTGGATGTAATAGACGCCGAAGAGAGGCTCAGAGAACAATTCAATCATCCGACCAGATGATAGATCGTCCTCGAAAAAAGCTCTGGCGGTATACGTGATACCGTCACCCCGGCGAACCGCAGTCATGATCAGGTTCCCCGGCATGTGATTTATGGTCAATGGTTCGGCAGGAATAACCCCGTGATAGGTGAACCAGTCAGCCGCCTCGTTGGTGCCCAGTTCCTGCAACCAGGGCAGCTTCGTTAAAGAGGCCGGGTCACGCAGATCTTGGCCTCCCACCAGTGAAGGTGCCCCGATCACGACCATGTCGGAAACAAGGACAGTATCCTCTTCTTTTCTCGGCATGCGTCTGTCGTGATACCGAATGGCGACATCGATACCACCTGGTCTTATCTGAACCAGTTCCGAAGTTGGGTTCAGCATCAAAGTGATCTCTGGATGTTCACGTTGAAACTCTGCCATTCTCGGCAATAGCCACTCCACCGCGAATGCGGGTGACATGGTCAATTGAACTGGGCGCTGCGCTGTGTGTTCTGTCAGTCGTTCGACACCCCTTCCGATAATTTCAAAGCCGATACCCAGTTCACGCGCAAGAATCATGCCTGGCTCTGTCAATTCGATGCTGCGCCCACGTCTGGCAACGAGAGCTACACCCAAATGTCTTTCCAACGATTTCACCTGCTGGCTGACAGCCGCTTGGGTAACGTTCAAGCGTTCAGCCGCCACGGTGTAACTCCCTGCTTCCGCAACTGCTGAGAAAGCGCGCAAAGCGTTCATCGGGGGAAGGTGCAACCAATCCATACTGTAGTTTTTCTAAAGCTTTGTTAGACTATTTGAGTCGCATGATATCGGCATTCTTGACATTATTCACAGTGAAACCTGTTCTAAAATCATGAGATATTAGAGCAGATGCCTCACTATCGATGTAAACCTAGCCGCACGTTATGAGAGCTTGATACGATGAAAAAACTTCAAGGTGGATGTTACTGTGGTGCTGTTCGATGCCAGATCGCGACACCACCTGTCTGGTCGGGACATTGCCATTGTCGTTCATGCCAAATGGCCCTTGGCGGCGCCTTTGTAACTTGGGCTAAAGTAGCAGCGGAAGACTTCGCCGTTATCAAAGGCGAAATCCAACACATTGAGAAAACTCCGGGTATTCGCCGCGGGTTTTGTCGGGACTGCGGAACGACGCTGACCTATGCCGCACTAAATGAAGTTGAGGGCCAAGACTGGAGTGCTGACGCTTGGTTTTCTGCTGTAACGTTGGACGACCCATCGATTGCGCAACCCAAGGCCCACGTCTTCGTGTCACATCAGCAGCCATGGATAAAACTCGACGACGGGCTGCCGACGTTTCCTGAGTTCTAACCAACTTTTCGAGCGAACGGAGGAGAAAGCGATGAACACTGTTTATTCATATGCCTGCAAGGATTGCGAGGGCATGGAGGCCTGCCCAGGCAAAGTGGTTGCAGCGACCAAGGACGAAGTCTGGAAGCTCATGGAACTGCACGCGGTGGTCGCCCATGGAGAGGACCCCAGCTCATGGGACGCCGACACTCGAGAATATCTGGAAACACTGATAAAGCCCACGTGATCAAATAAATTAGGCTTCGAACCCAATGATATTTCGGTATGGCTCGCTTGGTGACGAATGGCGGCTTTGTTGCGAAGGACCGGCTTGGGCTGCCAACCAGCTAATCATGTAAGCTGTAGGGATAGGCGGCTCTGTGCCCTGAGGAGACATGGTTAACCTTCTGGTTGATTGGTGAAAAGCAGCCTTTCTGCTAAAATGAATCCGTGGAAAATGTGGGATGGGAGGAGAAATCATGTCTTGGAATGTTTCAGGGGAGCTCGTCGAAACCTGCAATTGCAACATGCTTTGCCCATGCTGGTTCGGACAAGCTGACCTTATGCTCTTGGACCAAGGGTATTGCGCGACGTCCCTGTTGATACGCATTCGCGAGGGCTCTCATGAAGGCGTGGACCTTTCTGGCCAAAACGCGATTGTCTCATTGCATTTCCCCGGGCAGACACTATTCGACGCCAACGGCACCGGGCGAGTGTACATTGACGAAAACGCCAGCGATGCGCAGGCGGCGGCATTGGAGATTATCTTGCAGGGTGCGTCCGGCGGCGGCATGGAGGTGCCGGCAAGCCTGTTGTCGACCTGGCTTCCGACCAAACGCGCCGAGATCAGCGTGACCGAGGCCGATGGCGAAGTAACTGCAAGCGTGGCCGATGTGGGCGAGATGAAATCCCGTCGCCTGGTCAATGACCTCGGCAACAAGATGAAACTGCAGAACGCCGCGTTCAGCCTGGCCTTCGGGCATGAAGGGCATGAAGGTGATCTGGCCCCCAGTGAAGGAACCACCTGGAACGACGCGGATATGCCCGTGACCTGGACGGGCCGGTCGGGTGTGGTCGGACAAGTCGCTTGGGCCGGCTGAGGCCGGGCCGGATCGTCAGGCCGTCATAATGAATGCTGTAGGAGTTGCACGACGAGATCGGGCGCTGGTGCTGGCAGCGCTAGCCGCGCTCACGGCGCTGACGTGGGCCTATATAATTTACCTCGGGCTTGGTTCGTCCTCGATGACGATGGTTGGCGACATGGCCATGCCGATGATGATGCAGTGGTCCGTCGCGGATTTTGTCTTCATGCTTGTCATGTGGGCGGTAATGATGTTCGCGATGATGCTGCCTTCAGTTACACCCGCCGTAATGATCTACGAGCGGGTCCGCGCGAAGCGGGAGGAGGCAGGGCGACCCTTCGTGCCAACGGGCAGCTTCGTGGCGGGGTATCTGTTGGTTTGGCTGGTATTCTCGCTGGCGGCGACGGTATTGAATTGGTGGCTGCACACGGGTGGCGCGCTTTCATCCATGATGGGGAGGGTTGCGCCGACTGTGGGCGGCGTGATGTTGATACTTGCCGGTTTGTTTCAATGGACGCCACTCAAGAACGCTTGCCTAGAGCATTGCCGCTCGCCCATGAGTTTTCTGACGGCTCATTGGCACGAGGGAACCCTGGGTGCCGCGAAGATGGGGCTTCACCACGGGGCCTACTGTCTTGGCTGCTGCTGGATGCTGATGGTGCTGTTGTTTGTGTTGGGCGTCATGAACCTGCCGTGGGTTGCCGTACTTACAATCGTAGTGTTGGCGGAAAAGACGTTGCCATTCGGGCGGTTTCTGAGCCGAGGATTGGGTTTGGTTTTGATTGCCTGGGGCGGGTGGCTGATCACGATTGCCTGAGGAAACATTGGTGTATTCACAGGCTGGATAAAGGCCACCGCAGAGCGATCTTCAACACGTCACCGGACAAGCAATTTCTGCGGGAGTTTAAGTCCCGCTCCGAATCCTTTGCGGTCATTCGGCTTGACCTGACGCAAGCATTCAAGACAAGCGGCAAAGCAAGGGCCGATCACAGGAAAAATCAGGCGGGGATACCTGCCTTTGCAAGCCCTGCAAGGTAAAGTTCCATTTGATCCTCCCGCTTCAGATAGAACAGCTTATTTTTTGCGAATGACCGCGAGAATTTCGGCTCTTCCACCATTAGGTTATGTACCATCTTGGCCAGATCTTTGTCCCGCCCGAGATTGGCAAGCGCCACGACTGCATGCGCGGTGGCCCAGTATTGGCAATTTGGCACATCGCGAGCCCGCTCTGCCCAGTCCAGAGCTTTCTCGAACTGGTGATCGAAAAGCAGAGTCAGCGCGCCATAGCTCAGAAAGGCCCAAAGCTGTGGATGGTTAGGGCTCATCTCCACGGCTTTTTCGAAATTGGCAATCGCCTCTTCGTATCGTCCCTCATAAGAAAGTGAGTCTCCCAATCCGCAATATGCTGGAGCCAGCGTCGGGTTCAATTTGATTGCAGTTTCATTCTCAGCCAGCGCGCTGCGGTATTCCCGGCGGGCCAGTTGGACTCTGCCCATCAGCATGTAGAGCAGCGCATTCTGGTTATCCATTGAAACGGCGGTGCGTGCGGCAGCCAGCGCTTCGTCCATAAGGGCAGAATCCGGTTCCGTGTCCCAATACACCATCCCGAGAATCGTGGCATAGGCCCACCAGGCATGTGCCTCGGGAAAACTGGGGTCCAGTTCGCGGCTTTGGAGAAACAACCTCTGAGCTTCACGGTTGCTTACGGCAGTAAACTTGTAAAAGTGCGCAAGCCCAAGATGATAGCAGTCCCAGGCATGGGGGTTTCGGCGCGGCGTATCTTCTAACTTGCGCCGGATCGCATTTCCGACCTCGGGCTCCAGCCTGCCAACAATTTTTTCCGTGATCTCGTCCTGAACATCGAAGATGTCTTCCATCTGACGGTCATATTTTTCCGCCCACACGTGGTT
Organism: Ruegeria sp. CJ2; assembly: GCF_056536745.1. Lineage (NCBI taxonomy): Bacteria > Pseudomonadati > Pseudomonadota > Alphaproteobacteria > Rhodobacterales > Roseobacteraceae > Ruegeria > Ruegeria sp. CJ2. The sequence continues at coordinate 12,679 of NZ_JBQFQF010000015.1, forward strand.
GCCAGTCGATGCGTCAATCAGCTGAACCGTGACTCGAATGCGCGCGCCCGCTTTCCTGACTGAGCCTTCGACAACGTAGTCGGCGTCCAAGTCATCGGCGAGCTGCCGAACATTCGGGGATTTTCCCTTGTAGGCAAAGGTCGTGTTGCGCGCGACGACCTCGAGCCAGTGGTGTTTCGACAGAGCCGTAATTATGTCTTCGGACAACCCGTCCGAAAAATATTCCTGTTCAGGGTCGCCTGAAATGTTGTCAAATGGTAATACGGCGATCGCAGTTCCGTCAGGGGACCCGGGCGGTTCAGAATCATAAAGCGGATCTACAGACTCGGCGTCCCCCCACCACCAGACTGGCACCGGTCGATCAATGTTCTTAAGCTCACGGTTTTCTCCGCCTTGGAAGGCGCAAGCCGTTTTGCTGTCCAGGCATTCATAGGCGGAGCCGGAGATGAGAACCTGCCCGGCTTCGGCAAGCGCTTCCAAACGAGCGGCGACGTTAACGCCGTTACCAAACACATCATCCTCCTCGAAAACGACTTCACCTGTGTGTATCCCAATTCTCAACTTCAGTGTATTCTCGCTGGCCAAAGAGTTTTGAATGGCGACAGCACAGGTCACAGCGTCAGAGACTGATGGAAACTCGACTATCCAACCATCCCCCATGCATTTCACTAAATTGCCGCGATGCGCGACTACAGAAGGGTCAAAAAGCCCAGATCGAAGCTCTCGCAACGCGCTGAGAGTTCCGCTTTGATCCGAGTTCATAAGGCGGGAATACCCAACCAGATCGGCTGCTAGTATGGCGGTCAGCCTGCGTTTCAGAGGTCATCCTCCTCCGAGCAAAGTGCAATTATCAAAGATTATCATGCGCAGGCTTGGAAAGAAACCGAAGGGCGACTTCGTCCGCAAGACGGCCGCCGGATGAGTAAAGTTGCAGCGAAGGCATGAGCAAGGCCATTGGATGTCACAGTCGTGCCGAAGCGCAACAGCAGCGCTACTGGCCCACGCGTAACAAGCTGAATTGGAAGGACTGAGAGCTTCCCCAAGGAGTATGGTGTGTGTGCTTCCGATGCGTGACCAGGGAAATACGATCGCCTAATACCTCACATAGCCCCTCTGGATCATAGCGAACGATCGGCAAACCGCTGCACTTCTTCGGACCGTCGAGCGCAAACGTTGCGATAATCGCATGGCTACCTGGGAGAAGGCAGCGGTACAACTGGTCCCGGTAGGCGGAACGGTCGTCCGCATCGACAAGGAAATGAAATACTGCGCGATCGTGCCATAGATCATAGCTTCTCTCCGGGCTCCAGGTTGTGACATCGGCTGCGATCCATTCAATCTGCTCGCCTACGGCGCCAAGTTGTCCACGAGATCGATCAAGCGCAGCTTTGGATACATCGAGCACAGAAACGTCGCTCAGTCCTCTTTCGATCAGGCGTTCTGCGAAGTGTGAAGTGCCTCCGCCTATGTCTATCACAGAGGAGGCATTATCGACGCCGACCACGTCGCAGAGCTCCAATGAGATTGAGGGATCATCCTGATGCCAACTCAGCTGGGTATCGTCTTTCTCGCGGTAGACCTCCTCCCAGTGGCTCACTCTCTCGTCTGCCATGGTGTCTCCACTTGATCCCGTCAGGTGGTGATCATGTAACTTTAGGTCAATGACTGCAATGTCCGCAAAGCGGACTATCATGCCTAGTGCAGCGAACGTCTGCTTCGAGCCCGGAGCGGACAGTTTCATACTGCTGGACGTGTCGTTAGTTTTGCTGTTCTATCGGACACGCATCGAGTGAAGCGGTCGTCGACCAATCTTCTATTCCTTTGCTGGCAAGATACTCTAATGACTTTTGGTATGGTTGGAAGATCAGAACATGGGGGAAACGACCGAATGATGAAGAAGGTACTGATCGCATCCGCAGCGATGTGGGCATCTGTCGCCGCCGCGCAAGACAACCAAATTATTCACGATGCAGAGTTTTTTGTACTAAATGCACAGCATGGAGATCGCTGGGCAGAAGAGGATGCAGCCATTCAAACGAGATTGGCGGAACTCAAAGAAGAACACGGGCGGCCACCAAACATCGTCTATATTCTTTGGGACGATCAGCCGTTTGGCATCGTGGGCTTTCCGGGAATTCAACAAACTCTTGGGTTTTCGACGCCTAATCTAAACGAAATGGCGGCCGAAGGAATTAACTTCACTCGGATGTACTCCGAGCCGTCTTGCACTCCAACTCGAGCCGCATTTCTAACAGGTCGCATCCCTGTCAGACATGGCATGGGTGTCGTGGGGATGCCCCATGAGTACGCGGGTCTACGAGGTGACGAGGTTACGATTGCCGAAGTACTGTCCGAAGTTGGCTATGCAACTGCGCACTATGGAAAGGGGCATCTGGGGGACATCGAAGAAAGCTACTTGCACAACCAAGGTTTCGACGAAGCTCTTTTCACCCCGATGAACCAAATAACATCTCTCTATGACGCTATGGGTTCCGCTGCCAATGCAACGCTTGGGTTCCCCAATATTGGTCCAGAAGACCCATACAAGTTAGATGACCCGGGTCTTCTTCCTGAAGGTTGGGTTCAGACGATTGACGGGCGAAAAGGCGAACTAGGGGAAGAATGGGGATTACCTAACAACGAATGGTATTCCAAAGTCGATCCCGAAAGCCAAGACAGGATGATCAACTTCATCCGACGGAACGCTGAAGCCGAAAAACCATTCTACGTACAGTATTGGCCCAATTGGCTGAATTTCCTTCAGCCGGATATCGAACGAAACACATTGAATGGTGGCAAAGTCGCTGAGGCATATCACAGGCTTGATCTGTTCGTTGGTCAAGTGATGGATGAACTTGAGAGCCTTGGTATCGCCGAGAACACAATCTTCGTGGCGATGGCGGACAATGGGCCAATGGTTCACAATCCTCCGCCAGGGTGGGGCATGACGCAAATCATGTTTTCAGGTGGAAAAGGTGATTTTACCGAAGGCGGCGTTCGTGTGCCGGCGTTTGCGTGGTGGCCCGGTACGATTGATGGCGGTCAATTGGTTGGCGACATGGTACACGTCACAGATTTGTTTACAACCTTCGCAACTATTGCCGGAGCAACAGATCACATCCCTCGCGACCGCGTTATCGATGGCGTCGACCAGAGCTCATTGCTGTTGAACGGAGATACTTTCTCGCGTCGTGATTGGGTGCATATTTACCAAGGTCACACACTCGCGGCCACTGTGAAAGGGCGTTACAAGCAGCATTGGATATCAGCGGACCCGGGCGCCGCATCTGGTATCGGTGCGTCATACTACGACCTTTACCAAGATCCACACGAAGAAAGCCCCCACTTGGTTCCTCTCATTCACACTCTTGGACAATTCAAGATGATGCGTATGCGACACGAGCTGCTGAAAGAACAGTATCCCGATAAACCAAACGCACGTGGAATTCCTCTGACAGGGTTATCAAACGCCCGTCCAGAAACTCTTGCAATTGCGGACAGGCTTGAACGAAATCTGCAAGGCCTGCCGGTAACCGTGCAGGAGTTTATTCAGCGTCAGCCCAGCTTCGAAATGATGGATTTTGATTGGGGAGATTGACTGCAAAAAGGGGCCCGCAAATTGCGGGTCTTCGTTGGCAAACTCCACAATCGAAAAGAAACGACTTTCGAATTCAGCCTTTGGGTAGCAAAGATGTCGTTCACGCGGCCCCCAACTCGACACCGCAGTGAACGGCAGCTTTGTCCGCAACTCAGTCGTTGACTTAGTTTTGTTAAACGTCTGCTATCGCAAAGAAGCGGTATTTGAGGTTTGGTTCAATTAAAACGCCCTGGCCCTAATCTGGAACGCAAATCAAGCGAGCAGGTCGTGTCGCACAGCATTCTCGTTTATCTTTTTGGTTGCCGCCTCGGCTGATGCTCGTTCATCGTCTGCTGTTTTGTTGTTTCCGGGACGCGCCACGATGCCCAACTGTTTGGCTTGGGCGATCAGAAGCGACTGCAGGTTGATGTGAATGCTCAGCCATGGCGACCGAACCCTATCGCCTTTGCTGTTTTGGATAAGGTGGCCTTCCTTTTGCACCATTCGATGCGTGTACTCATGTTCGACAAGGGTACGAGCGTAGATCGCCGCTAGATGGATATCTGTTCCCGTCCATCGCGATCTTGGGCGACCCAACAACACCTCTTGGAACACGCGCTCGGCCTTCGCTTGGTCGTGCTGCCACGGCTCCACATCTGCAGGCCATTCGATGGGGCCGTCACCCAGATGCTTCCAAAGTTCTGACGATGTCGCGACACTCTTCCGGGGTGTCAGACCGCTTCCTCTTGGCATGCGAATATCCTCGCTTCATAGCTTGATAGGGAGACGCTAGCGGGGCGTGGTGTGAGTATACATACCCCCGAATGCTTGATGTTCCCTTCCTCATAATATTTCCGCCCGCGTTCGCTTCCATGAAAACACGAGCGACCCAATCGTGCATAGATTTGGTCCGCACCAAGCGCGGCTAGCGGTCCCTAGCGATGGGAGGTGCTAGGGCCTCGAATACGCCAAGAACCCGAACGGAGTTTGTTCTAAAAATTATTAAAATATAAACACCTAGCGCCCTAGCGGGGTTTCGGGGGATAAAACGGCCTGTGCGCACCTGCCCCGGGGTTCGGGGGTGTTCGCTTTCTGTGTTTTCTTTCCATGCCCTGGAGGGGCGCTAGGGCGCTAGCAACCCCCCGGTTGACAATGTCTCAGAGCACGAGCGGGGTTTGTTCGTTTGGGGTTCTGGGTTCCTAGCGTATCCCCGCCAGCAATCGCCCCGAAGCCCCGCTAGGAGCGCTTCCCTAGCGGTTATAGCTCCGGTCTGTCGGGGTACGGGTCTTCCGCAGGTACGTCCAGATAGGCGCTAGGCCAGTTGGGGCCAAGGTACACCTCGAACACGTGTTCGAGTTCGTCCTGCTTATAGCCTTTGGGCGATTTTCCATCCACCCAGACGTTCTTTGGGCGCAGGTCGTAGGGCCGCAGAAGGTCCGCTAGTTCCGCCTGTGTGATGCCCATCCCGGCGTTCCGGTCGCCCCACGGACGGTCGGACATATCCACCAGACGTGACACCGCGTCCGAACTCGGCAGGTGTCCCGGGTCGTCAGCAACGTATACCCGGCACAGGTCTTCCAACAGTTCTCGGTTTGGCCCCTGTTTTGGGTCGTTTCGGTCTTGGATGTAGGCCATCCCAGCCCGCAGTCGGTCGTACCAGTCGCCGCCCGCGAACCGCGCAAGCAAAATCAGTGGCACGGCCCGGTCAGCGTCCCGACCCCCAAGCCCATCGAGGTCCTCGGTACTCGGAGCCAGTTCGATTTTGGGTTCCCCAGCCCAGAAGTCCACCACCTGTTGTCGAAGGTCGTCCAGCGGGTTGCCCCCCAGCACGTTCTTTTCTTTCCGGATGTTTTGCTTGGTCCCGGTGCGGTCTGGCACCATGCGAACCACGTAGGCCCGACTTTCGTTTGCCGGAGGCAGGTCGTGGAGTGACGCCCCGGCGACCGGCGCATACAGCGACCGAAACACGGGTTGCCACGTGTTCCCCATCTGCTCCATCTTTGCAGATTGTTTGCCCCGCTCAAAACCTGAGGTCCAGATGCCGGTCATATCGTCGTTGCCCTCTTTCGTGGCAACCCACGTGTCTAGTTCGTCGAGGAAAAACGCCACAGAACCTTTCGCGATATCGAACATCGCTATCACCGAAGCAGAGGTCGAACGGTCCAGTATGACGGCTTGCGGGACGGTGAAGGCCATGAGTTCCAACACGGTCGTCTTGCCCGAGTTTGGTTCGGGGCTTTTGATCAGAACGCGCGGGTACTGGGAAAACAGGTTCGCGTTTCCTGCACCCACGACCCACAGGGCCAACAGGTCCAAGATTCGATCATCCAGCGACAGATAACCCTTGAACCTGTCCACGAGCGCATCCAACAGTTCGGGCAAAACCACCTCGGCCCCCTTGGGTTCGAGTTTGGGCCACTCCAGCACGGCGTCCGGCAACCCTATCGCTTCCTCCTGCGCGAATTCGCGTTCCCAGACGGCTTTGACGAGTGCTTCGATTTCGGGCTTTTTGTGCTTCCGGATGCTTGCGTCCTTGAACCGGGCCTCAATCTCGGCCACGGCGTCCCCGAGCGACGACAACCCTTTGGGGTCGTGGTCCTTGGCAACCTCGGTAACGATGGCGTCCCTTTCGGGGTGCTTGGACAGCGGTGGATAGTCCTTGGCGATGGCCTTGAATGCGGCCTCTCGGTCGCCCCCGTATTCATAGTGCACCAGCAGGTCAAACGCATCGCCCGACCGGTGGCCGGTCTTGGTGCCAAACCCGATGCCCGCGTCGGCATCTTTGCCCGAGAACGAAACCCACCGGCCCGGGAACGGGATGGATGTCCCGCCACCCTGTGTTTCGTTGGGCGACCTCCACAGTTTGCCGCGCTGCTTCTTGTACCCAAACCGCTCAAACTCGGCTTCCAGTGGGTGGTCGTCGTTGTATCTCTGTATCTGGTTCGATACGCCGCCCTTCTGCTCGGCTTTCGTGGCCTCGTTTGCCACCTGCGCGGCCTTTCGGATAGCGGCAGCGCGTTTGCGCAGTGGGTGCTTCGGGTCCACAAACAACACCGGGTCGTCAGTGCATTGGTGTTCGTAGAAATCCGGCCCCCGGTTTGGCAGGTACGACAACTGGGCAACCCGCGTCCCCGATATATCCATGTCGATGCCCGCGACGTCCAGCAACTCGACCAAAGCCTGTTGGAACAGTTCGTATTCGCCCCCGCCAATCGACACTTGGAGCGGAATCATCACCCGCCACTTGCGCAGTTCCTTGGTGGCCGATGCAGTCGAGTAGATGATGGTCTGGCAGACGCCTAGAACCTTCACCACCGCGTCCCGCACCTCGCCCAGACTGGGGTTGCCGTCGTCGACATCAACCACGAGCATATAGAACTCGCCTTTGTCGAGTTGGGGCATGGCTGACCGGGCGTCGGCCCCCCGATAGGTCGAAGGTATCACCCAGTCGGCCTTGTCCTTGGGTACCCGTTGCGGGCTGGCCGCCAGTTTGCGGATACCCGACACGGTGATGCTGTTGAACGAGGTTCCGGGTTTGTCGTTGATGCCATGACCCCGACACAGTTCTGGTTCAGGGTGTTGGTCCGGTTGCATGGTCATCGTTTCCCCCTATGAAACGCGGGGCAACGAGGAAATTGACACGATATGATGTGACATGTTCGGGTCGTCCCAGTTGGTGGAGGCACCGGGTTTCAACTCCCTCGGTGCCAATTAGATAGGCCCCGGGTTTCGTCCCCCGGGGCCTGTTGCTTATTCAGCAGCTACGGCTTCTTGCTCGAACAGCGATGGCGTGTCCGATTCCGGCTTCGGTTCTTCCGCGAACAGCATTTCGATGTCTTTCACATCATAGAAAAACTGCTGCGCGTTCACCCCTTTCGGGGCCTTGGAGTAGCGGGGCAACAGCCCCCGCTTGGCCCAAGTGTTGATGGTGCCGGGTGCGACCCCGGCGATCTGGGCTGCCTGCGCCGTCGTCACGCGACGGTCTTCGGGCGGTAGATATCTCATAGTTCAACTCCTCTGAGATTAGTTGGTGGGTCGCCTTTCCCCGCGACCCTTGGGGATGCGGTTATTCTGCGGCGACCGATCGCGGCTTCACCTTCACCAACTCGGCCACCTCATCGGGCAGCACGTACTTTTTGTTGGCGATGCTGATTTCGGTTAGTTTTCCTTCCCGGCACCAACGGCGAATAGTGGCTGGGACCTGCCCAACGCGGGCGGCTGCTTCTTTCGGGGTCAGGACTTCCCCATGTCCATGTATTTCGAGCGGCATGTCATCTCCTAAATAGATTGAACGGCATTCACAAATCATCTATACCTAGGTGAGTAGATGACATAGGTACTTGTCTAGGGGGTAATTGTATGATTTTTTGTCAATATAGTGTACTTTGGAGAACTCTATGAACTCTACAAACAGCACTTCTGAACTAGTCGAGCGACTGCGGGCCACGAAAGACACGCCAGAACGACGACATGCCATCTGGTTCGAGATAGGGAGCGCCGAACTCGACACGGAAAAGCCCGAGTGGTTGCCCGTGTCACTGGCGATTCAAGAACTGTATGGCGGGACACCCGGCGAACTGATGGGCGATTATGCCCGGGACCTCGTCACGGTCTGCAGCGAGTTGCGGTCGATGTTCGACCAGACGCCCGACGAATGGTCATATCCGAAAAAGAGCGTTGTCAGCCTTTCCGGGGCCTTGGGACGCCTGATGGCGGGTGAAGCTCCGCTCGTGGCCTTCCTGCCCTCCGGACCCACTCCCGGTGCGCACGGATGGCATGCCCTGCGGCCTGAGGGCGACGTGCTAGTCGACGCCTTTCTGACGGTCGAGCAACAGGACCGCATGGACGTTTGCCCCGAATGCGAGGGCGTCTTTGTCAACCCGACCGGTCGCCGGACCTTCTGCAGCACCCGGCACAAGAACACTTACATCCAGCGCAAGAACAGGACCAAGACATGAGCAGCATACAAAAGGTCCAACGCAAAACCGGCCCCCGGTGGCGTGTCCAGACCGAGTTCTGGGACCCAATCAAGAAGAAGCGGGTGCGCCAGACGCGGGTGTTCAAGACACACGCCGAAGCGAAGGAGTTCGCGGTTTCGTATGATGCCGAGTATCAGGACGGTGTGCGGAGAACCCGGGACACTGTGACGGCGTTCTCTGAGGACTGGCTGCAGAAGCGGCTCGACCTCGGTCACATCCGTGAAAACACCTACTACGCCCACAAGACCCGGGTTGATGCTTGGTGCGCGTACTTCGGACACCTGCCCCTGTCGAAACTGACAACCCAGAACATCGAAGAATTCCTCGTGGCCCTGACCACCGGGCAGGCTTCGTTGTCGAAAAAGCCGTTGGCCGCGAAAACCGTCAGTGGGGTTCTGGCGCTCCTGCGGGTGTGTCTGCGGGACGCCTGTGCGCAACGGTTGTTGTCATGGAACCCAGCAGAGGCCGCCAAAGCGCCCAAAGCACAACCCAAGCCACGGGTGCCGATGCCGACCCGGGACGAGTTGCGCATGTATCTGGATGCGATAGACGATTCCAAGTGGCGGCTGCCCGGGCGCTTCCAGCTATACTCCGGGCTGCGCCGGTCCGAGTTGTTCGGGTTGCCCGAGCATCTGGTGGACCTGCAACACGGAACCATTCGGATCGAACAGTCGTTGATGCGGGTCGCCAAGGACGGGCGGGTCTACTACAAGATCGCCCCGGTGAAGGCGGAAGCCAGTCTGCGGACCCTGTCACTTGCACCCGATGCAGTCGAGGTTCTGGCCGAACAAATCAGGGTCAACCGGGAGAACCGGCTGCGGGCAAATCCTGGAACTTGGGACGCCGAAGGACTGGGGCTGGTTTTCGTGGACCAGCAGGGCGACGCGATAAAGACCGACACCTACACACAGGCGTTGGCCGACATCCGCCGGGGCCTCGATCTCCCGGCCTTCCAACCGACCCACGTTTGGCGAAAAGTCATGGGAACGGAGATGGTCCGCGCCGGTGTGCCGATCAACGTGGTGGCCGAACAACTGGGCCACACGCCCCTGACCGCGCAACTGCACTACATCCGGCCAGACAGCGACGACCAGCGGAAAGCGGTGTCCCACGTGGCTTCGCTCTTCAACAAGAAGTGACGGGGACGGGGACAGCGAGTTCGCGGAGTTCGCGGCGACCGTCCATCAAAGCACACAGAGTACGCTAAAACACGCTCTGTTCGTCTTTTGTGAATTCACAGTTCGCAGGGTTCGCCAGTTTATTCACTCCTTTTCGATACTCAGGATTTCGCGCTTGGGGCCTCATCCCCGGGCACTGGGATTGTGCGCACGGTGATCTGCCGCAGCGCGAATGGGAAAGGGATTTCTATGAACAAGGCAATCACCGGCGGCATCGTATTCATGCCGCCTGCTTTCGCAAATGGCCTCAGTGTTTGGTCCAGCGGCGACGGAACGCCCGGATCGCCGACATATGATGGTTCAGGTACGGGTGCGTTTGTTCCCGCCGATGCGGATTTTGGCGGCTGTCTTGAAATCCTGAAGGTAAGTCCGACGCAAAAACTGCGGTATATGGGGCAAACTCCGCTTCTTCCCGGCTGCTACTTGCAGATCAAGGCTCGGGTCAAGGCCATCAGTGGCCCATTACCCGAAGTTCGGATCGCGGCCTGGGCGGGCGGGGCAGGAGATGCCCATGTGAATGGCGTGATCGAACAAGGTTCGGCAACGCAACTTTCGGGCTACGGCGCGGTACACGAGGTCACGGCCATTGTAGGGGCTGGACAGCGCACCGGCGTCGACATGCCCTGGGGCCTTCAGGCGATCTATGGGCATTTTGGGCTGGATATCGAAGGCGCCAACGGTTCGGTTATTCGGGTCGACGATATCGAGATTGAAGATGTCACAGGCGTATTTCTGCGCGATATGATCAGCCTGGTGGACGTGCGCGACTTCGGCGCCGTGGGTGATGGTGTTGCCGATGATACCGATGCATTTGAGGCAGCAGATCAGGCTGCAAATGGTCGGCGCGTTTTTGTCTCTTACGGTACATATCTTTTGGCGCAGAATGTAACCCTGTCGTCAGAAGTGGAGTTCGAGGGCACCGTTACCATGCCTGACGACAAGATGTTGCTGTTGACCAAGAACTACAACCTGCCTGCCTACATCTCTGCATTTGGCAATGAAGAGCTTGCGTTCAAAAAGGCGTTTCAAGCCTTGCTGAACAACTCTGACCACGAATCTCTGGATCTGGGCGGTAGAAAGGTTGCGATCAACGGGCCGATTGACATGGCGGCGGCTGTTCCAAACAAACAAGCCGGGTTTTCGACGCGCCGGGTGATCCGCAATGGTCAATTCGATGTGCGAAGCAACTCTGCCTGGGATACCGAGACCTTTACGTCAGTGGCGACCTACAACCCATCGGACCCTACACGACTTACGAATGTCGCCAATGTTGCCAATATCCCGGTTGGCGCGCTGGTTCAGGGCAGTGGTGTTGGTCGCGAAATCTATGTGCGATCCAAGAACGAGGGCGCGGGTGAGATCACGCTGAACGCTCCGATCTATGACGCCGCTGGCACGCAGACATTCACCTTTGTCGACTTTAAATATCTTCTTGATTTCAGCGGTTTCAGCACGTTGCGCAAATTTGGGATGGAAGAGATTGAATTCCAGTGCAATGGCCGTTGCAGTGCAATTCGCCTTGCACCGTCAGGAAGCACATTCGCCATCACCAATTGCTTTATCAGCCGCCCAAAAGACCGTGGGATCACGTCCACCGGAACCGGGTGTCAGGGTATGTTGATCGACAATTGCCAATTCCTGTCGTCCGAGGAATCCTTCAACGTCTCTGATCGTAAGTCGATCGCGTTGAACGCGACAGCAAATGACATCAAGCTGCGCCACAATCGCGCGGTTCGCTTTCTGCACTTTGCGGTTCTTGCGGGTACGAACAATCTTGTTCTGGGCAATCATTTCTTTCAGGGCGACAGTATTCCGCAGGGCGTCCGCACGGCTGGCCTCGTGATGATCGGGACCTATAACAGCTCGACAATTTCCGAGAATTACGTCGACAACTGCTTTGTCCAGTGGACGAACGAGAGGGACGCCAATCCGGTTTACAACGGCGGGTTCTCGTTCAGCGCCATGACCATCACGGATAATATCTTTTACTCCAGCGAAGTTGCCCCCTGGTTCAGCCCGATCGTCATTCGCCCCCATGGATCAGGTCATTTCCTGAACGGTGTCGTGGTGACGGGCAACAAGTTCCGTTCGACCAATGGCAGTATCAATCGGGCCGAACGGGTGGACACGACTTTTGCCGATCTGAACCGCTATGCGCATCTCAACGTCAAGTTCCAGGACAACACGTTTCATGGCGTTTCCGCGAAGGTCGAAAACCCGTTGCGCCTTCGCTATTCCAAAAGCTCGACGTCGCAGGTCTGGACGATTGAAACCCAAGGGCGCCTGCCTTTTGGTGGCAGGGCGCGTGGGTGCGATGCCGTTACAATTATCGGGCAATTGAAGAACGCGTTTGGGTCAACAGTCTATACGACACCATATGTCAACTTAGAGCAGGGCTCTAACGGTGACCAAATCCAATTGCGATGGGCGCAAGGTGTCCGGGGCCAAGTGTCGACCATCGTGCGAATGGAATACTGAGCCTCAATATTCCCTGTTGTTCTCGGGGCGTTCAGAACTCTCTCCAGATAGCAACCTTGATGCCTGTGTTTTCACGGGCATCATTGCGTTCAAGGCCCAGTACCCATGTTGTAGAACTGTCTGGCTTGCGGACCATGACCGACGGGCGCACCCGCCAAAATATGTCATCTCCCGAACGATAGGCGGTTTCGATTTGTAGCAGAGGGTCAACCCAGCGTTGCGACTTCAGACCCGCGGTCAAATCCAGTTTTCGGATCAGGGAATTATGGGTTCGATACTCCAACGTGGTGTCTACTGCGACCCACCCATTGCCCCAAGCGGTTTGAAAGCCTTTGCCGTAGGATAAGGTGGCTTTGTACAACGCCCAAGCACCCCTGTGACGGTGGTGAACGCCTACACCGAATTGTGCCGCGAACCTTCCCTTTTCACCCAAGTTGGCAATGGGCAGCCGCGCGAATACCGTTGCGTGGCCGTAGAGATCCCGGTTTTCTTCAAAGTCGAAACCAAGTGTGAGGTTCTCTCTCAATCCCCATTCAGCATAAAGCGCGGATTTGTAGTCATAGCCATAGTCCCCATCCTTGAAAGCCGTGACAGAAGCGGCGGTAAAGGCGGTATCCTTCTTTCGAAGCCACGCGCCGGGCAAGGCAGGTGAGGCCGACAGCAGGAGGACAAGAAGGAAAACAAACCGCCACATTCGCGCAGCATCCGTCAGCATGGTTAACGGATCGTTAGGATGTGTTGATTTTCAAAATCTTTCCGAAACCTATGTTAAGTTCAATTGGAAAAGGGAGAATCCAGATGCCGAAGATTGCCAAGAACGCAAGCGTCCAGACCGTTATCACAACCTTTGAAATGACCCCGGGCACCTGCCACGATCTGCTGGAGGCGTTGACCGATGCCTATGCGGAATTTATCTCGAAACAGCCCGGCTTTGTCGCTGCCGGTTTGCATGTGAACGACGCGCAGACCAGAATCGCCAATTATTCTCAGTGGGAGCGTCGCGAGGATTTTCTGGCCATGTTGCGCACCCCGGAAATGCGGGAACGCAACCGGAAGATCAACGAATTGTGCAAGAGCTTTGAACCGGTCATGTATGATGTTGCCGAAACATTTGGCGGATCGTGACCTAAATCAAAGCAATAAGCGCTGTTGCGACGCATCCTTATCGTAAATTGAACGGAGGTGCGCACCATGTATCACAATATTCTTGTCCCTATTTCGTTTGATGCAGAACGGGATATTTCCGGACCGCTGAAATTGGCCGAGGTGCTGGCGACACCTGATGCTCAGGTAACCCTGCTGCATGTGGTCGAGCATATACCCAGCTATGCGATCTCCTACATGCCTCCTGAATACCTTGCCGAAGCGCGTAAAGCCTTGCAGTCGGAATTGGACGATCTGGCCGCCAAGCTGCCAAATGCCACTGGCGTTTTGGTCGAAGGGCACTCGGGACGGACCATTCTTGACTGGGCCGAAGATCATAAGCCCGACTTGATTATCATGGCCTCCCACCGACCGGGAATGCAGGACTTGCTACTTGGTTCTACGGCGAACCACGTTGTACGGCATGCGGCCTGCGCGGTTCACGTGGTGCGCTGATCGGGCCATATGTCCGACGCGGCAAGGCGCCAGGCCTTGCCGAACCCGCCGTTCAGCAGGGCTTCGGAAATCCGAAACCGCACGAAGCTGAAATCGGCAAAATCGACATAGAGCTTCGACTTGGGCCGTAGCTTCAGGTATTGCGCGCGCAGGCGATCATGCGCATCCGTGCCACGCACAACAAATACCGCATTCGCATGCAGCGTAAGCCTCGGATGGGTCAAAGGGTCTCCGGTTGGGCCTGGCTCGCCCAGCAAAACGGCGCATATGGGGTTGGCCTGCAAAGCGCGGGTGTGATCCGCCAGTGTCGAGATCAGAGTGACCGGCGATCCATCCTCATCCGCGGCGATGGCGATACGCGACACGGATGGCGCGGGTGTATCGGGCCGCAGAACCGCCAGCGCGCCATAAGTTGCTTCGGCAACAAGCTCGCGGGCCAACTGGCGGACCGCTTCGTCGACCGGTCGGAACGGATCGGTAGTCGTCATGTCAATTCTTGCGCCTTTCGCAGGATGAGGCTGGCTCAGCGGCGTTCATAGCCGCCAGACTTTGGTATGACGTACCGAAGAATGAATCCAATTAATTTGAAGTATCCGTGAGGCGGCCTCGGATTCGCCGCAAATCCGACGTATCATGACCTATGCCGCCCCGTGACCCCAACCCGCGACAGTTGTTTACAGACCCGAATACACCGGCCCGTCGCAAGCGCGCCGATACCGTGCGACGACGCGCGTTGTCGCCCGTGCGCATTGCAATCATGATCCTGATGCTGCCGATGACCACTGCGGCTATTGCGGTCACCGTTTATACGCGGACGTCCGAATTCGGCCGGGAGGAAGCCCTTTTCCATCTCATCGCGATGGGTGGCTGTCCGGCGGCCGAAGCCATCATACCCGGCCCGTTCTTTGAAGGGTTGCCGGGCTATCACCGGCGCAATGACCCTGATGGGGACGGGGTTGCATGCGACTCTCAACTTCAGGCGGCACCGGCCCAAGATGTGCAAACCGCACAACCGGAACCCGCCGGTCGCGCGGTTGGAAACGCCAAGTTCCTTCGGCCCTGAGGTTCTGACATGACACGCGACGAATTCAACGCTTTCTGCGCGGGCCTCACGGCGACCACCCACGTTGTGCAATGGGGCAATGCGGATGTGTGGAAAGTGGGCGGCAAGGTCTTTGCGATCTGCGGCTGGAACGAGGGGCGCGACGCCTTCACCTTCAAAGCCACCGATCTGGCCTTTGAGGTGCTAAGCGACGTCCCCGGCATCCGCCCCGCGCCCTATCTGGCCTCACGCGGGATGAAGTGGCTACAGGTCTACGAGGCGCGCGGGATGAGCGATGCCTCGCTGCGCGATCATATCGTGACGTCTTATGATCTGGTGGTGGCGAAACTGACCAAGAAGGTGAGAGCGGAGTTGGGGGTTTAGGGGCTGAGATCGCACGGGTTAACTGGGTTTTAATAAAACTTCGCTAAATTCTTAGTCGGAACTACACGAGCGCCAAGCGTCCGTTAAATGGCGCTCTGGACCTTATGCGCGATGACCAGTTTTGTGTGTTCAAGCTTGAAGGAGCGAGCGCTGGGCTGAAAGGGTTTAGTGTTAAGTTTTGTATCGTGCGAATGCACTGCAGTTTCTACAATGCCTTGAGAAAATTCGGCTTTCATGCATAGTATGCTGCTATTGAAACCATTAGAGCTGCGCAATTTGATGTCTCAGAAAGAGTTGGCGTTTGAGATTGCATACTCGCAGCTGCGTTCTCAAAAAGAAGATCTTCGAAACGCTCGAAACCAAGCGGGCATGGCGGCTGCCATGACTGGCTTAGTTGGAACCGTGTTTGCTGGATTGGTGGATATTAAGAGTGTTATCGGACAAGAGGGTTTCGCGTTTTTATCGATACGTGCCGAGTTTTGGCTTGTAATATTTACATTCTCGCTGTCCCTTTATTTTGCTGCAATGGTCAGTGTGGCTCAGAGAACATGAAATTTTGAGCTGAATCCGACTTGGGTGTTGCACCGTGAAGTCATGATGGAACCGGTTGAGGATACCAAGGCTCAGCTGGCTAAGGACTGCGACGCATATTTTGATGAAAACGAAAAGGTTATTTTGGAAGCACGTATCAATCTATGGAGAGCCGTAGTACTCGGCTGTGCACAGATTCCAGCTTGGCTTCTAAATCTAGTGTGAAGGGACAAGGAATGGCAAAAAAACCATCTTCGGGAAAACCTAGTGTATCTTCGGGCGGTAGCTCAAAACGAGGATCTTCAGCCCCTCAGTCGATAAACAAAGGGGAGCGGAGTCAGGGTAGTAATTCAAGCCAAAACACTAGTTCGGGAAAGCCCACGACACGAGGTAAAGACAAATAAGGAAGTCTAGGCAGCGGTAATTGTGCTCAAAATTCTCGTGGGAAAAGGCTTACCGCTTCCTCCGCTTCACATTCCCACCCCGCTGTCCCGGCCTGCCAGCCGTTGACCTCCCGCGTGATTTCACAGCATCCTCAGACGCTTTCTCGACCGCCCATTGCCGCGCCATCGGGTCGTCGGCGACGGCGAGGTCGACCGCTTCCAGACGTTTGATCTCATCGCGGATGTTGGCGGCCTCTTCGAATTCAAGGTTCTCGGCAGCTTTGCGCATTTGCTCACGCAACCCGTCCAGATGGGCCTCAAGGTTGGCGCCGTGCATCGGTTTGTCGATGGTGGCGGTTACGCGGTTCATGTCCACGTCGCCTTCGTAAAGCCCGGCCAGAACGTCCTCGACGTTTTTCTTCACCGTCGCGGGCGTGATGCCGTGTTCTTCGTTATAGGCGATCTGTTTGGCGCGGCGGCGGTTGGTCTCGCCCAAGGCGCGCTCCATGCTGCCGGTGATCTTGTCGGCATACATGATCACGCGGCCATCGGCGTTCCGTGCGGCGCGGCCGATGGTCTGGATCAGCGAGGTTTCCGAGCGCAGGAACCCTTCTTTGTCCGCGTCCAGAATGGCAACCAGCCCACATTCGGGGATGTCCAATCCTTCACGCAGCAGGTTGATACCGACCAGCACGTCGAAGGCCCCCAGACGCAGGTCGCGCAGGATTTCGATCCGCTCGATCGTGTCGATGTCCGAGTGCATGTAGCGCACCTTGATGCCCTGTTCGTGCAGGTATTCGGTCAGGTCTTCGGCCATGCGTTTGGTCAGGGTCGTGACCAGCGTGCGATAGCCATCGGCGGCGACCTTGCGCACCTCGTCCAGCAGATCGTCCACCTGCATCGACACCGGGCGGATTTCGACCTCGGGGTCCAGAAGGCCGGTGGGACGGATGACCTGTTCGGTGAAAACGCCGCCCGATTGGTCCAGCTCCCACCCGGCGGGTGTGGCCGAGACGAAGACGGATTGCGGGCGCATGGCGTCCCATTCCTCGAACTTGAGGGGTCGGTTGTCCATGCACGACGGCAGGCGGAACCCGTGTTCGGCCAGCGTGAATTTCCGGCGATAGTCGCCCCGGTACATGCCGCCGATCTGTGGGACCGAGACGTGGGATTCGTCGGCAAAGACGATGGCGTTGTCGGGGATGAATTCGAACAGGGTTGGGGGCGGCTCGCCCGGTGCGCGGCCGGTCAGATAGCGCGAATAGTTCTCGATCCCGTTGCAGACGCCGGTGGCCTCAAGCATTTCCAGATCGAAATTGGTGCGCTGTTCCAGCCGTTGGGCTTCCAGAAGTTTGCCCTCACCGACCAGTTGGTCCAGCCGGATGCGCAGCTCCTTTTTGATCCCGATGATCGCCTGCTGCATCGTGGGTTTCGGCGTCACGTAGTGCGAGTTTGCGTAGACCCGGATCTGCTCCATCGTGTCGGTTTTCTCACCGGTCAGCGGATCGAATTCGGTGATCTGTTCCAGTTCCTCACCGAAGAAGGACAGTTTCCAGGCGCGGTCTTCAAGGTGGGCAGGCCAAATCTCCAGGCTGTCCCCGCGAACCCGGAACGAGCCGCGCTGAAACGCCTGATCGTTGCGACGGTATTGCTGGGCGACCAGATCGGCCATCACCTGCCGCTGATCGTAGTCGCTGCCTACCTTCAGATCCTGCGTCATGGCCCCATAGGTCTCGACCGAGCCGATGCCGTAGATACAAGACACCGAGGCCACGATGATCACGTCATCACGCTCTAGCAGAGCGCGGGTGGCCGAGTGGCGCATCCGGTCGATCTGTTCGTTGATCTGGGATTCTTTCTCAATATAGGTGTCGCTGCGCGGCACATAGGCCTCGGGCTGGTAGTAGTCATAGTAGGACACGAAATACTCGACCGAGTTTTCGGGGAAGAAGCCTTTGAACTCACCATAAAGCTGCGCCGCCAATGTTTTGTTGGGCGCAAGGATGATGGCGGGGCGCTGGGTTTCCTCGATCACCTTGGCCATGGTGAAGGTCTTGCCCGTGCCGGTCGCGCCCAGCAGAACCTGATCGCGCTCGCCATCCAGAACGCCGTCGGCCAGCTCCTTGATCGCGGTTGGCTGGTCGCCTGCCGGGTTGAAGTCGGTATGCATCACGAACGCCTTGCCGCCTTCCAGTTTGAGGCGGGCGCGCACGTCTTCGGCGGTCAGCTGGGTCTTGTCGGAATGAGCGTAAGCCATCAGGGGGGATTCCTTTCGCGCCTGATTTTGATCTGTTTTTGTTCTTGTTCAAGGGGGCATTTCCAAACCCTGGACTTGCGACAATTGCCACCTTGTCCCGGAGCGCACTCTGACGCATAAACATCCTCAGCCAAGCGAGTACGGAGAGGCGACATGCGCGCACGGATTTACCAGCCTGCAAGGAATGCGATGACTTCGGGAATGGCCAAAACCCGCAAGTGGGTTTTGGAATACGCCCCGGCATCCGCGCGCGAGGTTGATCCGCTGATGGGTTGGACCTCGTCCAATGACACGCAGACGCAGGTGCGTTTGAAATTCGATACCAAGGAAGAGGCGTTGGACTACGCCAAGGACAACGGCATCGACGCGCAGGTCAGCGAACCGCACACGCGTAAACCAAACCTGCGCGCGCGTGGCTATGGTGAGAACTTCGCGACCGACCGGCGCGCACCCTGGACGCACTGAATGATCGACATTCGACTGGCAGATCCGACTTCGCCTGCGTTGCGCCCGGTGGTTCAGGCACATTTCGCCCATAGCGAGACAGCAGGACCGGCCGAAAGCAATCACACGATGGATGCCGATGGGTTGGCCGGGCCGGGGATTCGGTTCTGGGCGATGTATGACAACGGTCAGGCTGTTGGCTGCGGCGCGTTAAAGGCGCTTCCGGATGGGACGTCCGAAGTCAAGTCCGTTCATGTTCTGACAGAGGCACGCGGACGGGGACTGGCGCGGGCCATGATGATCCGTCTAGCAGAAATTGCTCGGGCCGAGGGCGTGTCGGCGCTGGTTCTGGAAACCGGAGCGGACATGCTTCCGGAATATGACGCGGCGCGCAAACTTTATGAGTCGCTGGGTTATTCCTATTGTGGACCGATCTATGGCTACAAAGAGGATCCGAACAGCGCCTTCATGCGCTTGGCTCTTGAACCCCAGACGTAAAAACCGCAAGAAGGGCGCAGCGGTCCCGTAGCTCAACTGGATAGAGCAGCTGACTTCTAATCAGCAGGTTGAGGGTTCGAGTCCTTCCGGGATCGCCAATCACAAATCCCCGAAAAAACAGCATAACGTCCTTATTTCCTTCGGTTTCCCGTTTACCTCCACTGACAAACCCGGCCTTCCCGACTTCCGCCGATAAACGAGGAGGAGCGGGGGTGGTTAGTGAATCCGTGGAACATCCGTGGAAAATTTCCGCATCCGGTGCTATATGGGGAAGGTGCCGGGGAGGAGTGTCGGAACTCCGCCCCCGGCGAAAGCCATCGTAACTGTGGAGTAAAACGATGACCGAACCAAACTTAACCAAAGCTGATCTGGCTTTGAAGTATCTTCAGGAAGCATTGGCAACCGGGGTGCGGGGGGATCGCCGCAAAGCGATCCTGCATGCAATCGCAGTATTTGAGACAGGCGAATCCCGTCCCACTGCCGTTAACAATAAAACACTGGATGCGATGAAGGGCGGGATGAAGCTGACCGACCCTGATCACACTGGCCTGCTTTATCGCTGCGGTAAGGATGGCGTTGTTGCGTATTTCCGCTTCCGTCACCCTGTCACTGACCAGCAGAAGGAAATCCGCATCGGAAGTTACCCGGCGATTGCGCTGGGTGATATTCGTTCGATCTGTTCTGACCTGAGGGAACAGCGGCACCAGGGCAAAATCCCTGCGATGCCTGCAACGATGCCCATGGCGACTATGAGTGTTGCCGACATGGTTGATCGCTATCTGACGGAATACGCCAAACCCTTCAAACGCTCATGGAAGGAAGATCAAACCCTCCTGCTGAAGTATTTTGTCGAACCCCATGGCGATATCCCTGCCCATGAGATTACGAAGGAAACCATCGACTCGATCCTGCAGGGGCTGGAACGTGACCTGCAGAAGCGGGGCAAAACGATGCGGCGGAGTCAGATGCTTCGGGCCGTGTTGTCGAAGGTTTATAACTATGCACTGGCTGTTCCGCTGACGAAGGAAGCCGCCGAAGGCCAGCCCATCAACCGGCAGTCATGGTTGCTAGCAGGAACGGCGAACCCGGTGACGATGACGCAGAAGCCGGGATACAAAGCAAAGCGCCACTCCCCAAAGCTGGCAGAACTGCGGACCTTCTGCACTATCACGGAAGGGGCTTCTGCCGTTGAAAGCGTTACGGATTCAACGGCCCGGAAGGTGCTGCGGCTGCAGGCGTTGACGTTTACCCGCATCAACGAAGCCTGCCAGATTGAGTGGACCGATATTGATCTGGAGGCTGGCACGTGGGTCATCCCCGAAGCGAAATCGAAAAACCGGCACCCTCACACAGTGATGCTGTCCCGGCAGGCACTGGATCTGCTGCAGGAACTGGCACAGGAGCGGAAGGGTTCGCCCTATGTATTCCCTTCCGCAACCGACCCCCGCAAACCGATCTTAGAAAGCCTGGTGCAGAAGTTCTGGCGGCAGCAGCGGAAGGAACACCCCGAAGTAAGTGAGCGGTTCGGTTCGCATGGATTGCGCCGGGCAGGGGCTGCGTTTGTGAAGGAAGCAGGCGGAAACGAAGATATTCGCGACCGTCTCCTTAACCACGTGAAGGGCGGCATCGACAGCCTGTATTCAGCCGGGGGAAAGCTGGACGATGCGGCCCTGCAGTATTCGCAATTGTGGGCAGATCATCTGGACAGCCTGATTGCCGACAACATCACGCATATTTCGGAGGGTCGGGCATGAATATCGAAACACCCGCTGTTAGGACTGAGGATGAGTTTCTGGACCTGAAAGCTGCCTGCGATGCCGGGGAACTGGTTGAGGGCCTGGATGGGGTTGAGGCCCACTATCTCCTGCAGGACGGTCGGAGGATCGCTAAGACGGTATACGATCACGTTGCCCCGCAGGTGCCCCATATCATCATGACACGCACCCCAATCACCCGGCCAAACTGCGAAACATGGCAGGAGGCCGCCCAGATTGTCGATCAGTGCCCCGAAACCGAAGTCCACGAAATTTGGAGTGGCGATGATTTCTACTACACCGGTGACGGTGTGAAATATGACGCCGACGATATCCGGCAGTTGCGGAAGTGGGTTGATAAGGAGCGGATGAAGGAGGAACTGCGGGAGGAATTAGGGGTTAAGGGAACAGCGGCCAACCAGCAGAAGGCGGAGGAGTGGCAGCGGCTGATGACCCTGTTCTATTGGAAAGCCGATGCAGATGGCATGGAGCATAACGAAGCGCAGGAAGCAGCTTTTGATCAGTACCGGGCTTTAGCGGAGGCGAACGATGATCTGCGCAGCATCACACGGCCAACGGCGAATAAGTTCATGACGAAGGCCAACATGTCCGAGCGCAAACCTAAGCACAAAGCGAAGTAAGGCGAACTGAGGGGGGCAATACAATCACTAGATCGCCTCCCATATACATATAAGTCAAAAAATACCTCCCAACCTCCCATCGCGTTGATATTGATAGGGAAATTTCCGGTATACCCCGAAAAACCTCCCATAAACTTCCCACGAACCTCCCGAAACCGGAGGTTTCCTTAAGCTGTCAGACGGGTTTAACCATCTTCGAGGAAGTAGTCGCTCATCCATCCGATGCCCTCAAACGTGAGGAGCGCGACACCTGCCACCAACGAAAAAGTTTGGACTGCTGGGCTCAACAAGATGGCGCCAATTGTGCCCACTGCACCTCCAGTGCCTTTAAGAATACCCAGTGTTCCTGCTGCCGACGGACCGGGTAGGGTAGAACCAATCATGGAAGGTCCATTGTGATGGGGGAAGGAATAGAAAACCTTCCCCAACAGCCAAGGCAGATTTATCAAACCGAGCGCAATAGAGTTAATCAGACCTATAGCAGTAGAGCCCAGA
Organism: Ruegeria sp. CJ2; assembly: GCF_056536745.1. NCBI lineage: Bacteria > Pseudomonadati > Pseudomonadota > Alphaproteobacteria > Rhodobacterales > Roseobacteraceae > Ruegeria > Ruegeria sp. CJ2. The sequence continues at coordinate 34,919 of NZ_JBQFQF010000015.1, forward strand.
AATCGACTAAGCCGTTGGCCCAAAAGTCGGCCCAAATATTTCGAAGGTCTGTTGTCGGAAACCCACCTTCCTATCGACGTCCAATCAAACAGAGACCAATAATTGCCAGTACTTTCCAAAGCTGTTCCCTCCAACCACTGCTCAAAGACATGGGGATTAGGTCTAAGCATATCAACTATTAGATAATTAGGGTCCTCACCGAGCCTTTCACCATTGCCGGGATTGTAGAGTGGGGAACGTCTATTGCGTCCCGCGAAGGGTACGATGGCAGCACCACAAAGCCATCTTTGCAGCAAAGTCACGGCATTGCGGCAAAGTCAGCCCTGCAAGGTTTTCTACGCCTACACCGAATAGCAACCGTTGGCGTTCGTCGGCGTAAACCTTGGAGTGAGCATGGAAAACCAACCTGACCAGACACTGGGTGATTCCGTTGACTTAGACGTGATCGAACCCGACCTGATGAAGCTGGCAAAATTCAGCGCATCAACCGGAATCCCGCTTTCTACCGTTTATGACCTGCTGGCACGTGATGAACTTGAGGCCGTCAAAATAGGCCGCGCAACATTCATCCGCATGGAAAGCTATGCGCGGATGCTGGACCGGCAGCGCTGGAAGCCCAAACGGGCAGCCGCCGCTTCAAAGCTGGCAGGACCATAACACCCAAAACGGGGGCTAATCGTGGAACATCCGTGGAATCCAGCAGTTATTGGCGGATGTTTTGGTAATTAATATCAATAAGTTACGGACCTGTGGTGCGCTGTTAGCCCATCAGCAGGTTCGGGGTTCGAGTCCTCGCGGGATCGCCATCTAACGCAGCCCCAAACATATTTCATAAGACGGGCGCCCCGCGCCTTGCCGCCTGCGGCGACCTGAGCAGTGTTATCGGGCCAAGATGTATCTTGCGATGAGCGCAATTCCGACGATTGAGGCAATCAAAATTTCGGGGTTTTGTTCGAAATACCCGATCCAATACGACAGGTTTGTACCACCGCTTCCACCTCGTGAACCGGAGCTTGGGAAAGCTCCAGTCGCTATTCCATACTCAAACATTGCAACATCCCAGTACTCATGAACTGGGCCGCACACTATCACAGATAACGCTATAAATCCCGCGGCCTGGTAATTTGCGGTGGAGATTTAGGTTGCGATCAGAATTTTCTTGCAACCGGTTGCAAAAAGAAACACTGTGGCACCGAGTGAGGATTCGGGAGGTCCCATTGCTTGGAGTCGGACTGATTGGAGCTGGACGGATTGGCCGGGTTCATGCCCGCGCTATCTCAGAACACCCCCAAAGTATGTTGATCGCAATTTCCGATGCGGTGCCCGAAGCGGCGGCAAGTCTTGCAAAGGAATATGGGGCAGAGCGGCGTACATCTGACGCGCTGATCAGTGATCCTTCGATCGACGCGGTTCTGATCGCGTCACCCACGGATACGCATTCCGACTTGATAGAAGCTGCAACACGGGCCGGAAAAGCGGTTCTGTGCGAAAAACCTGTTGATCTCAGCCTTGAGCGGGCCCTTTCCTGTCGTGCTGCCGCTGCGAAAACGGGCCGCCCTGTCATGATCGGGTTCAATCGCCGATTTGATCCCAGTTTTTCGTCGCTTAAGTTGGCGGCAGATCAGGGCGAGATCGGGGCGACCGAGATGCTCTCGATCACGTCCTTCGACCCTGCACCGCCGCCGATTGACTACGTCAAAGTCTCGGGCGGTCTGTTTCGGGATATGATGATCCACGATTTCGACATGGCGAACTATCTGATGGGCACGTTGCCTGTGCAGATTTCCGCAGTCGGATCTTCGATTGTCGACCCTGAAATCGGACGCGCCGGAGATGTGGATACTGCCGTTGTTACAATGACTTACGATGGTGGTAAGATTGCGGTTATCAAGAATTCCCGGCGCGCTGCCTACGGTTATGATCAGCGCATTGAGGTGCTGGGGTCAGGGGGGCTTTTGCAAGCTCATAACATTCTGGAAAACGCGGTCGTGAAATCTACGGCCAATGGCGTCACCGGGGCCAAGCCCACCTATTTTTTCCTGGAACGCTATATGCCCGCCTATCGCGCGGAGTGGGATGCGTTCGTGCAGGCGGTACAGGCTGGCTCGGCGATGCCGGTCACGCTGGAGGATGGTGTATCCGCCCTTGCAATGGCCGAGGCCGCGACACGTTCCATGCAGACCGGACAGCCCGTTGCGCTGGCTGATGTTTTGAAACCGGTTGCAAAATGACTGGATATCCGGAAACTGGGGCAAGCTCCGCCAGATTCCCGGAGTGGAGGAGATTCGGTCCGTCCGAATGATTGGGGCTGAGACCCCGGCAAAAAGACAAACTGTTCTTATGGGAGGAAACCAAATGAATAAGTTCGTAAAGAGCGCTCTGGCAGCCAGCGCGATGGCGCTGGCGACCGTGACCGGCGCGGCTGCGGAGGGCGAGAAGTATATTTTGGTCAGCCACGCCCCTGATAGCGATAGCTGGTGGAATACGATCAAGAACGGCATCGCGCTGGCGGGCGAGCAAATGGGTGTCGAAGTGGAATATCGCAACCCGCCCACCGGTGATCTTGCTGATATGGCGCGGATCATTGATCAGGCGGCAGCCTCTGGTCCGAATGGGATCATCACAACGTTGGCTGATCCGGACATTCTGGAAGGTCCGATCCGGGCCGCGGTGGATTCCGGTATCGACGTTATCATCATGAACACCGGCACGCCTGACAAGGCGCGCGAAATTGGTGCCCTGATGTATGTGGGTCAGCCTGAATATGACGCGGGCCTGGCAGCCGGTCAGCGCGCCAAGGCTGACGGCATCGGGTCGTTCCTCTGCGTGAACCACTACATCGTGCAGCCGTCCAGCCAAGAGCGCTGCCAGGGATTTGCCGACGGTCTGGGCGTCGAACTGGGCGAGCAGATGATCGACGCGGGGCAGGACCCTGCTGAAATCAAGAACCGGGTTCTGGCCTATCTGTCGGCCAACCCGGATACGGACGCTGTTCTGACGCTTGGCCCGACCTCGGCTGATCCAACCATTCTGGCGCTGCAGGAAAACGGCATGGCCGGTGACATCTATTTCGGCACGTTCGACTTGGGCGGTGAAATCGTCAAGGCCATCAAGGACGGCACCATCCAGTGGGGTATCGACCAGCAGCCCTTCCTGCAAGCCTATCTGCCGGTTGTGGTGCTGACCAACTACCACCGTTATGGCGTTCTGCCGGGCAACAACATCAACTCGGGCCCCGGATTTGTGACCGCAGACGGCCTGACCAAGATTGAAGAGTTCGCGGGCGAATACCGCTGATCTTCTGAATCACAGCGGGCACCCGTTCGGTGTGCCCGCTGCACTTCTAATACTCAGAACCCCGCGCGAGGGAGGACCACGATGTCTGAGTCAGTTCAATCCACGGCAGGCGGCGACGAGCGGATCAAAGAGATCTCACCACTGCGCCGTGCCCTGATCCGTCCCGAATTGGGTGGGATGGTCGGCACCGTGGCCGTATTCACTTTTTTCCTGCTGTTCGCCTTTGACAGCGGCATGTTCACCGCGCAGGGGGTAATGAACTGGTCGGTCGTTTCGGCTCAGTTCATGATCATCGCTGTCGGGGCCTGTCTGCTGATGATCGCCGGTGAATTTGACCTGTCCGTCGGGTCGATGATCGGGTTTGCGGGGATGATGATTGCCATTTTCTCGGTCACGATGAGCTGGCCGGTCTGGATGGCGATCATAGTCACGTTTGTTCTTTGCGTCGCTATCGGAGCGCTGAACGGCTATATCGTTGTCCGAACGGGTCTGCCCAGTTTCATTGTTACGCTGGCGTTTCTGTTCATTCTGCGCGGTTTTACGATTTACCTTCCGCAGACGATCGAACGCAAAACCATCATCGGCGGGATCAAGGACGCTGCCGAAGGCGATTGGCTGGCGTCGGTCTTTGGCGGAAAGGTCGGACAAGGCTTGTTTGTCTGGCTCGGTGACAACGGCGTGATCGAGGTTTTCGAACGGGGTTCTCGTCAGGGGCAGCCCGTGGTGGACGGCATTCCAATGCTGATCATCTGGGCCATTGGCATCATCATTTTTGGCCATGTACTGCTGACCAAAACGAAGTTCGGCAACTGGATTTTTGCGGCCGGTGGCGATGCCGAGGCAGCCCGGAACTCGGGTGTGCCGGTCAACAAAGTCAAAATCCTGATGTTCATGTTCACGGCCTTCTGTGCGACCGTCTTTGCCACCTGTCAGGTGATGGAGTTCGGCTCGGCCGGTGCCGATCGCGGCCTGCTAAAGGAATTCGAGGCGATCATTGCCGTGGTTATCGGTGGCGCGTTACTGACCGGCGGCTATGGCTCGGTTCTTGGCGCGGCGCTGGGCGCGCTGATCTTTGGTGTGGTCCAACAGGGATTGTTCTTTGCCGGTGTGGAAAGCTCTCTATTCCGGGTGTTCTTGGGTGTGATCCTGCTGGGGGCGGTGATCCTGAACACCTATATCCGCCGTATCATCACAGGAGAACGCTGAGATGACCGAAGATACCAAGTTCCATCACGGCGACGCAGAGGATCGCAAGCCGATCATTCGGATGGTCGATATCCAGAAACACTTTGGCTCGGTGATTGCGCTTGCGGGGGTCAGCTTTGATCTGAAACCGGGCGAATGCCACTGCCTTCTGGGGGACAACGGTGCGGGCAAGTCGACCTTCATCAAGACGATGTCGGGCGTGCACAAGCCGACCGCGGGTGAGATATTCTTCGAAGAAAAGCCTATGCACTTCGAAGACCCGCGCGATGCAATCTCCGCCGGGATCGCAACGGTGCACCAGCATCTGGCCATGATCCCGCTGATGAGTGTCAGCCGCAATTTCTTCATGGGCAACGAGCCGACGCGCAAAGTGGCCGGGATCAACTTTTTCGATAAGAAGCTGGCGGATGAGATCACCATGGAAGAGATGCGCAAAATGGGCATCAACCTGCGTGGCCCGGATCAGGCCGTTGGCACATTGTCTGGGGGTGAGCGTCAGACGGTGGCAATTGCGCGGGCTGTGCATTTCGGAGCGAAGATCCTGATCCTGGACGAGCCGACCTCGGCCCTTGGTGTGCGTCAGACCTCGAACGTGTTGGCGACCATCGACAAGGTGCGCAGTCAGGGGATCGGTGTGGTCTTCATCAGCCACAACGTGCGTCATGCGCTGGCGGTTGGCGATCGCTTTACCGTGTTGAACCGGGGTAAAACCCTTGGAACGGCCAAGCGCGGTGAGATCTCGCCCGAAGAATTGCAGGACCTGATGGCTGGCGGGCAGGAATTGGCCCAGTTGGAAGGCTCTTTGGGTGGAACGGTGTAACGCCGTTCCCCTGTCTGGGGTTCAGAACTATCGAAATTGCAGAAAGGGCCGGATGGCCTTGTGTTGAAAAGGGATCACAATGGGCAAGACAGTCCGATTGACCGCAGCGCAAGCTTTGGTGCGCTATCTGGGCGCGCAGATGAACGAAGCCGGAGAGCCGTTTATTGCGGGCGTTTGGGCCATTTTCGGCCATGGCAACGTGGCCGGACTGGGTGAGGCGCTGCACGCCGTAAAGGACAGCCTGCCCACCTATCGCGGCCATAACGAGCAGACCATGGCGCATTGTGCCATCGCATATGCCAAGCAAAAGCGTCGGACGCAGACGATGGCGGTGACGTCCTCGATCGGGCCGGGGGCCACGAATATGGTGACGGCGGCGGCGCTGGCCTATGTGAACCGCCTGCCGGTGTTGCTGTTGCCCGGTGATGTGTTTGCGACGCGTGGTCCTGACCCGGTTCTACAACAGCCCGAGGATTTCAACGACGGGACGGTCAGCGCGAATGACTGTTTCCGCCCGGTCAGCCGTTACTTTGACCGGATCACCCGGCCTGAACATCTGCTGACCGCCCTGCCACGCGCCTTCCGCACGATGACGGACCCCGCCGATTGCGGACCCGTTACGCTGTCCTTCTGTCAGGACGTGCAGGCCGAGGCGTATGACTATCCCGAAAGCTTCTTTGAGCCCCGCGTCTGGTATCAGCGCCGTATTCGCCCGGACGAGGGTGAACTGGCCCGTGCGGTGGCTGCGATCAAGGCCGCCAAACGCCCGGTGATCATTGCCGGGGGTGGTGTGCATTACTCGGGCGCGACCGACGCGTTGCAGAGTTTTGCCGAGACGCACAACATTCCGATCACCGAAACGCAGGCGGGCAAGTCCGCGTTGGCCTGGGATCATCCGTTGAACCTTGGGCCGGTTGGTGTGACGGGCGGCGAGCCTGCCAATGACGTGTGTGCCGAGGCCGATCTGGTACTGGCCGTCGGTACGAGGTTGCAGGACTTCACCACGGGGTCATGGGGCCTGTTCTCGAACCCGGACCGCGAGATGGTGTGCCTGAACACTAACGCCTATGACGCCGAGAAACACGGCGCGATGCCGCTGCAATCCGACGCCCGCGTGGGGTTGGAGGAACTGGGGGCGGCCCTGCAAGGTTATCGCGCCGATACGGTTTCGGACAGGCTCAAGGCCGACTGGTACGGAAAGGTCGACAAGCTGACGGACGCGCCCGGCGACGGGAACGCGCTGCCGACGGATATGCAGGTTGTGGGTGCGGTTCAGCGTGCCTCGCACAACGATACGGTTGTGATGTGTGCGGCAGGTACGATGCCGGGAGAGTTGCACAAGCTGTGGAAAGCCCCGCGTCCCGGCGCGTACCACATGGAATACGGCTTTAGCTGCATGGGGTACGAAATCGCGGGTGCCATGGGCATCAAGATGGCCGAGCCCGAGCGCGACGTGATCTGCTTTACCGGCGACGGCACCTATATGATGGCCAATTCCGAGATGGCCTCGGCCGCGATGATGGGGGTCTCGTTTACCGTGGTGATCACCGACAACCGGGGCTTTGGCTGCATCAACCGCTTGCAGATGGGCACTGGCGGGGCCGAGTTTAACAACCTGCTGGATCACGCCGTTCATGAGACCCCTTCTGCCATAGACTTCGCGGCCCATGCCGCAGCAATGGGCGCGACCTCGGTCAAGGTTGGTTCCATTGCCGAGCTGGAAGACGCGCTGGCCAAACGCACCGACATCAAAGGGCCGTATGTGGTTGTCATTGATACCGACCCATACCCATCTACCGAATACGGTGGAACATGGTGGGAAGTGGCGGTGCCCGAGGTCAGCATCCGCCCCGAAGTGAACGAAAAACGCGCGGCCTATGAGCTGGCGATCAAGGAAAGAAACACCAAATGAGCGTGAAAATCGGTATTTCTCCGATTGCGTGGCAGAATGATGATCTGCCGGATCTGACGGCTGCTTACACTATGGAGCAGGCGCTGAAGGAGGCCCGCGAGATCGGTTATACCGGTGTCGAACGCGGCCAGCGGATGCCTGGCGATACCGAAGGTCTGCGCGCCTATCTTGAGGGGAATGACATCGCGCTCTGCGGTGGTTGGTGCTCGGGCGCATCGCTGGTGAACGACTTCGCAACCGAACGCGAGGCCGTGCGCGAACAGGTCGAACAATTCGTGGCGCTGAACAGCCCTTGTATCGTCTATGCCGAATGTTCGAACACGGTGCAGGGCCAGATCGGAACTCCGGTCAATGACCGCCCGAAGCTGACCAGAGATGAAGTTTTGGCTTATGCCGCCAAGATCACCGAATTGGCCAAATGGATGGCGGATCAGGGGATGCCCATGGCCTATCACCATCACATGGGCACGATCATCGAAAGCGAAGACGACGTGAACTGGTTGATGGAAGGGTCGGGCCCCGAGGTGAAGCTGTGCTTTGACACCGGCCATCTGTTGTTTGGGGGTGGCGATGTTCTGGCGACTTTGAACCGCTGGGGCGACCGGGTGCATCATGTGCATTTCAAAGATATCCGCCCGCAGGTCGTGCAGGACACGCGCGAGAACACTCGCAGCTTTCTGGATGCCGTGATTGCAGGGGCGTTCACCGTGCCCGGCGATGGCTGCATCGACTTTCAGGCCGTTGCGAACACGCTGAATGCACTGGAGTATAGCGGTTGGATCGTTGTCGAAGCCGAACAGGATCCGGCCAAGGCACCGCCTTACGAATACTCCAAAATGGGCTACGACCACATCCTTGAGGTGTGCGGAAAGGCGGGGTTGTCCATCACGAACTGACAGGCCGAACACGGCACAACACCAAAGCCATGAGAAAGGAGAAAATCATGGTGCATCAAGAGCTTGGATATGTCGGGTATTTTGACCGGGAATCCTGTGATCTGGATGAATTCAAGGTGTTGACCTCTCAGAATCTTTCGGCGGATGCGGTGCCATTTGCTGCAACGGTTGAACGCAATGTGCCGGTCTATGACATGCAGGCGTTGCAGCCTGTGCTGAGACGGCCCGGGGAACGTCTGGCCCTGTTGTCGGAATGGGGTTGGGTTCTGAGCAAATCCGCTGGCGTAATTGCGTTGAAAGGGGCTTATTCTGATACCTCGGTGATCGACCGGGCCTCGGACGTGTTTACCCAGATCATTGACGAGGAGCGCCAAAGCGGAGCGGGAGAGGGTGATCATTTTGCGGCTTCAGGAGCCAATGATCGGATATGGAACGCGGCGCAAAAGCAATGCCTGCGAGACCCCGAAGGGTTCGCCTTGTATTTCGGAAACACGTCGATCTCGGCGGTGTGCGAGGCTTGGCTGGGTCCGAACTATCAGGTCACTGCGCAGATCAATCAGGTGCGACCCGGTGGCCAGGCGCAGCAGGCGCATCGCGATTATCATCTTGGGTTTCAAAGTGCGGAAAATGCGGAACGCTATCCGGCCCATGCCCATCACCTGACCGCCGCGCTGACATTGCAAGGCGCGGTGCCCCATTGTGATATGCCGGTCGAAAGCGGCCCGACCAAGCTGTTGCCTTTTTCGCAGCTCTACGCGCCCGGCTATCTGGCCTTTCACGATCCCGCTCATAGGGACCATTTCGAAGACACGTTTATCCAGTTGCCTTTGTCCAAAGGTGATGCGGTGTTCTTTAATCCGGCGCTGTTCCACGCTGCTGGCGAAAACCAAAGCTCGGATATCAATCGAATGGCAAACTTGCTGCAAATCTCGTCCGCCTTTGGACGCGCGATGGAGGCCGTGGATCGACGGACCATGTCGCAAGCCATTCTGCCGTCCCTGATCGCATTGAAACAGCGGGGCGATCTGGACGCCTTGGAACTGAATGCCGCGATTGCGGCCACGGCCGAGGGGTATCCCTTTCCCACCAATCTGGACACGGATCCGCCGATCGGGGGCAACGCGCCAGAAAGTCAGGCGGACATCCTGCGTCGCGCGGTCGCGGAAGGTTGGTCAGAGTCGCAATTGACCGACGCGCTTTCGGCCTTGCACAGACGGCAAGCCGCGTGAAACATCATTCGGCTGGGCCCTGACCCACCCATCAAGGAGACAACGCCATGGCAAACCTGCTCAGGAAACCGTTCGGCACACGCGGCAAGGTGCATGATATCACACCGGCCAATGCGGGCTGGCGGTATGTTGGCTTTGGCCTCTATCACCTGCGGGCGGGTGATGTCGCGTCCGAGGTGACCGGAGATCAAGAGGTCATTCTGGTCATGGTGGAAGGCAAGGCGCAGATCAGCGGAGCGGATCGCGACTGGGGTGTGCTGGGCGACCGGATGAATGTGTTCGAGAAGACGCCGCCGCACTGCCTCTATCTGCCCAATGGGGTCGAGTGGCGGGCCGTTGCCGAAACTGATTGCGTTCTCGCCGTTTGTTCTGCGCCGGGAAAAGGAGGACACGCGGCGCGGCGGATTGGTCCGGATGGCATCACACTGACCGAACGCGGCAAGGGGGTGAACACCCGCTATATCAACAATATCGCGATGGAAAACGAAGACTATGCCGATAGCCTGCTGGTAACCGAAGTCTTCACGCCGAACGGCCATTGGTCATCTTACCCCAGCCATCGCCATGACGAGGATGATTTTCCAAGGATCACCTATCTGGAAGAGACCTATTATCACCGCCTCAATCCCGCGAGCGGGTTTGGCATTCAACGGGTCTATACAGATGACGGCCAATTGGATGAAACAATGGCTGTGTCCGATGGCGATGTTGTGACCGTTCCGCGCGGTCATCACCCTTGCGGGGCACCCTATGGTTTTGAGATGTATTATCTGAACGTCATGGCGGGCCCTTTGCGGAAATGGCGATTTGTACCCGCGCCTGAAGTTGAATGGATCATGGAGCGAGACGGATGACACCGGAATTTGCCAACTTCCCTAGTCTGAACGGAAAAACCGTTTTCATAACCGGCGGCGCAGGAGGGATCGGCGCAGAAACGGTTCATGCGTTTGCAGCACAAGGGGCAAAAGTTGGGTTTCTGGATATCAACGCGGACGCCGGATTGAATTTGCTGTCTGCCCTTGATGGCGAACATGCCTTTGTCCAATGCGACCTGCGCGATATCGAGGCTTTGCGCGAAGCACTTGGTCAGTTGACAGACGAACTGGGCCCCGCGCAGGTTCTGGTCAATAACGCCGCACATGACGACCGCCATGACTGGCGCGAGGTAACGCCCGAGTATTGGGACGAGCGTATGGCAACCAATATCCGCCACATGTTCTTTGCTATCCAGTCTGTCGCCCCTGCAATGATCGAAGCGGGTGGTGGATCCATTATCAATCTCGGCTCGAACTCATGGTGGGAATGCGGAGCCGGGTTTCCTGCCTATGCGACGGCAAAATCGGCGGTCCACGGCCTGACCCGTACAATGGCGCGCGAGTTGGGGGATCACCGCATCCGTGTGAACACCGTTGTCCCCGGCTGGATCATGACAGACCGCCAGAAAGACCTGTGGGTCACCCCCGAGGCACTGGCCAAGCAGGTTGACCGTCAGTGTCTGCCTGACCCGATTGATCCTGTATACGTGGCCCGGATGGTGGTGTTTCTGGCCTCGGATGATGCTGCCATGTGCAGCGCGGGGAACTTTATGGTCGAGGGCGGTTCGATCTGATCACGCCAAAGGTTGCCGATAAATCGGCTAAACCTGAGGCGGTGCGCCAAACGCGCGGATCACAGTACGGGCTGCAGCTTCGACCGGGTCGTGCGTCTCTTTCAGGATGGTTACCCGGTCAAATCGTTCTGGATCGGCTGTAACGGCCTCGCGCAGCGCGGCGCCGAAGGCCATGCGCAGTTCAGTCCCGATGTTGAACTTGCAGATCGACGTTTCGCGGGACAGGCGCGTGCGCTGCTCAACCGGCACGCCAGACCCGCCATGGATGACAAGGGGCACGTCGGTCAGCGCGTCAATCTCGGCAATGCGTGCTTCGTCCAGACCGCCTTCCTTGTCCTGTTGCAGGTGGACATTTCCAACCGAGATCGCCATGGCGTCGACACCGCTTTGCTGCGCGAACTGCGCGGCCTCGGCAGGGTCGGTTCCGTTCGATCCCTCGCCGCCCGAGTAGCCAACGAACCCGATCTCGCCCTCGCATGAGATACCGGCAGCATGCGCCATTTCAGCAATGGTGGCGGTTTCGTCGATATTTTGCTGCAACGGTTTGCGTGATCCGTCGAACATTAGCGAAGTAAAGCCGCTGTCCAGCGCGATCTTGCACTCTTCAAACGTATAGCCGTGATCCAGATGCGCCACGACAGGGACCGAGGCGTTTTCAGCCAGATACCGGAACATCTTGCCCAGCACCGGCAGGGGCGTATGTTCGCGGCAGCTTGGTCCGGCTTGCAGGATGACGGGGGCGTTTTCAGCCTCGGCCGCGGCGACATAGGCGCGCATATCTTCCCAGCCGAGTGTGACCAACCCGGCGACGGCATAGCCTTGATCATAGGCGGGTTGCAGGACGTCTTTCAGCGTAACGAGGGTCATTTGAACTTGGCGATCATGTCTTTGATGCCCGGAATCGTTTCGATCTGATAGGCATGGGTGGGTTGGAAATACTGCACCAGAGACCGCTGGGTCAGGCCGCCGAGGATGGTGAAATAATACATCTCATACCCCGGCAGGACGCAGCAGGGGTGATAGCCATTGTCGATGCAGATCGTGGACCCATCGACGATATGATAGGCGTCGCCCGGCTCGTTATCCTCGCGCTGCAACATTTGCAGGCCCGAGCCCCAGTTGGGTTTGAAGCGGAAATTATAGGTCTCGTCATGCCGCGTTTCGTCCGGCAGGCGGTTGGTGTCGTGCTTGTGGCTGGGAAACCCCGACCAGCCGCCCTGACCGACGGTGAACAGCTCGCTCACCAACAGGCGGCCCACTTTGTCGTGCTGTTTTTGACCGAGGATGTGCTTGATCTTGCGGTGGGTTTTGGTGTCGTCGCTGCCATATTGCACAAGGTCATGCTCGCGCACATCGAACGGGTCCAGCACCTTGTCATATTTGGCACCGGCCACGAAAACCTCGGCCTCGTCCGAGACACAGACCATCTGCGCCTTTGCCCCAACAGGCACATAAACCCCTTCGGGTTCGCCATCCCAGACATCCTCGCCCCGGTTTCCCAGCGCCGGGAATTGCACGCCCTCGACCTCGACATCGACGCTGCCGGTGGCGGGCGCGATGCAGGTTTCATAGCCGGGCACCTGATATTCGAACGCCTCGCCCTTTTTCAGTTTGACGATGTTGAAATAGTTCAGCGGCACCGTCGGGTCGTCGGCATCCACGATGGGTTTGTTCTGGTTGTCAAACGGGGCGATATGCATGGGACCTCCTAGGTCGTGGGACCGGGATGGGACGCAAGGAAGGCGTCCAGTTCAGACGTAGTGGGCATGGCAGGGGCGCAGCCGGGCTGTGACACGACAACCGATGCGCAGGCCGAGCCCCGCATCACCGCATCACGCAGCGAATGACCCGCCGCAATCGAGGCCAGCAGCCCGGCCATGAAACTGTCCCCGGCTCCGTTGGGTTTTACAGCTTTAACCGGATAGATGCCGGTTTCGATCTCCTGACCCTCAGTCAGGGTCACCGCACCTTTTTCACCCATTTTGTAGATGACGATACGGCCCGGTTTTTCCGCCAGTTCCTTGGCCTTGGCAAAGCCTTTGTCGATACCGCCTGCCATGAAACCAAATTCCTCATCATTGCCGACGATCAGGTCGCTGGCTTCGCCTGCGCGGGACAGAACTTCGGCTGCGACTTCGGCTGAGGGCCAGCTATAGGGGCGGTAGTCGATATCAAAGATGATCGGCAAACCGGCGGCGCGTGCATTGTCGAAGGCACGGAACGTGGCACCGCGGGATGGTTCGGCGGCAAAGACCGTTCCGGCTGAGATCACGGCCGAGAACTGACCGTAATCAACCCTGTCCATATCCTCTTCTGTGACTTGAAAATCGACTGCGCCGTTGCGGTAGATGACGTTCTGGAAGTCTTCGATGCAGCTTTCATAGACCGCCAGCGACATCCGGTATTCGCCGCCGACCACACGAATGAACGAGGTGTCCACCCCGTAATGTGCAAGCCGGTTCAGGCAGAACCGCCCCACCGCATCGTCCGAGACCGAAGTGATCAGAGATGCCTGACTGCCCAGCTTGACCAGCCCCGCGCAGATATTGGCGGACGATCCGCCCAGATCGGCACGAAAGGTATCGGCATTTTCACTTTTGACGCCGACGGGGTCGGCGAACATGTCCATGCCGGCACGCCCGAAAACGGCAAACCTGTTTCCTTTGATCCCGTCCATCAAAGTGCTCACGTCTTGTCCTCCGGCGAAAAGGGGCGGGCAGGGATCGTAGGTCCTTGCGTTAAATCGATTCTCACGATACTGATTTTGCAACCGGTTGCAAATATATTGTTCGGAGCCGTTGGAAATGCCTGAAATCGGAATTGGAATCGTCGGTGGCGGCTATATGGGTAAGGCCCATTCGGTTGCGATGGCCGCTGTGGGCGCTGTGTTCAACACCGAGTTGCGCCCCCGGCTTGAGGTGATTTGTGCCTCGACCCCCGATAGCGCCGAACGCTACCGCGTGGCCTATGGGTTTGCTCGGGCGACGGATGACTGGCGTGTGCTGGTCAACGATCCGAAAGTTGAGGCAGTGGTGATCGCCTCACCCCAGTCGACGCATCGTCAGATTGCCGAGGCCGCCTTTGCGCTGGGCAAACCGGTGCTGTGCGAAAAACCTCTGGGTGCGTCCTTGTATGATAGCCGCGCGATGGTGGAGGCGGCCAAGGCTGCCGGAGCGATCAACATGGTTGGCTTCAATTATATCCGAACGCCTGCCAGCCAATATGCACGGCGCTTGATCGCGGATGGAGAGATCGGCGACGTCACCTGGTTTCGGGGGGAACATACCGAGGATTTCTACGCCGACCCCCAAGCACCTGCGACATGGCGCACGACGGGCATGGCGAACGGCACGATCGGCGATCTGGCCCCGCATATGGTCAATGGCGCGATGGCCCTGATCGGGCCGATTGCGCAGGTGATGGCCGATGTGGAAACCGTCCACCGCCATCGACCGGGCGGAGAGGTCACGAATGACGACCATGCCCAGATGATGTGCCGCTTTGAGAACGGCGTCATGGGCAATCTCTATTTCAGCCGCGTCGCCACGGGGCGGAAGATGGGCTACGCCTATGAGATCTCAGGCACCAAAGGCGCGATCCGATTTGATCAGGAAGACCAGAACGCCCTATGGCTGTATCATCGGGAAGGCCCGGAGGCGTCGCGGGGTTTCACCAAGATTCTGACCGGACCCGCGCACCCGGATTATGAACCCTTCTGTCAGGGACCGGGCCATGGCACCGGCTATCAGGACCAGATCATTATCGAGGCGAAGGACTTCCTGAACGCCATCCACACGGGCCAAAACATCTGGCCGACCTTCCGCGACGGGCATGAGGTGAACCGTGTTCTGGCGGCGGTGCTTGCGTCCTCGGACCAGCGGCAATGGCAGAACGTCAGCGATTTCTGACGGTACAAACGACAAGACAACAGAGAGACTAAGATCATGGCAAAGCTGAAATGGGGCATGATTGGTGGCGGCGAGGGCAGTCAGATCGGGCCCGCCCACCGGTTGGGCGCGCTGGCCGACGGGATGTTCGAATTCGCCGCGGGCGCGTTGGATCACCGCCCGGATGTCGGGCGAGAATATGCGCAGCGTCTGGGCGTGGCGCAGGACCGTGCCTATGGCGATTGGCAAGAGATGCTGGCCGGTGAAAAAGACCGCTCCGACCGCATTGATCTGGTGACAATTGCCACACCGAACGCCACCCATTTCGAGATTGCCAAGGCGTTCCTTGAGGCTGGTTTCCACGTGCTGTGCGAAAAGCCGATGACCATGACCGTGGAAGAAGGCGAGGAGATCGTGCGCGTGGCCGAAACCTCGGGCAAGATCTGCGCGGTCAATTATTGCTATTCCGCCTATCCGATGGTGCGGCAGGCGCGTGCGATGGTGCGGGCGGGCGACATCGGCAAGGTGCGTCTGGTGGTGACAAATTTCAGTCACGGACACCACGGTGATGCAACCGATGCCGACAACCCCCGTGTGCGTTGGCGCTATGATCCAGCGATGGCTGGCGTATCCGGGCAGTTCGCAGATTGCGGTATCCACGCGCTGCATATGGCCAGCTTCATCAGTGATGATGAGGTCAAGGTGCTTTCGGCTGACATGGCCTCGACCATTTCCAGCCGCGAGCTTGAAGACGACGCCATGATCAACTTCCGCACCGAAGGTGGCGCGGTTGGGCGGCTGTGGACCTCTTCGGTGGCCATCGGGCGACAGCATGGGTTCGACATTCAGGTCTTTGGCGAAACCGGAGGTCTGCGCTGGGCGTCCGAGCAACCCAATCAGCTGATCTATACCCCGGTCGGAGGCCGCACGCAGATCATTGAAAAAGGCGAAGGCGGGTTGCATGACGACGCGCAACGCCTGTCCCGCGTGGCGATTGCTCACCCCGAAGGATTCCCGCTGGCCGTGGCCAATATCTATTGCGATCTGGCCGATGCCATATTGGGTGAGGTGCGGGATGGGCTGCCGACCCCCTCTGACGGAGTGCGGTCGATTGCAGCCGTACACGCGGCTGTCGCGTCGTCCAGAAATGACGGCGCGTGGACCGACGCCCGTCCGCCGATGTTCCGCTGATCAGGGACGGGGGCGCAACGTGCCCCGTTCGATAACCCGGCAGGGGAAAATTCGGGCCTCGGGATACCGCTCGGGGTCTTTCAGCATCTCCTCGACCAGGTCGACGGAGGATGTGATGATCTGCTTGATGGGCTGGTGAATCGTGGTCAGATTCACGCTTTCCCAGCGCGACATCTCCATGTCATTCAGGCCGATAATCCCGACGTCCTTGCCCGGTTTCAACCCATGATCGGATAAGGCCGACAGCGCGCCGATTGACAGGATATCGTCACCGCAGAAATAGCCATCGGCCGGGGCGTTGGTCAAAAGCCGCAGCATTTCGGCGCGCCCTGCCTCAAACGAATAGGCCCCTGCAAAGGAATGTGAAACCTCCAGCTCGGGATGCTTGTCTACCTCTTCCATGAAACCGTGATATCGGTCCATGGCCGAGGTCGCATCCTTCGGCCCGCCCAGATACCCGATACGACGATAACCGCGCGCCATCAGCTCACGTGCCGCCATGCGTCCACATTCGACATTGTCGATTCCGACGACATGAACCTCGGGCGAGGTGGCCGACCGTCCGAACGTGTGCACGACGGGCACTCCGGCATCGTGAAAGGCTTTGGCAAAACTGGGCGGTAGAGTCGACGACGCCACGATTGCCGCGTCCACGGAATACTGGCGCAGCATGCGAACTGAATTGGCGGGTTCCGTCTCGTCGGTCAGGTTCACGATCAAAGGCCGCAGGCCGCGTTCCTGCAACGCTCGGGTGAATTGATCGAAGACCTCAAGAAAGATCGGGTTGTGGAAGTTGTTAGAGATCAGCCCGATCAGCTTGGTCCGCCCGGTGGTCAGGGATGAGGCCAGCGCATTCGGGCTGTATCCCAGTTCCGCCGCGGCTTTCTCGACCTTGCTTCGGGTTTTGGCCGAGACAGACGCCCCTTCGGTAAAGGTCCGCGACACGGCCGAACGCGATACGCCAGCAAGGGCCGCAACATCTTTCAAAGTTACGCTCATGGCAGGCACCATTGGCGCAGGGTAGGGCTGGGATTTGAATTCATGGCTGGATATTACGCAGCATCGCAATCAACTTGCAATCGGTTGCAAATCTTACTGTACGTTACCATCCATTCAAGCAATCCTTGAGACCCTCCGTCCGAGAGTATGCGCATGTCTTACCTGCGTGTTTTAGCAGACAGTCCTAGCCGCATTTTAGAGGTAAGGCAGCCGTTCACTTCGGGGGCATTGCTTGAACGCTTATCGCCCTGAGTGGGCGCCATATATCTAAGATACACAGGGTGCTTTCCCGGCTGATCGCGCATTGCAGATGCAATTAGCGCGCCATTGAACTGTTAGCGACATAATCTGCTATTACCGCCCGGCTGCCCTTTTGCCAGATCGCGGTCAGCCACAAGGCGAAGGTTTTGGAGAAGTGTGCGTCCCGGCCAAAATCTCCGTAATACTGTCTTTGGTCGAGCCAAAGTTCTGGATTGGCTTTGGACGCCAACGCCGTTTTCCGCAGGCTCTCCCATTGGGGGTCATTGGCGGCGATTTCTGAGCCGTCCTCACGAACACCCGCGCACATCCTGCACCAGAAGGCTTCAGCCAACGCGAGGCCATGAGGGGAAGAGCCGGACGCAAGTGCATCACGCAGCGACGGCAGAAGGAACCCGGGATGTCGCGCAGATCCGTCGAACGCGACCCTGCGTGTGGTATCGTGAATCGCAGTGTTTCCAAACCGCTTCTCAACCAACCCAAGATACTGTTTCGCCGTGGTTCCTGGGACGGCTTTGACATGAGGTAGAATTTCCTCAGCCTGTACCTTCTGAAAAAAAGCCAAGATGTCCGGGTCCTGCATACAGTCCGAAATCGTCGGAACACTTAGGATTTCCCCGACATTTGCAAGCAGCTGGTGCCCTCCGTTCAAAATGCGCAGTTTCATCGTCTCATAGCCGTGCACATCGTGAGTCAAGGTTACCCCGACCTGTTCGAGTGGCGGCCGTCCTGCGCAGAAGTCATCCTCGATAACCCATTGGCGGAAGTTTTCATGCGAAACCGGGGCACGGTCGACGATACCCATCGTGAGGCATTGGGATACAACTTGATCCGTCGTCGCAGGTACGATGCAATCCACCATTGAATTGGGGAATGCACCGTTTTCGTCGATCCAGTCGGCAAGGTCGGGATCGGACAGGCGCGCCAAACCAACAACGCAGTTGCGCACTATCGTGCCGTTTCCCTGAAGGTTGTCGCAGCTCAGCGTGGTAAAGGGTTTCAGACCGTCCGCCTGGCGCTTCTTGAGCGCTGCAACTATGGCGCCGAACGCGGTGCGGGGCTGTTCCGGGTTATCGGCGTCATGGCGGATGTCTTCGTGATCAAGGTCGAAATCGCCAGAATTTGGGTCCAGAAAATATCCGCCCTCGGTTACAGTGATGGACACGATCCGGATGGTCGGGTCGGCCAACTTTCGGATCAGAGCGGAGTTGCCGGCCTCAATCGGTAGGTAGTCGATCATCGGGCCAATCACCTCGGCGGATATCCCATCCGGGTCCAGCTCGATCAGCGTTGTCAGGCAGTCCTGCGCAAGCAACTTCTCTCGCATCTCGGCGTCGTAGTTTCGCATGCCGGCCCCGAGGATCGCCCAATCATAAGCCTGCCCCTGCTGCATCAGCTGGTGAATGTACCACGCCTGATGCGCGCGATGAAAATTGCCCAGACCGATATGAACAATGCCAGGCGTCAGGTCCGAGGATACATAAGCTGGTGTCCTGACAGTCGTTGGCAGGTCCGAAAGGCAATCTCGCCGCAGCCGCACCGGAGGTTTTGTGTTCTCTGAAAGGCCCATCAGCTCATCCAGTTCCCGCCATCGACATTGTAGGTTTGCGCGACGACGTACTCGGCCTCGTCCGACGCCAGAAACACTGCCATTCCGGTCAGGTCTTCGGCGCGCCCCATGCGGCCATAGGGAACGGCTGCTGCCACTTCCCGCTTTTTCTGGCCAGCGGGTTTGCCCTCGTGTTTTGCAAAGAATGCATCAACACCATCCCAGTGTTCGCCATCGACAACGCCGGGGGCGATAGCGTTCACGTTGATCCCATACGAGATCAGGTTCAGACCCGCCGATTGCGTCAGAGATATGATTGCAGCTTTGCTGGCACAGTATACAGCGACCAACGGCTCACCCCTGCGTCCCGCTTGCGACGCCATGTTTATGATCCTGCCTTTTGTACCGTGTTCGATCATGTGACGCGCAACGGCTTGCATCGTGAACAAGGTGCCTGCCACGTTGATATCGAAAACCCGGTTATAGTCTTCGCGCTCTATCTCGATGATGGGTGCGGCTGTGAAGATGGCCGCATTGTTGATCAGAATGTCTATGGGGCCGAGACGGGCCGTTGTTTTTGCGACTGCGGCATCAATGCTCTGCTGGTTGGACACATCCATTTCGATTGCGAAAGCTGCCTCGCCAATCCCGGCAGCCGCTTCCTGCGCGCCGTGGAAATCGACGTCGGCGATGGCGACACGCGCACCTTCCGCTGCATAGGCTTTGGCAAAGGCCAGACCGATGCCTCGCGCGGCCCCGGTGATCAGGGCGGTTTTGCCAGCCAGACGTTTCATTCGATCCGCAAACCTTTCTCGTCAAACCGGTGGATGACGTCAGCTCGCGGTGTCAGGTGGATTTTATCCCCGTGGCGGAAGCCGACCTCGCCATCTGCGCGGACGGTGATCGTCTCGGCCAGACCGGTTTCGTGGATGTGAAAAAACGTGTCCGAGCCGAGGTGTTCCGATACGCCGACAACGCCGGACCACGTGCCTTCGCTGTCGGACACGGCGATATGTTCGGGGCGAATACCAATAGTTTGTGCCTTGTGTTTCGCGGCCTCTTCACCGGTGATGAAGTTCATTTTTGGTGACCCGATAAAGCCTGCAACGAACAGGTTACGCGGTGTGCGATAAAGTTCCAGCGGAGAGCCTACCTGCTCGATAACTCCAGCCTGAAGAACAACGATTTTGTCTGCCATCGTCATAGCTTCGACCTGATCGTGGGTCACGTAGATCATCGTGGTCGCCAGACGCTCGTGCAATTCGCTGATTTCCAGCCGCATGCCGACACGCAACGCTGCATCGAGGTTCGACAGCGGCTCGTCGAACAAAAACGCCGCGGGTTCGCGAACGATGGCTCGTCCAATGGCGACCCGCTGGCGCTGTCCGCCGGACAGTTGTCCGGGGCGGCGATCCAGATAATCGGTCAGGTTCAGGACGCTGGCCGCACCTTCGACCCTTTTGTCGATCTCTGCCTGACCCAACTTTGCCATGCGCAGGGGAAACGCGATGTTCTTGCGTACCGTCATGTGCGGGTACAAAGCATATGACTGGAACACCATCGCCAGACCGCGTTTGGCGGGCGGCACGTCGGTAGCGTCCGAGCCGTCGATGTCGATGGAGCCCGAGGTAATGTCCTCTAGCCCTGCGATCAGACGCAGCAGAGTGGACTTACCGCACCCCGAGGGGCCGACGAAGACGGTGAATTCACCGTCCTCGATTGTCAGGTCCAAAGGAGGGATGACCTGCACGTCGCCGAAGCTTTTGGTAACGGACTTGAGTTGAATGCGTCCCATACGGAAGGCTCCTTATTTCACAGCGCCGAAGGTCAGGCCGCGGACAAGTTGTTTCTGGCTGAACCAGCCAAGGATCAGAATTGGTGCGATTGCCATGGTCGAGGCCGCGCTGAGCTTGGCAAAGAACAACCCTTCAGGGCTGGAATAGCTGGCGATAAAGGCCGTCAGCGGGGCCGCATCGACCGCTGTCAGGTTGAGGGTCCAGAACGCCTCGTTCCACGCCAGGATGAAGTTCAGCAGCACCGTCGAGGCGATGCCGGGGATGGCCATGGGGGTCAGGACATAGAGGATTTCCTCTTTTAGCGTCGCTCCGTCCATCCGCGCGGCTTCCAGGATTTCACCGGGGATTTCGCGGAAATAGGTGTAGAGCATCCAGACGATGATCGGCAGGTTGATCAGCATCAGAACGACGACCAGCCCCCCGCGCGTGTCCAAAAGACCCAATCGGATAAACAGCAGGTAGATCGGATACAGGACACCGACCGCAGGCAGCATCTTGGTGGACAGCATCCACAGCAGAATATCCTTGGTGCGTTTGGAAGGCACAAAAGCCATCGCCCATGCCGCAGGAACGGCAATGATCACGCCCAGAATGGTCGAGCCACCCGCGATGATGACCGAGTTCCACAGGAACCGCATGTAGTCCGAACGCTCCTGCACGATGGCGTAGTTTTCAAGCGTCCAGTTGAAGTTCAGAAACAGCGGCGGGCTTGCGATCGCCTGCGCTTCGGTCTTGAAGCTGGTCAGGATGGTCCAAAGGATTGGGAAGAAGATCAGCAAACCTATTGCCCAAGCTAGGGCAGTGTTCAGCGATTTGCGTTGTGTCGTGACGGAGCGGGCCATGGTCTTACCTCCTCACGCGTCCAGGTTTTTGCCGACGATGCGCATCAGGAAGATCGCAACGATATTGGCAAGGATGATGGCGTAGACCCCTCCAGCTGATCCAAGGCCGACATTCTGGCTTTCCAGTACGCGTTGGAAGATCAGGTAGGTAAGGGTGCGGGTTCCGAAGGCGCCGCCGGTGGTCACGAAAATCTCGGCGAAGATCGACAGAAGAAAGATCGTCTGGATCAGGATGACAATCGTGATCGCACGGCTCAGATGCGGCAAGACGATGTGGTAGAAGCGTTTCAAGACAGGTGCGCCATCCATCTCAGCCGCTTCCAACTGCTCGCTGTCCAGCGACTGGATTGCGGTCAGCAGGATCAGCGTTGCAAAGGGCAGCCATTGCCAGGACACGATCATGATGATCGAGGTCATCGACGCCTCGGACAGCCATGAGATCGGCTCGGCCCCGAAAAAGCGCCAAAGGTGGGCCAGCAGGCCATTCACCGGGTCCATGAACATATTCTTCCAGACCAGCGCGGATACGGTCGGCATGACAAAGAATGGTGCGATCACGAGGATGCGGACAACACCTTGCCCCCACATCGGCTGATCCAGCAGCATCGCTAACAAGACGCCCAGAACAACAGTGATCACCAAAACGCCACCGACGATCACCAGCGTTGCCTGAACTGCCGGCCAGAACGAGCTGGATGAGACGAACCGAATGTAGTTGTCCAAGCCAACCCAGCCCAAATCACCACCCCGCAGGGGTAGATATTTCTTGAAGGAAAAATACAGTGTCATCGTCAATGGCACGAGCATCCAGCCAAGCAGAAGAACCACGGCGGGTGCCATCATCAGGCGCGCAACGGATCGGGAATGTTGAGTTGCCATGACACAAGACCTCTCTATTCAAGCGCTTACCAGCCTGCGAGAAAAACGTGGGTTGTGGAAGGGTAAGGCGGGGGGCAGACCTCTGCCCTCCCGCGGGGAGATGCCTCAGTACCCTGCGGCTTCCATTTCTTCAGCAGTGAAGGCTTGCGCTTTTTCCAGCGCTTCTTCTACCGATTGCTGTCCGGCATAGACCGCCGAGAACTCCTGACTGACCTGCGTAGCGATGCCTGCAAATTCCGGTATCGCCGCAAACTGGATGCCGACATAGGGCACCGGTTTTACCGTTGGGTTGTTCGGGTCAGCGGACAAGATCGAGTCCAGCGTCATCTTGGCGAAGGGGACCTTTTGATACTCTGGGTTCTCGTACAGCGAGGTACGCGCGCCCGGTGGCACGTTCGCCCAACCTTCGTTTTCGGCTACCAGCTCGATATAGTCCTTGGAGGTTGCCCACTCGATGAACTGTTTGGCCGCGTCCTCTTGCTGAGTGCCGGCCGGAATTGCCAGTGCCCATGCCCAAAGCCAGTTGGAGCGCTTGTCAACGCCTTCCGCATTGGGGGCCAGCGCAAAACCAACCTTGTCCGCCACGGTCGAGTCGTCAGGATTGGTCACGAATGAGGCGGCGACTGTGGCGTCGATCCACATGCCGCACTTGCCCTGCTGGAACAGCGACAGGTTTTCGTTGAAGCCGTTCGTGGCATAGCCCGCAGGACCGGATTCAGCCATCATGTCCACAAAGAAGGTCAGCGCCTCGTTCCATTCGGGCTGGTCGAACTGAGGCTTCCAGTCTTCATCGAACCAGCGTGCGCCAAAGGAATTTCCGGTCACGGTGATAAACGCGCCGCCTTCACCCCAGCCAGCCTTTCCACGCAGGCAAATCCCGTTGATATCATTGTCGCGATCGGTCATTGCCGCTGCCGCTTCGCGGATGAATTGCCAGGTCGGAGCTTCCGGCATCTCAAGACCCGCCTTCTCCATCAGGTCGGTGCGGTACATGACCATAGAGCTTTCGCCATAAAACGGAGCTGCGTAGAGCGTTCCTTCGTGGCTGAGCCCATTGCGCATGGCAGGCAAGATGTCATCCACGTCATATTCTGCGGACATACCTTCCAGCGGCACCAACCAGCCATTCGCGCCCCAGATCGGAGTCTCATACATGCCGATGGTCATGATATCGAACTGACCGCCTTTGGTGGTGATGTCGGTGGTCACGCGCTGGCGCAGCACGTTTTCTTCCAACGTCACCCATTCGACGTCGATGCCAGTGGCTTCGGTAAACTTGTCGGTATAGCCCTGCATCCGGATCATGTCGCCGTTGTTCACAGTCGCGATTGTGATGGATTGCGCGTGGGCTGCTGCCGTGGCGACGAAAGTCAATGCAGTCGCCGCTCGAAGTGCGTGCTTCAGATACATCCCTGTCCTCCCTGAGCTTGGATGTCGTGCAGGGAGCGTAGTGTGTAAATTGTCGCGGCGTCAATAAAAACTTTACGCGCGTTAAATATTTGGGGCTATGCAGAGTCCCTCAGAACAAGGCGCGCCGGGAAAAGCGTTTCAGTTCGTGTGTCGAATTTCCCTCCACTTTCAATGAGTTCAAACAATGTTTCGACGCTTCGTGCTGCGACATTGTCGTAGTCATGCGCGGCTGTCGTCAGAGAGGGGCACGTAAATTTTGCGAAGGGATGATCGTCGTTCGAGGCGACACGCAGCGTGCAATCTTCCTTCCTTCCGACCCGAATCCCCTGTTCAAAACAGGCCGCAAGGAAGCCGATGGCAAGCCGGTCATTGCTGCACAGAACTGAGTTCGTCCTTAATGCCCGCTCTTCGAGAACTTTCAGAGCACCCCTGTGCCCAATCTCTTCAAATGCCCATCCTTTGCCTTCGACCTTGATGATATGCGGCTCAAACCCCAGACGCTCCATCATTTCAACATAGGCCTTCCTTCGCTTGTTGGCGTTCGGGTTGGCCGGCGTTCGCATTTCAAAGAAAGACGGAGGCTCTCCTGTGCGGGTCATGTATTCCACAGTCTGCGACACAAAGCTGAAGTTGTCCGACCCAATAAACGCGGCGCCCAGGCCCTCAAGATTGCTGTCAAAAAGGACCGTCGGCACATTGGCACAGAACTTCTCGATCGCGGTACGGTCCGAAATCCGCCCCAGCGGAGCCAGCAGGACCCCGGCGGGTTTCATGGATTGCAGCCCGTCCAGAATTTCGTTCTCTAGTTTTTGTTCACCATGCGCACTGAACAGGGATGGGCGATAGCCCGCCGCGATACAGCTTTGTTCCAGATACCGTGCGATTTCGGCAAAGAACGGATCCGCCAAATAGGGTACGACGATCCCAATATTCTTGGTCAGCTTCCGATTCTGATTCACAGCATAGATGTTCGGGCGATAGTCGAACCGTTCGAGCGCTTCTTCAATACGCGCCCGTGTCGTTGGGCGAACGCTATCGGGGTCATGAAAGTACTTGGATACCGTGGGTCGCGAGATACCGCTGAGCGCTGCGAACTCTTCCATGTTCTTAATTTTAGTCATGCCAGTCTGCCTGCGGATCGTTGCCGCCTTGATCTTATCATATTTTTACATATTCTTTGCGCGCGATAAAAATCAATAGCCAGACAAGTTCCGTGCGTTTGTGCAGGCAAGGGGTTTGAATGTATCTCGGGATCGATATCGGAACATCAGCGGTCAAACTTGTCTGTGCGGATGCTGATCAAATTCTAGCGACGTCCTCAGTGGCGATGAAATCCGCTTCGCCTCAGCCTGGATGGTCAGAGCAGCACCCGGATCTTTGGTGGCAGGCGACATGCGACGCGATCAGTCAGCTTACAGGACAAATCGCGCTGTCGGACGTGAAGGCCATCGGGTTGTCCGGTCAGATGCATGGAGCCGTTTTGCTGGATCGTAATCTGCGCCCAATCCGCCCGGCGATGCTGTGGAATGACAGCAGGGCAGCGCGTGAGTGCGACGACCTGCGCGCGGCCTGTCCGGACATCGGCCAAATCGCGGGCGTCCTGCCCTTGCCGGGTTTCACCGCGCCTAAAATTTCTTGGCTAAAACAACATGAGCCGAAGCATTATGCCCAACTTGCCCATATCCTGCTGCCCAAGGACTACATCGGTCTTTGCCTGCACAGAGAGCTGGCAACCGATACGTCCGATGCCGCGGGGACAATGTGGCTCGATCAGGTGTCACGCAATTGGCATGACGGTATTGCCCAAGCAACGGATGTAGACCTTGATTGGCTGCCGCAGGTTTTCGATGGTCACACTGTCGTTGGGAGAGTGTCAGCGCAAGCGGCGGAGAAAACCGGGTTGAAACGCGGTGTACCCGTCGTTGCCGGCGGGGGAGATGCGGCAACCGGCGCAGTCTCTTTGGGGGCCACCGAACCGGGGCGCGGGTTCATATCGTTGGGAACGTCTGGCCAATTGTTTGTGGCTGATCGAACGTACAAGCCCAACCCAGAACGATATGTTCACGCTTTTGCGCACACTCTGCCTGACCGTTGGTATCAGATGGCAGCGATGCTGAATGGTGCCAGGCCGATCTCATGGATCGGTGGTCAATTGGGATCATCCGCAGCCGAGGTTGTCGAGCTTGCCGAAACGGTCAGCGGCGAACGCGTGCCTATTTTCCTGCCGTATCTGACAGGTGAACGCAGCCCCCACGGAGACCCACATATAAGGGCCAGCTTCTTTGGCCTTGAGGATTCCACGACACGTGCCGAAATCTGCCGCTCTGTCGTGGAATCCATCGCTTTTTGCTTTGCCGATGCCGCGCAGAGTTTCGGTGCCACCATGAACCAACTACCGGAACTGGCAGCCATTGGAGGGGGGAGCAGGTCGGATTTTTTGTTGGGCCTGATCGCGACCGTAATCGGGAAGCCTATTGTGCGCTCGAAAGGAGCGGATTCCGGCCCGGCCTATGGTGCAGCTCGGCTGGCGGCCTGCGGTGACGACGCATTGGGCGTCGCCGATCTCGCGCTTCAGCCGCCAACGGCAGATAGGTTCTTGCCTACAGATATGGTGGCGCTCTCCGAGCGTTTGCAGAGATTTCGCAGGCTTTATGATGCTGTGCGCGCAGTGGATTAAGTGACTTTGCGGTCCAATTAAGTGCTACGCCAATTGTTTGACCGCTTTCTTGCCATGTTGAGAGCGATCCCAATGCGCTATCAAAGATCGAAAAGCGCACCGGTTTCTGCGTTTTGCTTTACGGAACGACGGCGCGCCTGATCCTCTGATCCGCAACTTGATTATGCTCGATCACCCGCCGTCCCCAAAAAACAGAAATGTTTACATCGACGTAAATCCTTGCCTACGATCCAATTGAATTTTTCCAATCACTTTGACGCAAGGGTTTGATGCCATGTCAGAAACACTGGACCTGCATAAATTCGAAAATCTAAGTCCTTTCCAGATCAAAGACGAGCTTATCAAGCTGGCGCAGAGAGAGTCCCGCCAGATGGCGCTGCCCTATCTGAATGCGGGGCGCGGTAACCCAAACTGGATCGCCACCAAAGCACGTGAGGCGTTCTTTCTATTAGGTCAGTTCGCCATGACCGAGGCACAGCGGCATCGTTATGAACCACAGGTCGGTTTGGCCGGTATGCCGCAAGGGGCGGGATGCTATGAAAGGCTAAAAGCTTACTGCGCCGGTTCGGTTGAGAAAAACGGCCCCCCGGGTGCCGATACTTTGGGTGCAGTAGTGGATTTTGCGATAGAGAAGTTTGGGTTTACACCCGACGATTTCGTGCTCGAATTGACCGACGGCATAATGGGCGACCACTATCCCATGCCGGATCGGTGTTTGGTACACAATGAGGCTATCGTCCACGAATACGTTATGTGGGCGATGTGCGCGGGGCACCGGCCTGATGAGAAATTCGATATCTACGCGGTCGAGGGCGGAACCGCCGCGATGTGCTATATCTTCAAAGCACTCAAGAACCAGCGCTTGCTTAATGCAGGTGACACAATCGCACTGGGCACACCGATCTTCACGCCCTATCTGGAAATGCCGGTGCTGGAAGATTACGGGCTGAATACCGTGGACGTTTCCTCGGCAGAGGAAGACCATTTCCAGCTCAACGACGAAGATTTCGAAAAACTCGCGGATCCCAAAGTCAAAGCTCTGTTTCTGGTCAACCCGGGAAACCCGTCTTCTGTCGCGATCAGCCCCGAGGTAATGACCCGGCTTGTCGATTTCGTTAAGACCACCCGTCCCGACCTGATCATTCTGACAGATGATGTCTATGGTACCTTTGTTCCAGATTTTCAGTCGGTAATGGGGCACCTTCCCGAGAACACGATCGGGGTTTATTCCTATTCCAAGTATTTTGGCTGCACTGGCTGGCGTCTGGGCGCAATACTGGTGGCTGAAAACAATATCTTCGACCAGATGATTGCTAGTGCGCCGGATGAGACCAAGGCCGTGGTCAACGCGCGCTATGAGTCGCTGACCCCTGATCCGGCCTCGTTCAAGTTCATCGACCGGATTGTCGCCGATAGCCGTGATGTTGCGCTTAACCACACTGCGGGTCTGTCTGTGCCGCAACAGGTGATGATGACGCTTTTCTCGTTGGTTGAGTTGATGGATGAAACGAAAGGCTATCAGAAGTTCTGTTGGGGCATCCTGAAACATCGCTTCGACGAACTGGTCCAAGGGTTGGGGATCGAAGTGGACGACAACCCATTGTTCGACAAGTATTACGGCATCATAGATTTTGAGTTCTGGTTGCGAAAATACGTTGGCGAAGACGTTGTCGAGTGGATCAAAGAAAATGTTCACCCGTTGGATATCTCGTTCAAACTGGCACAAGACCACGGCATCGTGCTGCTGAACGGGTCTGGCTTTGATGCGCCCAACTGGTCGGCTCGGGTTTCTTTCGCCAATCTGGATGATGATGCCTATCGCCAGATCGGTCGCGCGGTGCGGGCGGTCGCGGTGGGCTATGTTCAAGCCTATCGCGCCTCAAAAGGTTTGCCGCTGCACGGGTAAATTCCGGTTTATGGAGCAGATTTCGGTACTGAGCTGACCGGGGCGGCTTTTGTCGCCCCGGCGGGCCTTGTTCGGCATGGTTTCCCCTGCGCACCCCAAAAAGGCCTTTGGCTGGTCCCATGAGGCTCGTTCATCCTAATCCTGTTGTTTTGGCCTACGGCACAAACGCCACAACCAACGGCCCCCAGAGCGTTAAGAAGATATTCGCAACCGCGTAAGTCATGGTGAACGCTGGTGTCGGGGTCGAGTTTCCGGTCTTTTCCAGAAGTGTCGCAAAACCGGGATTGCCCGAGCGGGAACCCGTCACAACCGCGCAAGCCTCGACCGGGTTTTTGATCCGCAGGGCGTAATAATTGATCGGGAATTGCACGATCATCGGCATCAGTGTGACCACGACGCCCAGCAGGAGCAGAGTGACACCATATTGTTGGATTGCCTCAAGCGCGGGTTTACCGGCATTCAGGCCGACAACCCCGACGAAGACCGCCAGACCAAAGCTTTGCAGAAAGTTCGCGGCACCACGGTTGATACCGCCAATCTTGGGCCGTCGTATACGCAGATACCCGATGATCAACCCGGTAACGAGGCAACCCAGGCCAGAGCCAAGCGCCACTTTTGTCCCGGCAATCACAAAACTGATTTCGCCTATCAGGTAACCGATTGCCACACCTATACCCAAGGCAATGAAATTCGTAACGGAAGCCGCAGGCGGGACATATCCCGCCGCCTTCGCCACTCGGTTTAAGTCGTCTTTGTGGCCAACTATACTTACCTCATCCCCTGCGTGGATCTCGGTATTGTGCAGCACCGGTACGTCGTGGCCCATACGGGTTATCTTTGAGATGTGAACGCCGCGTCGCTGATCTGCCGTCAGTGCTTCGCGCAGTTCGATGAGGGTTTTGCCTGTTAGTTTGCGGTTGGTAATCACGACATTGCGGCGTTCTTCGACCACGGTCAGTTCGGGCGGGTATTCGCCAATCTCACCGCTCGCGGTGCCCTCAAACCGGGTAAGGGTCGTGACTATGCCGGATACAACAATAACGTCCCCAGAATTGACAATCGTTTCAGGTGTCGGATCCACCGGGGCACCGCCGTGCAGCAGTTTCTCGACGATCAGATCACCGTCATAGCCACTTTCAATGGATTTGACCGACTGGCCTGCGATCGCGGCATCAGCACTTACCTCGTAGGCGCGGGCGTCAAAACGGTTCATAGGAAGAAACTCACCTTCTTCCAGATTGTGGTCGCCACCGCTGAGTTTTTGGGCAAGCTTGATCGCCTCTTGCCGCAAGTCCACACGCATAAGGATTGGAATGACGCTAACGGCCAATATCGGGCCGATTGAGCCGAAGATATAGGTCACTGAATATCCGACGGCGATGTTGGTTTTCAGCTTTTCCGCCTCATCTGCGGCCAGTCCCAGCAGATCAATGGCGTTTCCTGCGGTGCCAATAATAGCGGACTGCGTTAGCGCCCCGGCTGCCAATCCAGCCGCCAAACCTTTGTCCAGACCCGCCAGCCGAGCGACGACTATGACAAAAAACAATCCCCACAGGGTCATCATGAATGCGGCCAGCAACTTGGTTAGGGCCGTTCGGTTCAAGGCAGCAAAAAACTGAGGGCCGCCATTGTACCCAACCATGAATATGAACAGGGAAAAGAACACATTCTGAACATCGGTGCTTAGGTTGATGCCGCCGATTTGTCCCACAAAAACCGCCACCAACAAGGTGCCAGCAATGCCCCCCAGTTCGAACTTGCCGATCCGGAATTTACCGACACCGTACCCAAGGCCAAGACAAAGAAATAACGCCATGATGGGAAAGGTGCGAAGCTGGTCTGTAATCAATTCCATTATGAGATCTCCTGGGTTTCTCCAAGGGCCCGTTCCGGTCTAGATCATCGCCTATTTGTATAGAACTCAAGAATAATTTGACGAGCAGCGCCGACAGGATCATCTGACCATGTTTAGGGTCGGCTAAAAGCCGTCCTCAGCCCAACCGTTTCTTGAACCTCAGAGTTGCTGCCAGTAACCCGAGCACCGCGAAGCCCACCATCCA
Source organism: Ruegeria sp. CJ2 (assembly GCF_056536745.1). Taxonomy (NCBI): domain Bacteria; kingdom Pseudomonadati; phylum Pseudomonadota; class Alphaproteobacteria; order Rhodobacterales; family Roseobacteraceae; genus Ruegeria; species Ruegeria sp. CJ2. The sequence continues at coordinate 65,342 of NZ_JBQFQF010000015.1, forward strand.
AGAAATTTCCCACCGCAACGCGTAGAGCGAAGCGTCGCGCAACACCACACCTCGGATCATATCCATAAAATGGGTGGCCGGCAGGACCTGAGCGATGATCTGGACCGGTTTCGGCATGCCGTCGAACGGGAACATGAAACCGGACATCAGGATCGAGGGCAGCAGGATAAAGATTGTCATCTGCATTGATTGAAGCTGGTTCTGCGCAAGGGTCGAAATCACCAGACCCAAAGAAAGACTGGCGATGATGAACAGCAGTGTCACCACCAGAAGCACGCCCAGTCCGCCGTTGATCGGGACGTCGAACAGCACATGCCCAAGGCCAAGGATGATGGCGACCTGTATCAGGCCCAGAAAGATGTAGGGGATGATCTTGCCGATCATAAGCTCGATCGACTTGATCGGGGTGTTGATCAGCATCTCCATATTGCCCCGTTCGCGTTCGCGGACGATGGCGGCGGAGGTGAACAGGATCATTGTCATAGTCAGGATCACGCCGACCAGACCCGGCACGATATTGACCGCCGACCGTTGTTCCGGGTTGAAATACAGCGTGACCTCAAAGGTGGGAACCTGTCGGTTCTCAGGTTGTTTCAACAGCTCGGTCAGCGGCATCGTACGCAAGGATTTGATTGCGCTGGCCACCATCGTGTCTGATCCATCGACGATCCAATGGGCCACGGGGCGGCTGCTGGTCTCGCCCGTTGCGTCAGGCAGGCCCAGACCAACCGACGGGCTGCGCGCAAGCCGTTGGCTGACGTCCTGAGGGATGATCAGCGCGGCGCGCACGCGAGACTCTGTGATCGCGCGCTCCGCTTCTTGCGGGGTGGTCAGTTCTTCGGTGATGGTAACAACCTGTGTGGCCTGAACGATCTGCGCCAGCGTGCGAGACAGTTCGGTTCTGGACTGATCCACCAGCGCGACGGGCAGATGACGCAGATTGGTGTTGATCGCATAGCCGAACAACAGCAGCTGAATCAGCGGGATCATGATGACCATGGCGAATGTCATCCGGTCCCGCCGCAGTTGCAGCAGCTCTTTCTTCAGCACGGCAGCGATGCGGCGCACAGAGATCACTGTTCAGGCCCTCGTGTCGCGCTGACAAACACATCTTCCAGATTTGGCTTTTGGGGTGTCAAGGATAGATCGGGGAACGCGCCAAGCTGGGCGCGCAGCATTTCCGCCGGTTGAGGTTCAGACTTGTCGACGAGCACGCGCAATCGCGAACCGACCTGCGCGGTCGAAAGGACTTTGGGTTTGCCGTCCAAGGCGTGTTTAACCTTTCGCAGGTCCGGCCCTTCAACTTCGACAACATCGGCCTGCAAATCGTCCATGAGCTGGCGGGGAGAGCCATCCGCTTTTTTTATCCCGTGCTGCAGGATGGCCAGCCGATGACAGCGCTCTGCCTCGTCCATGAAATGGGTGGATACGATCATTGTCGCTCCTTGATCGACCAGATCGAACAGTTGCTCCCAGAACGTGCGACGGGTTTCGGGATCAACGGCTGAGGTCGGCTCGTCCAGAAACAGAAGTTTCGGTCGGTGGATGACGGTGGCGGCAAGGGCCAGCTTTTGCCTTTGACCCCCGCTCATGCTGCCGCTGAGCTGATGGACATTTGTCGTCAGGTCATAGGTGTGGAGCAGTTCGTCAATCCGATCCGTGGCCGATTTCACCGGGAGGCCGTAGATTTCGGCTGCGAACCTCAGATTTTCCAGCACTGTCAGGTCCCGGTAATATGAGAAGATCTGGGTCATATACCCGATCTCATTCTTCAGCGGTTCTGCCGCCTCGGGCATCGACCGGCCCAGAACCGAGATCGCGCCACTACTTGGGGTCAGCAATCCCGTCAACATACGCATGGTCGTCGTTTTGCCACAGCCATTGGGCCCGAGAAACCCGTAGATCTGACCGGTTCGGATTTCGAGGTCCAGATTGTTGACTGCGGTGTTCTCTCCAAAACGGCGGGTCAGACCCTGCGTCGAGACGACGACATCGCTCATGGCATAGGGACCTGCACAGGCACTCCGGCGGGCAAATCCGGCGAAGCGTTGGGTAGGTCAATCTCGGCCAAATAGACAAGTCGGGCACGGTCGTCCTTGTTTAACCCGTAGTAAGGGGTGAAGGACGCGTCGTCGCTGATCCAGCGGATCACGCCATCGAGCGGATCAGACAGCCCGTCAACGCGCACCGCCAGCGTATCGCCGGGTTTCAGATTGACGCGATGCGGTTCGGGCACATAGACCCGCGCGTAAGGTGTATGGCCCGTGACCATAACGGCCACCGGACTGCCGGATGTCACCCGCTCGCCCAGGTTCCATGGCAGTGAATCCAGCACACCGTCGCGCGTCGCTACAACTGTCAGGTCATCCAGCACGGTCTGTTCAGCGGCAACCGAGGCTTGGGCCGCGCGCACATTGGCCTCGGCGACGGCCAGATCTTCGGGACGGGTTCCGTTTTGCAATTCCTTCAAAGATTCCTGGGCGCCGATCAACTCGGCCCGAGCGGAATCGCGCAGGGCCAGATCATTTGCCACTTGCGCTTCGGTCACGACCGAGTTTTCAACCAATCGGGTGTTTCGGTTGAAAATGGCTTCGGCATCAGCCAGCCGAGCAACGGCACCGGCGACTTTGGCCTCGGCAATCGCAATCTCTTCCTCTCGCGGGCCGACCTGCAATTTCAGAAGAGTGGCCTGCGCCTTTTCAAGCTCGGCCTGCGCCAGAGCCAGCTTTGCGCTTTGCAGGGTTGGGTCAAGCTGAACCAGAGTATCCCCAGCCTTGACGACCGTCCCTTCGGCAACCGGCAACTCAACCACGATTTCGCTGGCCGTCGCGGTCAGAGCCACGCGATCGCGCGCTAATATACCCAAGGCCACGCTTGTATCTGTGCCAGAACACCGGTCCAGAACGGCAGGCAATGCCGCGGCCAGTATCAATGGAATGGGGATTGTGAAATTCAGCAAGTCTACCCTCCGGTTTCTGGCCCTCGTATGGGTTGGGCTGGTTTAAAAACCATACTATCGAGAAATCTGTTTTGTATAGATCGTCCAATCGCAACCTGCGGCTGAACAGGGCTATCTGAGTAAGCGCGCCAGCCAATCCTCCAGCTTTTCTCCGATCAGATGGGGATTATCTTCCTGAAGGAAATGAATACCTTGTCCGATATCCACAACTTCGAGAGTCTGGATGGTCTGACGGCACCATTCGACCTCTTTTGGTCCGATGGTGCCTCCTGGTGTGGCATGGAACATCAACATCGGGGTCTGGGTCTCACCCAACCAGCGGCTATAGGCACTGACGATGTCATGCACATCTGTTGGCGTACCGTCGATCGGAATTTCGCACGGCCACACCCGAACCGGCTTGCGACTGCTGGTTGTGGGAAAAGGAGCGCGGTAATGCTCCATCTCTTGCTCGGTCAGGTCACGTATTATGGCGCTTGGCAGGATTTTTTCGACGAACATGTTCAGGCCCGAAATCATGACCCAACCCAGACCGGGCGTCCGCATCATACGGAACCCGGCACGGAAATCGGGTGGGAATCCGGCCCAGCTCATCGGACGGACGATACCTTCCATGAAAGCGATGCCGCGGATGTTTTCAGGATGCCGATGCGCATAGTGGAACCCCAGCGCCGAGCCCCAGTCATGGATGACAAGCGTCACGTCGTTCAACCCCAGCGCCTTGATGAATCCATCAACGTAGGGAACGTGATCAACAAAGCGATATGGAATATCAGGCTTGTCCGATTTTCCCATGCCGATCAGGTCCAAGGCAATGGCGCGGCCCTGCCGGGCGGCATAGGGAATGATGTTGCGCCACAGAAAAGACGAGGTCGGATTGCCATGCAGAAACAGAACCGGCGCGCCTTCCCCTTCTTCGACATAGTGGATGCGCCGCCCGTTCACCTCGACAAATTTCGAGTTAAACGGGAAATCGGGGGAAATCTCTTTATCGCTCGTCATTGCATCGCTCTTTCTGCATTGCGGGTCTCTTCGATCAAACCAAGGGCCTCATCATACCATTTTGGTCGGGCGGCTCATCTTAGACACGATACGCGAAATACGCCCGGACAGACGCGGTAAAGGTCAGACCCATGCTGACGATCGCAATGATAAAGCCAATGACCGCCGTCGCTGGGATCGAGACCAGAAAGTCAACGACAATCGCTGCGCGGATACCGATCATATTGCGCTTAAGGATAGATGCGACGATGCAGGTAAAAGTCACCATGTATCCCAGCATCGTATACAGCATCAGTTTGGCGGCTTGCGGACCGGCCAACTCTCCGACCTTCAGCCCGTAGAACTTGAATGCGGCGAAAAAGCCGAAAGCCAGCAGGATTTTCAAAGCGTTCAGGATGAAGATCATACGCAAGGTGATGGGCTTTGAAGCTCCACTAGTTGTGTCGATTGCGGTCATGTCAGGCCTCCGTTTCAGTTTGGACCACACGGCATTTGCCGTTATGGGCCAGCAATGCTATCCAGATGGATAGATACTGATTACTATCCGTATGGATAGAAAAGGCAAGGAGAAATGTATGGCGCGAAAACGCAAGACGGATCACGACAGTGCCGTAGCGGGTGCGCTCGACCTGTTTTGGCGGCGGGGATACCACGGCGCCAGCACGCGGGACCTAGAGCATGAGACAGGGCTGACCCGATTCACGCTGCAAACCACCTACGGCGGGAAAGAGAAGTTTTTTCTAAAGACTCTGGACACTTATCTGGACAATGCCGAGGCGCAGCATTTTCCGAACGCAGAGACCTATACACTGGATGATCTGGGGGATTGGTTCCGAGGTATAGCCTCGACCGAGCGTATGCCAAAGATCGAGGATGCGGGGTGTCTGGCCTTCAATTCGATCAGCTCATTTGACCGTTCTGACCCTGAGGTGAATGCCCGAATCGAAAGGTATTTGACCACCTTGGAAGGGCGGTTTGCGGCAATCCTTACCCGCGCCAGATCTGAAGGAACGGTGCGCGATGATGTTGATCCAGAGGAAAGCGCAAAGCTACTGGTTGGACTTTTGCTGGGGCTTCACACGATCATGAAGGCCCGGACGTCGGACCAGTTTCCACAAGGCTATGCTGAAGCGGCGGTCGGATTGATTGAAGGATGGAAAAATCGGTAGGCTTCTTCAGATTTACGCTTCTATGGGTTGTGTAGTTCTGATTTCTTACGGTCTAAGCACTTCGTTCCTGTAGCGAATATCTGGATTTTGGACCGTCCGGTCTAGCGTCCACAGTGCCGACTGCCGTAAAGCCTTTGATCTGCGCGCAGACCCGTTCCACCAGTTCCGCGTTATTGGCCTAACAAGCGTCGCCGAGATCGTAACCTTTGCCTCTAAGGAACAATCGTCTGAGCAGTTCAACGCGGTTTTGAGGTTTCGATTCCCGAACACTCGTCCTCAGATTGTCACCAGGTTCTCGTTACAAGACACTGGGCAAACCATTGAAAAAGATGGGAATGGTGGGTGATGAGAGACTCGAACTCCCGACATCTTCGGTGTAAACGAAGCGCTCTACCAACTGAGCTAATCACCCGTGACGGTGCATGTAGCCAAGCCAGCGCGTGGGCGCAAGAGGGTCTGGCATAATTTCTTCCTCAGATTTCGGATCAGTCGGCCATCTCGTTCAAAACGGTCAACAACTGCGCCACTTCCTGTTCGGTGTTGTAATGGCAAAGCGAGATGCGGATGCAGTCGCTCAGACCCAGTGGCGTCAGCACATTGCCGCTATAGTGGTCGGCTTTTCGAATATGGGTGCGGATGCCTTCCTGATTCAGACGCGTCACGACTTGGGCAGACGGAGTGTCGCGCACTACGATCGAGACCAACCCCTCGCGTGCAGGGTTGTCGGCACCGGCCAGAATTGTGATGTGATCCATGTCGCGCAGGCCGGGCAGGTTGCCGGTGCCGTTGATCATCGCATCGGTCAAGTGGGTTTCATATGCGTGAATGGCGCGGCCCGCAGCCTCAATCCGGGCGCGCCGATCGGTTTCTTCCGAGACCTCAGCCCCCAGCCAGTCAAAATAGGCCACAACGTCGGACATCGTTGCGTAAGACCCCGTATCGCGGGTGCCGAATTCCCACCCTTCCGACGGGGCGTCGATCAACTGATCATGGGGCAGGGCAGTTAGACGGTCTGAAATCCAGGCAATCCCATAGCCGTGGCGCGAAAACACTTTGTAAGGTGAAATCGCATAGCCATCGACGAGATAGCTGTCGATATCCAATTGTCCATGGGCCGCATGCTGAATGCCATCGACGATAATGAAACAGTCGGGTGAGACGTCACGTATGGCCCGCGCGATGGCCGCCACGTCCATGCCCATGCCCGTGACGGGCGAGGCGTGAACGATCGTTGCGACCCTGACATCCGACGTCATGGACGCGCGATAATCATCGGCTGTGACCAAACCCGTTTCGTCATCATGCTGTACGTTGACGTAGTCCAATCCCGCAATCTCGGCCCAGCGACGCGCGGCGCTACGGCTTGCGGGGTGTTCGATCGAGCTGCCGATCACTTTGCTGCCCTTGGGCGCGTTAACACAGGCGGTGCGGATCATCCGGAACAACAGTTCGGTCCCGCTTTCGCCTACAAAGAACTGCCCTGTCGAGGCGTTCATGAACACTGACAAATCGGCTTTGGCGGTGTTGATGATGTCCACAAGCGCATGGCTGGCTATGTTGTCCCGTCCCTGATTGTCAGGGATTGCGGCGAACTTGGCCGAGGTCTCAACAACCGAGTTCAACGTGAGTGCCCCGCCCGCGTTCTCGAAAAAGATGCGGGGGCCCTGAAAGGGGCAGGTCTCGACATGGGCAAAGCGCGAACGAATGGCGTCTATCAGACCGGGTATAGTGTGCAGCATGGTGGACGTCCTGTTCCTGAGTTGATTGCAGCATCCATCCGGGACGGGTCTGGATCAATATCGTTTGCGACATTGGTCGCACTCCTACTGACGGAAATGGCAGTACCGCGCATTTTTCTTTGATTATCTGCCTGATATGCGGATGCGTTCCCCAAAGGCGCTTGCGTGCCCCCGGTTGCCTCAGATATCCCCGGAGAGACTGAAACGATGCCAACGAAAAGGATATGCTCCTGTCACGTGCCTGCCGCGTATTGATTGCGGCCCTTATTCTGGTGGGGTCGCTGCAAGGTCCGCTACGGGCGGAAGCGGAAGGTGTATTGGTTTTTGCCGCCGCCAGCCTCAAAACCGCGCTGGATGAAATCGCTCCCACGTTCGAACAGCAATCCGGGCAGGACGTCACCATCTCATACGCGGCCTCGTCTGTTTTGGCCCGACAGATACAGCTTGGCGCCCCTGCGAACGTATTCATTTCCGCCAACGAAGACTGGATGGATGTCCTGCAGGAACAAGAGTTGATAGATGAAGCCTCTCGCGTCGATCTCTTGGGGAACGGGCTTGTCCTGATTGCTGGCAGTGGCGCAAACGATATTGGCGAAATGAGGCTGGATGTCGATCTGCAGGCTGCGCTGAATGGCGGGCATCTTGCCATGGCGCTGGTGGATGCTGTGCCCGCAGGGATCTATGGCAAAGCAGCGTTGCAAAGTCTCGGTCAATGGAGCCGGGTTCAAAATCAGGTCGCCCAAACAGACAATGTCCGAGCCGCGCTTGCGCTGGTTGCAACCGGTGCGGCCCCTTTGGGCATTGTCTACCGGTCCGACGCCAAGGTCGAAGATCGTGTCCAAGTCGTCGCGACCTTTTCGCCGGACTTGCATCCTCCGATCATTTACCCCGCAGCCGCTATCTTGCCTGCGTCAGCCGGGGCGAAAGCTTTTCTTGCCCATCTCAACTCGGACGCGGCGCGTCTTGTATTTGCAGAGCAGGGGTTTGCCCTGCCGGGCGAATAGCCCATGGGATGGCTGGGGCCGGAAGAGCTTGAGGCGTTGAAGCTGTCCTTGCGTGTGTCCTTTTGGGCCACGCTGGTCACCCTGCCATTTGGTATCTTTGTTGCCTATGCCTTAGCCCGCTGGCGGTTTCCCGGTCGGCAGGTTTTGAACGGGCTGGTGCATTTGCCATTGATCCTGCCACCGGTCGTCACGGGATATCTGTTGCTCATTACATTTGGCATTCAGGGGCCTTTGGGCAGGCTTCTGGCGGAATTCGGTGTGGTCGTGGCCTTTCGCTGGACCGGAGCGGCGCTGGCCGCAGGGATCATGGCTTTTCCGCTGATGGTCCGGGCGATCCGGCTGTCGATCGAGGCCGTGGACCCCAAGCTTGAACAGGCCGGGGCCACACTGGGTGCGTCGCGCCCGCTGGTTTTTGCGACGGTCACATTGCCGATGATCCTGCCCGGAGTCGTCGCGGGGGCGATACTGGCCTTTGCCAAGGCAATGGGAGAGTTCGGGGCCACCATCACGTTTGTCTCGAACATTCCGGGTCAGACCCAAACCCTGCCCTCGGCCGTTTATGCGTTTCTGCAGGTGCCGGGGGGCGAGGCTGCTGCCACAAGGTTGGTCGTGATCTCGATCGTGATCGCGATGGGCGCTTTGCTGTTGTCAGAGTTCATAGGACGTCGGGTCGCCGCGCGGGTGGCCGGATCATGAGCCTTTCTGTACGTCTTCAACATGACCTGCCGGACATCAGGCTGGACCTCAGTTTTGAGGCTCCGCCCGGGGTAACGGTGCTGTTCGGGCGGTCCGGGGCGGGTAAAACCACAGTCGTCAATGCGGTCGCGGGTTTGCTGCGCCCTACAGCCGGTCGCGTCGCCATTGATGACTGGGAGCTGTTCGACACTGAGCGTGGCCTGTGGTTGCCTCCGCACAAACGAAGGCTCGGCTATATCTTTCAGGAAGGGCGGCTGTTTCCCCATCTCACAGTTCGTCAGAACCTTTTTTTCGGACGATGGTTTGCACCCAGAGGAGCCCGCAGGGAAAGCCCGCAGAAGGTCATCGAAATGCTGGGTGTCGGGCATCTTCTGGATCGCAGACCAGCCGGTCTTTCAGGCGGTGAAAAACAACGTGTTGCGATTGGCCGCGCTTTGCTGGCCAGCCCGCGTCTGATTCTGGCGGATGAGCCTCTGGCTGCGCTGGACGATGCGCGAAAATCCGAAATCCTTCCGTATTTTGAGCGGCTTCGGGATGAGGTGTCCGTTCCAATTCTTTATGTCACACATTCGGCGGCCGAGGTCGCGCGCCTCGCCACTTCGGTGGTGGCTTTGCAGGACGGCAAGGTCGTGCGCCATGGCCCCGCGTCCGAGGTGTTGGCGGATCCTTCGGTTGCACCCGCAGGTGTCAGGGCCGTGGGCGCGGTTCTGCAGGTGCGCGTGGCCAAGCACCATGATGATGGGCTGACCGAGTTGGATGCGGGTGGCACCAGCTTGTTCCTGCCACGTATTTCCCATCAGGTCGGGGCCAGTCTTCGCATCCGCATCCCGGCGCAAGAGGTCATCCTGTCCAGCAAGCGCCCCGACGGGCTCTCTGCTTTGAACGTGTTGGAGGGGACGGTTGAAACGATCCGGTCAGGTGAAGGGCCGGGCGCGATCGTTTCAATTAAAACGACGGCCGGTTCGGTTCTGGCTCGGATCACGCGCCGTTCGGTCACATCCCTGGGGTTGGAGCCCGGGCGCGTTTGCTATGCAGTGATCAAAACCGTCGCGCTGGCCCCGCAGGATGTCGGCGGGCGTCTGGGCAGTTACTGAGGCCACGGCCCCACTCGGACTGCGACCGGGATTCTTTACTCGGCCTCTGTGTTTGCTATGGTTCCGGTTAGGTTTTTATCGCGGGATTTCAGTTATGCGAAATTGGAAGCTGCCATTTTTGGCTTTGTTGATTGCCCTTCCGGGCCTCGCTCAGGCGGTTGGGTTCGGCATTGGCGCGTATCCGGCATTCCGTACCACGGTCACACCCCTGAAGAACGGCATATACGAGGTGTCCACCAGCGGTTCCTCTGCGCCGGTTGCCTATTGGTGTGGTATTGGCGACTTTGCTATCCGCACCCTAAGAACCAAGGCATCCCAGCGCATCTACATCACCCGGGCCTACGAGAAGCAATCGAGGACCGTGCAATTCTCGCTGACCCCACCAGACGGGGTCGATACCACTCCGGGTTACTCGGTCACGGTCAAACGCGTCGGTGAAAACATGTCCGCCGGATCAGCGCAGGGGTACTGTTACGACAACTTCATGGATTTTGGGTTCTGACCGCTGATCAGACCCATTTCGCCAGCGGCGGCAAGCTCATGAGAACGGCATCGGGGTCATGGCCGGTTTCCAGCCCGAACTTGGTGCCACGGTCATATACAAGGTTATATTCCGCATAGAGGCCACGGTGCACAAGCTGGGTGTCCTTGTCTGCCGCGTCAAATTCCTGAACCCGGCGCTTTTCGACCAGTGGCAGAAAGGCAGGGAGGAACGCTTTTCCGATATCTTGCGTCAGCGAGAAATCCGATGACCAGTCACCGGTGCAATAATCATCCATGAAGATGCCGCCGACCCCACGGGCGCTTTTGCGGTGCGGGATATAGAAATACTCATCCGCCCAGTCTTTCAGGCGCGGATAATGCCCCGGCCCATGCGGGTCCAGATGCGCCTTTTGGGTGGCGTGAAAATGGGCCGTGTCCTCGTCATATTCGATGCAGGGGTTCAGGTCGGACCCACCGCCGAACCACCATGCATGCGGTGTCCAGAACATGCGCGTGTTCATGTGGACCGCTGGTACATGCGGGTTCTGCATATGCGCGACCAACGAGATGCCCGACGCCCAAAAGCGCGGGTCTTCTGTCATGCCGGGAATGCCTTTGCGCGCGGCCATGGCGTGTTGTGCGCGCTCACCCAGCGTGCCGTAAACGGTCGAGATGTTGACGCCGACTTTCTCGAACACACGGCCTCCGCGCATGACGGACATCAGGCCGCCACCAGCGTCCGTGCCCTCGTCAGATCGGCGTGTCGTTTCCTTGACCTCAAACCGGCCCGGCCCTGCGTCCGAGAATGGCCCGGTGTTGTGGCTGTCTTCCAGTGCTTCAAACGCCGCAACGATGTCATCGCGCAGTTGGCGGAACCAGGCTGAGGCGGTGGACTTTTCTTTTTCGAACATTTGATTAGTGCGCCGGGGCTGCGACGGGGTCCAGCAGGGTGCGGCCTCCGTCAATGGTCAGGATTTGTCCGGTGATGAAACCGGCAGCGTCCGAGGCAAGGAACTGTGCGGTTTCCGTCAGTTCGGTCGGGGCGGCGATGCGGGACAAAGGTGTGTGTTTTTCGATGTCATCCCGGAAGTCGCGGTTCTCTTTCAGGGTGGATTGCAGCGATGCACTCATCACCGACCCCAGCGCGATCGAGTTGACGCGGATGCGGTTCGGAGCCAGCGCCACGGCCAGAGACCGGGTCATCTGATCCAGTGCGGCGGTCGAAACCGAATAGGCCATCAAGTCCGGGTGTGTGCGTCGGGCAGCAATCGACGACAGGTTGATGATCGACCCGGCCGGGTTTTCGGTGTCACCCGCCTGTTTGATCATCCGCTTGGCGACAACCTGACTGAGCCGCAAAGCGGGCATCAGGTTCTGGTTCAGCAAAGTCCGCACCGAGTCATCGTCCGTGTCCAGAGGATCGGACGGAATGACCTGCCGCGCCCCGTTGATCAGAATATCCACCTGATCGAAGGCGTCTATGGTGGCGGACAGCAGGTTCGCAATCGTCAGCTTTTCCCGCAGGTCGCCGGCAAAGAAGCGGATGTTACTGTCATCGGCCTGTTCGCCCAGTTCATCAGCCAGACGCTTTTCGTCCATGTCGGCAAACATGACATTGGCACCCGCATCCGCAAAGTGCCGACCGATGGCCAAACCGACGCCGTTGGCGCTGCCGGTCACGATTGCTGTTTTGCCAGCGATGGAAAAGGACATGCAAATCTCCTGGGTTGAGGCGGAGGTTAACCGGGATCACCGTCGAGGGCGAGAGGCATGGAACACTTTGAAACGTGCGTCGCCGGATACTTCTTCAACGCGCGCGAACCTGTCGGTCAAAGTTGCTTCGTATGGAAGGTGGCGGTTGGCGACCATCCATAGTTCTCCATGCTTGGCCAGATTGCGGGCGGCGGACTTGATGAACCCTTGGCCCAGTTCCGGCTCGGCGCTGCGTGACGTGTGGAAGGGCGGGTTCATGACGACGGTGTCCAGCGCGTCGGGCGCATTCCATGTCACGGCATCGGCCCAGTGAAAAACCGCGCGTTCATCGGTGACATTCGCCTGCGCACAGGTCAGGGCGATATGGTCGGCCTCGACCAGATGCAGGCTTCGCAAACCCGCATTTTGGATCAGTGACGCTGAGAGAAACCCCCAGCCCGCCCCCAGATCTGCGACCCGCGCCCCGATCTTGTCCGGCAGTGCATTCACAAGCAGCGTTGAGGCCGGATCGACGCCATCTGCCGAAAAGACGCCGGGAGCGGTCTGATATCCGTCCGCCATTTGGGTCTTGGGCGCGGCCCAGTCGTCAAACGCATCGGGCGCAGAGCGGAACCAGAAGATTTTGCCATGCGCCTTGGAAATCGGCCCCTCAACATCTGCTCGCTTACGGATTTCTTTCAGAAGACTGTCCACACCATCGGTTTTGGCGCCGTCCACGACGATCACGCCACTGGCGCGCGCGCAGGCTTGCTGCACAAGGCTGCGGGCCAAGGCTTTGGCGCGGGGCAGGATCACGATCGCATCCTGACACGGGTCCTGAGACTGCGGCGTTACGACAAATCCTTGGTCCGCAAAATAGTCGTGGAACGGTTTGAAGGGCTGAACGACTTGCGTGTCGCGCGGCAGAGAGGACAGATCATTTGCCGGTGTCGGCCCAATGACGGTCAGCGGTTGAGACAGCACAAGGCCGCTTTGCAAGGCGAGATCAAGGCGAGGGGACATGGGCAAATCCGGTAAGAGCCGCCGCTGGCGTCACTCTTCGCGTTCCATGGTACATTGCAGCGGGTGCTGGTGCCGACGGGCAAAATCCATGACCTGCCCGACCTTGGTTTCCGCAATCTCGTGGCTGAACACGCCGACCACGGCAACGCCCTTTTTGTGGACGGTCAGCATGATTTCGAACGCTTCGGCGTGGGTCATGCCGAAGAAGCGCTCGAGCACATGAACGACGAACTCCATCGGGGTGTAGTCATCGTTCAGGAGCAGAACCTTATACAGCGGCGGGCGCTTGGTCTTGGGGCGTGTCTGGACCAGAACCGACGAGTCAGACTCGTCGTCGGAATTGTCAGACATCATCCATTGGTCAATAAGCATCGCGCGGCTGTCCGATTCAGGCTTCGGTTTATCTGTGCGGTTATATAACGTCCTAGGGGTCAGAGAAAAGAGCCAGCGGGACGCAATTGTAATGGAAAATAAGCTGACCACAATCGGGTTCGATGCGGATGATACATTGTGGCACAATGAACGGTTCTTCCAACTGACGCAGAGCCATTTCGCGGAATTGCTGGCCGACCATGCCGAGCGCGATCATCTGCTAGATCGTTTGCTGGAAGCTGAAAAGCGCAACATTCGACACTATGGTTACGGAATCAAGGGCTTCACCCTGTCGATGATCGAAACCGCCATCGAGGTGACCGAGGACCGCGTTCCCGCGTCAGTCATTCGGCAGTTGATCGAAGCAGGGCAGGACATGCTGGCCCATCCGATTGAGTTGCTTCCCCATGCGCGCGAGGCGATCGAGGGTGTAGCCACGACACATAAGGTCGTGTTGATCACCAAGGGCGATCTGATTGATCAGGAACGCAAGCTGGCGCAGTCGGGGCTGGGGGAGCTGTTTGACGAAGTCGAGATAGTCTCGGAAAAAACGCCAGAAATCTATCGAGAGATTTTCCAAAGATATGGCGAGGGGCCAGAGCACGCGATGATGGTCGGGAACTCGATGCGGTCCGACGTTGTGGCCCCGATTCAGGCCGGGTGTTGGGGCGTATATGTTCCACACGGGTTGGTCTGGGAGATCGAAAAGGCAGAGATACCGATGGGCAACCCACGCTTCAAGGAGTTGGAACACCTGGGAGAGCTGACAGGCCTCGTTCAGACACTTGGATGATGTTGCCGATTGGTCTCAGTTCGGGAAAAACAGAGTGATCGCAAATGCCGATTTGCGAGTTGGGGCGGATTTAGTGGTGTGGCGTCAATTTTCAACAACATATAGCGTTAAATGAGCAGCCAATAAAGCGACGAATTTGTACGCTTTAGGTTTATTTCACGGGGTCTCTGTGCTAGCCTGAAGGATAATAAAATAAATGTATTGCTGACCGGGAAAACCCGGCGGCGTGAGGTAGACAGAGGCAAAGATCGTGCAGGTTCGGCGGACAGTTCCGGCCCGAATGGGCTTTATTCTTATAGCATTCGTGTGGTTGCTTGCTTTTGCGCCGCTCCAGTCATTGGCCGCGCCCTACGCGGCCATGGTGATTGACGCGCGCACCGGTGAGGTGTTGCATTCGCGCAACGCCGACACCCGGCTTCATCCCGCATCGCTGACCAAGATGATGACGCTCTACATTGCGTTTGAGGCCGTGCGAAACGGTGAGATCGAGCTGGACACCCCGGTTCGCATCACCAAAAAAGCCTCGTCCGAACCCCCGTCGAAACTGGGTCTTCGTACGGGCCAGACGATTGCGTTTCGGTATCTGATCCGCGCCGCGGCCGTGAAATCGGCCAATGACGCGGCCACGGCGATCGGCATCGCCATCAGCGGGTCCGAGGCGGCGTTTGCCCGGCGCATGACCCGCACCGCCAAAGCCATGGGCATGAGCCGCACCACGTTCAAGAACGCGCACGGGTTGACGGAATCAGGTCACCTGTCGACTGCGCGGGACATGACAACGCTGGGTCGGCATCTGCTGTATGATTACCCGCAGTATTATAACCTGTTTTCGCGTCAGTCGACGCATGCCGGGATCAAGACGGTGCCGAACACGAACCGTCGGTTGCTGGCCGCCTACAGGGGTGCGGATGGGATCAAGACCGGATACACGCGGGCAGCAGGCTTTAACCTTGTGGCCTCGGCCAAACGTAAAGACGAACGGATCATTGCCACGGTTTTCGGTGGAAAATCCGGTGCATCACGTAACGCTAAAGTGGCCGAGCTGCTGGATATGGGGTTCCGCCGCGCACCGTCGCGTGCACCAATCCGCAAACCGTCGCGTCCTGCTTACGCAGGAAATGCGGGCCTGAATGTACAGGTCGCGCGATTGGTTGGCGCACCGACCACCAGTTTGCGACCGGTACTGCGTCCGGGACCGGGGGCCGCCGTTCAGGTGGCCGGAACGGTTGCAGCGACCGCAGCGAAAAACGGCGCGCGTATTCAGGATGGGATCGCGGCAGCCATCGCCGCCGCAGATATTCAGACCCCGTCCGAGGATACGACCCGCCCGGCGGCCCGTCCCGAGGATCTGGTCCTTGCATCGACCGGCCCCGTCGAACAGCCCGAGCCCGAGCAGGAGATTGTCACGCGCTTGTCCACCTCGGGTGGGCATCTCTGGGGTGTGAATGTCGGGCGCTATACAACACGATATGAGGCCGAAAAGGTGCTGTTGAAAACAGCCCTTTCGGAAATGACCACTCTGGAAGGAACGCTGCGCAAGGTGAACCAAAGCGCGCGCGGCTTTGATGCGACGTTTCAGGGCATGACCCGCGAACAGGCTGATCTGGCCTGCCGCAGGCTTCAGGCCCGGAATGTGACATGTTTCATGATCGGGCCGTCATAAGACCCGGCATATATTCTCCTGACTGGACATGGGCTGCGAAGACATTCGCGGCCCTTTTTCTTAGTCGAAGACATGGCCGTGCTGGTATTGCTCATCCTGACCGGCGGCGGCGGTCAGCGCGGCGACGTTATCCTTGGTGAAAAAGCCGTCATAGTGATGGCAGCGCTCAATATACTCGGTGATCAGAAGGGTATTCTTCGAGTGTTTTGAGAAAATCTGTTTCAGGTTCGGGTCGTCTTTGCACTCGCCAACCACATGCGCCAGAAACGGCACGCCCTTGTCCTTGAGAGTGTTCACGACGAAATCGACGTTCTTTTCGCCGGCACCGTGGTCGCCGTCCTGTATCTCGACGGCCATATGGTGCAGGCGACGGCCAAAATTGCGAACGAAGTCTTCGGTGGGCATCGGCAGCTTGGCAAAGGAGTTCACGAAAGAGGGCGTGTTGT
Organism: Ruegeria sp. CJ2; assembly: GCF_056536745.1. Lineage (NCBI taxonomy): Bacteria > Pseudomonadati > Pseudomonadota > Alphaproteobacteria > Rhodobacterales > Roseobacteraceae > Ruegeria > Ruegeria sp. CJ2. The sequence goes on from NZ_JBQFQF010000015.1 coordinate 81,477, forward strand.
TTGCCGTGAACACCTTGGCGGGGGATTTCTTGTCATCGTCGACACTCGGATTGCGGTTCACATTGGTGGACGAATTCATGTCAAAGATGTTGTACGCACCCCAGAAATAATAGGGCACCATCGTGAGGAATTCGAGGATCGCATCCTCACGCTCTCCGGCCAATACCCGCGTGGCAAGGTGGTCGATGCCAAGCATGAGCGGGGCAATCTTGCTGTCTGACCCAAAAGCGGCTGCCTGATCCAGGCGGGATTGTTCAGCATCGCTGAGCAAGACGCGGTCGCCCAGGCCAAGACTATCCGTGTCGTTGAAATCAAGCGTGGAATAGCCGACCCGATTGCAGGTGAAATCCGATGGCGTCGTGAAGCGGAAGCCGTCCAGTGTGTAAAACGGATTTTCGGTATCGCCACTATATTCAAACCGTATGTTCTGATCTTCCAGCGTCTTGGTCAGCGTGTTCAGGTCGGAGGCCGCGAATACCTCGCCCACATACCGAGTTTGGGGTGTGTTGCGGGCCAGCGGATACATGCGGTTGATACGGGGAATGAAATCCTCGAATGTCGGGCTGAGGGGTGCCATCACGATCAGCGCGGGGTAATCTGCGTGGGAATGCAGAACCGAAAACTTGTGCGTTCGCCCAAGATAGCTGGCGGTGTGGCGATAGGGGCTCATCACATAAAGCTCGACCAGCGTGTCAAACAATGTGTCCGGTTCCACCTGAAGAACAATGGCCCGCATCGGCCCGACCTGATCTGCGATGCCTGAGCTTGAGCGGCGTTCGTAAATCATCGGCAGATACTCGTTGAAGAAATCCGAGTTCTTCTTGTCGCCGCGGGGTTCGTAAGACATCAGATCAAAAGACATTAAGCGTGCTCCTTGCCGGTGCGCCGTGTGCTCGGTGCAGGTCGTTGCCGGGATTTGTGGTACTCAGATCATACAGTTACGGCCATGCTAGGGCCTGAGGCGATACCGGGCAACAGTCTGGACATGGGGTGGCCAAGTTATGCCAACCTGATCAACGGGTGAATTTTGTCACGTCAACACCGCCCGCAATCAGGTTTTCCCGGACCGAGCGGGCAATTTGCACAGCAGTTGGTCCGTCACCGTGCAGACAGATGGTGTCGATCGACGTTTCCAGTCGTTTGCCGGATTCGGTAATGATGGCCCCTTCCTGAACCATATTCACAATGCGCGGACCGGCCAGTTCGGGGTCATGGATGACCGCGCCGGGTTTGCTGCGGTCGACCAGAGTTCCGTCGTCGTTATAAGCGCGGTCTGCAAAAATCTCTCCGACCCATTTGCAGTTCAGCTCGCGCACGGCGTCTTCCTGTTTGGTCACGGCCAAAACCATGATGATAATGTCCGGGTCCACATCCAGAGCACCCTGATAACAAGCCCGCGCCATGTCGATGTCGACCGAACACATATTTGCCAGTGCGCCATGCAGCTTGAGGTGCCGGACCTTGGTGCCAACGGCCTTGGCAACCCCTATGGCTGCACCCAACTGATACCGAACCAGATTGCGCAGGCTGTCATGCGGGATTTTCATGTTGCGGCGCCCGAAACCCTGAAGGTCGGGAAACCCCGGATGCGCCCCGATGCCGACGTTGTTTTCTGCCGCCTGTGTCATCGTCTGTGCCATGACGTCCGGATCTCCGGCGTGAAAGCCGCAGGCGATGTTGGCCGAGGTGATGATCTTGAGCAGGCTTTCATCATCACCCATGTTCCATGGGCCAAAGCTCTCTCCCATATCTGCATTCAGATCAACGCTGGGCATCGGCAAAACTCCTTAGTCTGTGGCAGAGATCATTCCGCCGACCAATTGGTAGGATAACAGGTCAGGGATGTCATGGGGGTCGCGGATCATAGGTTCCACCCGCGAAGGCAGGCGACACAAATCGCCTTGGAAGGCCGCGTGCAGGACGACGGCCTCATCCATCGTGACAAACTTGAAACTCAGGTGTCCGCCAGCGGGCGTTTGCGCCGCGCGCGGCAGGTCGCACGGAAGGACCGTTGCAATGCGCGGATACCCTCCGGTGGTCTGGCACTCGGGCAGCAGGATGAACGGGTTCCCGGTGCCGGTCATCTGGATGTCGCCGGGTGTGATAACCTCGGACAGGATGTTGAGTTGACCCTTGGCGGCAAAGCCTTCTCCGGCGCTTTCAAGCTGCATCCCCATTCGGTTGGCCCGGGCACCACGTTGGAACTGCGTATTGGCAAACCGGTCCAAGGTATCTTGGTCGAACAAAGGGGTTTGGAAACTGGCGACGACCCGAAGCACGCCGCCCGAAAATCGGTTGTCGGGCGGCAGTTTCAACCCGGCCTGACCCGAGCCCGCCCCGGCAGTCAAATGGTCACCTACCTGGACAGTCCGTCCAATCTTGGCCGTCAGGTGGGCGGAGCGAGAGCCAAGGAACATGTCGCCGTCAATTCCGCCACCGATATGCAAATACCCATAGGTTCCTTGCGTCGCTGCACCGATGGTTAAACGCTGTCCCGCTTCAAGTTCGTGCGACGCGTTCCAAATGACGGGGCTGCCGTCAACGCTCGCCTGCATCGGCGCGCCGGTCAACGCTATGCGCGTCGGTTCGGTCGCTTCAAACTCGCCACCCATGCCCGCCATTTCCAAAGCCGCCAATGTAGGCGCTTGACCCAGCAAGGCCGCCCCTTCGTACAGGGCCAGTATGTCTGCGGCTCCGGAGCGTGAAAGACCCTGATCCAAATAACCGGTACGCCCCAGATCCTGCAGTGTGCATGCGGGTCCTATTCTTAGAACGGTAAGGCTCATGACCCGATTTCCTGATACGTCGCGCCGCCCGAGCCATCTAAGTCGTTTGCGCGAATAGTCTCGAGATCGTCTTGCGAGACGGAATAGAACTGCATCTCATCACCGGGCGTTAACGCAAAGCTGTTTGGGCGCTCGGGTCGAAAGCAGCGAAAAGCAGTTTGCCCGACATGTCGCCACCCGGTTGGCGTCGGCCCTGAGAACAGCACAAACTGCGATATGGCCAAAACCAGCGCGCCTTCCGGCACCATCGGGGTCAGCTCCTGCAAGCGCGGTATGTTGAACTCGGGACCCAGAGGTCCGAGATAAGGCTGCCCGGGTGCAAACCCGATTGTCAAAACCCGCACGCGCGAGTCGCTGAGCCGTCGCACCGCTTCATCCGGTGTCAGTCCTGCCGCGGCCGCCGCTTCGTTCAGTTGCGGTGCCAAGTCCCCTCCATAAACAGTTGGAACGCGCCAAGACTTGCGGCCCGAGGGCATCGGGGCCTCAAACCAGTTTTGCTGCCCAAGTAGGTCAGACACGCGGGTTCGGATTTCCGAGTGGGGGAGCTGTTCGGGATCAAAGCGGACATAGGCCGAAGCCAGCGAAGCAGACGTTTCAATCACACCATCCCATTGGGCCTGATCCAAAGCACTTCGAAAGGCCAGGGCCGCACGGTTAGAAGATTCCGCCATGCTATCCGCGAACGAGACAAGCAGACCGTCAAAGCCGACGGGTTGAATTCTTGGAAAGGGGGGTGCGACTGGCGATATCATGACGAGAAAATCTGAGGCCTTCCTGTTCGGACGACCTGACCGCATTCAGTACGAATGCGCAAGCCTCTGACCATCGCCGCCGAGTATTAAACGCGAAACTGGATGCCCGATCTGGTGATTTTAGGTTCGGATTGCATCAAAACCTGAAGTTCGACTCGCTTGAGTCTTGTGGGTGGGGTAGGGCAACTTACTATATATAGGGTGGTCACGAGTGCCGTGGTGCGACGACTACGGTATTATTCGTCTGGAAGCCGTGATCAGGGGCTTGGGTTTCAAGATTTTGGATGTTTAACCATCTGTTTTTAAATCTAAAAAAATAAAACAGCAAAAAAATCGCGCAATATGCATTTTTCCACTTGCGGGTTTTTGGTGTTATCCTTAGAACCCCCTTCACCGGCGCTGCTGAGGCGGGGTTGGGGCGCTGCGGGAGCGGCGGGGACGCTCAGGATAGACTGGGGGCATCTGAGGTTGAGTTTTAGGCGGGCGCGCTGAGTTG
>NZ_JBQFQF010000016.1:0-79323 GCF_056536745.1 Ruegeria sp. CJ2
GGAGGAGACACTACAACACAAAGCGGCCCCACAGTGCATTGGGCTATCGCCCGCCAGCACCTGAAACCATCATCCCAATGGATTACAGGCCGACGATGCACTAACAATCAAATTGGACCAGTCAGATGAGGCTGCTCACTCGGATGTTTTTCAACAAAACGAGTTGCGGCTACCGCCACCGCGGTGTCGCCATAGGTGAGGGGTGCCGCAACGCGAATTACACCTTTCAAACCACCTGAAGTATCGAATTCGGCTTCCAGCTGTTCAAGCTCGGCAAGAACACGTCGCGCCCCTTCCAGGTACTTTTCTCCTTCGTGAGACAGAGACATTGAGCGCGTGTTACGGTGAAGGAGCGTCATGCCAAGCAGGTTTTCGAGCCCGGCGACACGCTTGCTCACCAATTTGTTCGAAATCCCCAAGCGCTGCCCAGCGGCAGCGAAGGAACCGGTTTCCACGACAGCCACAAAGCTTCGCATTCCATCAACCCGGTCCAATCATTTATCTCCAGAGTGGCGATACATACTCTCAATTATCGCCATTTCAACGAACAAAAGCCACACCTAAGTTCTTCTCAAGCTCAAACGCTGGAGACAAGAATATGGCAAGTTCACATGCACCTATCTCGATTGGTCAGGTTGCCCTGACTGTACGCGACCTTGATGGCATGGCCGCGTTTTATGAAGACGTGATTGGCCTTGGACTGATCAAACGCAACGGCGAAACCGCCTGTCTGGGGACCGACGCTGGGTCACTGATCGAGCTTCGCCAGGACCGCAATGCCAGGCCTTTCCCGCGCGAGGCCGGACTATTTCATACGGCGTTCTTGCTGCCAACCCAGCATGATCTCGCCGCTTGGTTGATTCATGCCGAGGAACGCGAGCTCCGGCTTGATGGCGCATCACATCACGGCGTTAGCGAAGCTCTCTATTTAAGTGATCCGGAGGGGAATGGCATCGAAATCTACCGAGACCTGCCGCGCGAGATCTGGAAGCACAGCGGCGACCAAGTGCAAATGACAACGCAACCGCTTGACCTGAACTCGCTGAAGCAAAATGCCACGCCGTGGCACGGCGCGCCTGGCGGCACTGTCATCGGACATGTCCATCTGCGTGTTGGCGACGTGGATGAGGCCGCGCGATTTGTTACTCAGGCCTTTGGAATGGTGCAGACGTTCCAACTGCCCTCGGCGCGTTGGTTCGGGTCAGGCGGCTACCACCATCACCTTGCAGTCAACGAATGGCAATCCAAAGGGGCAAAGAAGCGCACAGAATGGAGCACAGGCCTCGCGAGTGTCGAGCTTCTGGCGGAATCTGAAAGCCTAAACCCTGGTCGCCTGATCGACCCGTGGGGAACTGAATTCGAAATCACCGCGACGCAAGCCCGCGCCGCGTGAATTCCTATCACCACCGCTTCAAAACAAGGAGAAAATCAATGACCCCCAAAGAACTCGTACTGGAGGCTGTTGCAGCCATTTTTATCAATTTCGACCCATCCGCAGCGCAGCAACTGCTGGCGCCGGACTACATCCAGCACAACCCCGCCGTGCCGACAGGTGCAGCCCCCATACTTGGCTTCATTCCAGGCTTGAAGGACAGTGGGATCGAAGTGAACATTCACCGCGTGATCGCCGAAGGGGACATGGTTGTTTTGCACACGACCTACAACAATGCGCAGGCTTTTGGCGCAGATACGTTGGTTGGCTTCGACGTCTTCCGCGTGGAAGATGAAAAGGTTGCAGAGCATTGGGACAATCTGACTCCGCTCGCCCCGCCAAACCCTTCCGGTCACACGCAAACCGATGGCCCGACCGACATCACTGATCTGGACAGGACAGAAGAGAACAAAACACTGGTCACGGATTTCGTTGAAACCATCCTGAAAGGTGGTGAAACTGATCGGATCACCGACTTCCTGTCCACCGAAACCTACATTCAGCACAACAGCCAGATCGCTGATGGTCTGGACGGTTTGGGCGCCGCTTTGATGGCGATGGCGGATCAGGGCATCCAGATGATCTATACCGATGTGCACATGGTTGTGGCCGAGGGTAATTTTGTCTTCACCGCATCCGAGGGCACATTGGGCGGTGTACCGACCGCGTTCTATGATCTGTTCCGCGTTGAGGATGGCAAGATCGTCGAACACTGGGATGTGATCGCGGATATCCCATCCGAGATGGCCCATGAAAACGGTAAGTTCTGATCGGGCGGCAACATGAAAACGTTTCTGATCACTCTCATGATGATGCTGGGAAGTACGGCCATGGCACAAGATGCTGGTGTAATTGAGATCGCGACTATGAACCTCGCAGAAGGTGTCACGGCACAAGAATTCGAACCGGTCGATAAGGCCATCGAAGAAGAGCATGTCAGCCAGCAGCCCGGCTTCATCTCACGCCAAGCGGCCTTCGCGGACGGCAAATGGGCTGTCGTGGTGAACTGGGAAAGCGCGGAGGCCGCGCAAGCGTCGATGGACAGTTTTGCTTCCGCCCAAGCAGCCGAGAAGTTCATGAGTATGATCGACGCAACCTCAATGTCGATGAAACGCTATGAATTGGCGCGATAGCGTATAAACCTCCACAGCATCCGAAGGAATTACGGGTGCTGTACACTTTGTTATCATGACCTGTTCAAATGCAAACGTTTGCAGCAACACATTGTATAGTAAGAAAGTAGCGCATCCGGACACGCCCGATGTCGCTACAAAAGACAGCCATATTATGTGTCTGGGAGCTTGCAAAGCTCGGCGATGAAGGACCGCTTTGGGCTGACTGCGGCCTATCGCGCGCCTTTCAGAAAACAGCCGGAACTAACCCTTGTTAGACCTGCTTTGGGGCGAGTTTGTTCCACTCATCCGCGCTCATGCTTTTCCGCGTTAACCCATCCTCTGAGGCGAATTGAGCTGCTTTGAGTAGGAGAAAGGCCACCGTGATGGCGTCTACCTCGCAGCGTTTCTCGAATTCTTCGGTAGTCTCATTGGGGCCTTCTTCCGACATTCCCATTCCCCTCTGTATCTGACGCTTTCGGGCAATTGGCTAACTTTGCATAATACTCTACCCAACCATGCGACGCGTTTCATCAGTATCTGATCAGAGTATCAAGTATCGCTTGCCGCGTTGCGTCATTATTGTGGAAGATCCTGCCGGCGAGAAACTCAGATGGAAACTCCGGCCACGTTTTGCGCATTTCGGTGATAAGTCGCTGAGCTTCTTCGGTATGTCCCAACTGATCCTGCGCAACGGCTTGGAACAGGAGAGAAGGAGCACTTACAGGCGCACCGGCTGCGGGCGCTCCTTTAAAAGCCTCGACAACCTTCTCGTAGTTCCCGAGCATCAGTTGCGATACACCCCAAATATTTCGTGCGCCAAAGCGGCCCGATCCTGACCTTAGTCTTTCTGGATTGCTAACCTCAGCCGCAAGATCCGGAGCGTTCGCCATGATAGCGGTGATGCCAACAAGATCCAGAATATGACCATCATTCGGCGCAAGCTCGACCGACAGTCTTGCATATTTCACAGCCTCGACCGGTTTGTTTTGGGTGGCCAGTACCCAACCATTTGCACCGTTTGCCCACGCATCGGTGGGAGATAGATCAAGCGCTCTTTCTGACATCTCGGAAGCTTGGCTAAAAAGGTCATCTCTTTGCGCCTTGTCAGGGGACAGCATGGCCAAAGTCGCAAGGACCTGTGCCGATCCGGCATAACCGTCGGAGAGTGCGGGGTCGAGCTCTGCGGTATGCTGAAACATTCCCAGTGCTATTTGCTGGCGCTTGATATCAAAAACAGGAAAAAACATCCCTCGGGCTTGATCCGCAAGATTAGCCGCCTGAAGCCTTGTCAAAGATTGCTCACCAAGAGCAGTTCGCTCAGCCTGTTCGATGGATGGAGTTGTGGGCAAAACCGCCTTGTTATCCAGCGTGAACCACAAGCCTGTCACCGCAATCAACACTAGGCAACCCAGCCCAATTGGCACCAGTTGTACCAGACGTCGATTCTCGCCAATCACATCGCTGTCCTTAGCGGTTGAGTCGTTGCTTCCTGTGTTTCTTCCTTGCGAAAACCGCGGCTTGTATCCGCCGGGATCAACAAAAATGCGAACACCCTCGCCGTCCCATTGATCTTCGTAAAACTCGCGCAACAGCCGACGCAGTCGCCTTGCTTCGACGCGAACGAGGTTTTGGCCGCCACTGCCATCAATACGCCGCCCATAGACCTCTACGGCAATAGCTTTGCCTCGGATCTGGGGACCACGACCCGCGATAGCTTCCTCGACTACGTATGTAAGAAATTGTTGGAGACGGGGCGAAGCTTGAAACTCGTCGCTCGATACAACGCGCTCGAGAGCTTCCCGGACAAGATCCGGCGATGGCTGCTCAACATGTTGATCTATCGGCAATTCATTAGCTTTGTTCAAGGCAAACTCACCCCCAACTCACGGTGACTCACTTGGCGTGCGCGGTCAACCACACTCATCTCGATGTGAGAATAGATAGTGGGAGCCGGGATTTATCCAGTGGCGGTGGACCTGAAAGAAGAGATTCCAGAACTGTCCGATGCGCTGTCAGGGCGTATCGAAACGGATGCGTTGCTCAAAGAGGTTGTCGAAGACCTGAAGAAAGCTTCCGAGTTGCTAGATGATGTATCGATCACAGCCTCAGAGCGCGCGGAATGGGCCCACATCAGATCCGAACTCGTGAACGAGCTTCGCCGGATGGTGAAGCGCAACCTTCGTAGCATTTCCAACTAAGGGCACAGTCATGACAAAAGAAGACAACGGCAAAGAACTTAAGAACGAACAGATACAGAAATCTGACGAAATTGAAAACCCTTCCCGGCGACACGTTATGCAGGGACTGGCAGCAGGTGCGGTCGCAACCGGTGCCGTTAGTTACGGTTCAGGAGCTGCACAGGCGCACCCCGGTGATGGGCCATTAGGCGAAAGTCTAAAGAACCCTTACGGCGGTCGGCCTGCCGGGGGCATCACTCTGCCAGAGTATTTCCGTCCTACCAAATACATGACGGGCTCGAACGCGAATTATTTCCCGCTATCCGAGGACCTCGGGCCCGACGAAATGCGGATATCGTTCTGTGGTTCCACCCCATTTCCGCCCCGCGAAGATCAGGCTGGCACCTGTATCATGGTCGAACTGGGTAACGGAAAGCGTTTCTTCTTCGACTTCGGCTCGGGCTGCGTCCGCAACATTATCGGGATGCAGGTTCCGGGGCAGTTGATCAACGACATCTTCATCACACACCTGCATGTCGACCACTATGCAGACATCCCTTACATCTACCCGTTCCGGGCTTGGTCTGGTGGATACACGCCGCTGCGCATTCACGGCCCTTCTGGTCGGACACCCGAGCTTGGTACTGCCGGAATGGTGAAAGGCATGCAGCAGATGCTCAAATGGCATCTCGAGGCCTTCGATGTGTTCCCGATTGGGGACGGCTACGAGATCGAAGTTAACGAATTCGATTTCCGTCAAGAAGGCGGCATCGTCTATGATGAAGATGGTGTGACTGTTCGGTCCTGGCCTCGTAGCCACGCCAAAGACGGTGCAGTCGGGTATCGGCTGGATTGGAACGGACTGAGTTTTGTTTGGACCGGCGACGGCCGCCCCGATGAACTGAGTCTTGAATACGGAAAAGGCGTCGATGTGTTTGTGACCGAAATGTCCGGACAGGATATCGGTCAGTTGATGACCTACAAGTACGGTCTGCCGCAAGAGCTGTTCAACTATACAATCGATACGCATCATACATCGCACTATGCGGTCGGTAAGATGATGGCTGAGGCACGCCCACGGCTTGCAATGGTAACCCACTATACGCAAGACGAGGACATCGATGCCGAAATGCTGGCGGGGATCCGTGCCCACTATGATGGGCTGTTCGCTTGGGGTTTGGATGTCGCCGTCGTCAATGTCACCAAAGATGCAATCTGGTATCGCAAGGCGACGCTTCCTGGAAAATCCGGCTCGGTCGCCCCATTCCGCGAATTGGGCAAAATGGAAGCAGAAGGCAAGATCACATTGCCGGATGAAATCAAGCCGCCAGCACCACGGTCGTCACGTGCCGAACAGCAAGACCAGAAATACCGCGATATGGAGATTGATCCCAAGGAATACTATCCAGCTGACGTATTCCGAGCCCCCGATCCAGAGTGGCCCAGTGATTTCGTAATCAAGGTCGATGACGTCATCCCAAACCGCAAGAAGAAGGCGGAGTAACGACATGATCGAGTTTGGGTCGTCATCTGCAATCCCCGTAACGATTCTTACCGGCTTTCTCGGAGCCGGTAAGACAACACTTTTGAACCGCATCCTGACAGGCAATCACGGGTTGCGGGTTGCGGTTCTGGTGAATGACTTTGGATCAATAAATGTTGACGCCGACTTGGTGGTCGGTCTCGAGGATGATGTGATGAGTTTGGCAAATGGCTGCGTTTGCTGCTCGATCCGAGATGACCTGATCGAAACGGTAGAAGCCGTTCTCGCCCGGCCCGAGAAACCGGAATACATCGTCCTTGAAGCAAGCGGAGTGTCGGACCCGTCATCAATTGCAATGACATTCACCGATCAGAAGTTTCGGGACATGATCCGCTTGGACAGCCTTATGTGCCTGGTCGATGCTGAACAGCTCTTTTCTGCGCCGGAACAAATGGAACTGAAGCTCCGTCAAATCGCGTTCTCGGACATGGTTATTTTGAACAAGGTCGACCTCGTCGACAGGGCGGCTGTTCAAAGGGTGCACGATTGGCTCGGGTCTCGCTTCCGTCGGTATCGTCTTGTCGAAGCTGTCAATGCGGATGTCCCACTGGATATTCTTCTTTCTGTTGGCCGCTTTGCCGCCGAACAGCTCGAAACAGAAATACCCGATCATCACGAGCATGGACCGGATTGTGGTTGCCACCATTCTGATCACTCGGAAAGCTTCTCAACAACTATGATGAAAGCTGAAAGCCCGATAAGCTTGTCTTCTCTTCGGAGTGCAATTCGAAAGCTTCCTGGCGACGTTTATCGCCTCAAGGGCTTTGTTTTTAGCGAGGAGGATCCAGATCATCGCATTCTTGTACAGGTCGTCGGAAAACGCATGGACATCGCAAGGGATGGCGCATGGGGCCACCGAAAACCCGAAACAAGGCTTGTTGCAATAGGTGCACCAGGGGCCCTTTCGGAATACGAGCTTTCCGATGCGTTGTTGGCGACCGCATAGCAGCAAGTTAGACCAAACTTGTTTGCGTGTGTTTGTAAAACTCCAACACGTAACAGCTCGAAAGCCCGCAGCACCGCGGACCAAAAATGGAGAAAAACCTAATTGCTGAAGCAGTTTAGGAAATGGAGTCAAGCGATCAGATTGCTTGCACTTGCCACTGCGTTTGTCTTGTCGGGAGCGGCTGCGCGCGCGCAAGACGTTTCAAGTCGAGAACTTGAAGATACAACCCCAAACCTCGGATTGCCGAATTCAGCAGGAGGACAAGATGCCGAGTTGCTTTCCGCGTTCCACGGGCTCGAGGCGTTGCCTCGTGTAGCAAATCTCATTTGCAGAGGTTCTAGGAGCAAAGACGGGATGCCTGTCATCTTTACAACCGAGGTAGATTTGGAAACGTTGCAGGCTGGCGACTTCAGAGTCGTAACAAAGTCAGGCCAGATCGGAACAATGCATTGCGCGTCAGCGTTGCCTGCTACCGATCCCGGTGAATTGCGCACTGTGCTTCTCATCGGGGATTTTGGGAACGTTTCCGAGGATCCACCGGTTGCAGTCGAAGTTATTGGACACCTTCATTCCATCGTTGGAACACTTGATTTTCGCGGTGCCACTGTCGCCGTGACTCCGCTGGAAGACGGGCCGTCAATGATCCTTGCCGAGGTTGTCGAGGATTGGACTTTGGTCGGAAACTTGGGGCCACGCCGAACTAGAGGAAGCCTTTGTCCAAGTGAAAACATCGTACAGGCCATTCGGGTAACTTGGGCGGGTGGCGTTACGCTGGCGAACGGCAAGGAACCTGGCGATGTGGAACGTGATCTGTACAGTATCATCGTAGAGGCCGAAGAAGGATCTCAACGCACAGTTACGCCCGCCGCGCTTGCCGATCTGGGTGACGGGGACAATAACCACATGCTCTGCCTTGATACAAAGGATCGACCTATCTCGGTGTCTTTCCCGGCTGGTATTCTGACAGACCCGAATGATGATCTGAACCCTGAAACCAGCGTATTTGTCTCAAAACCCAATTAACAAACTGCTTTAAGGTTTGTTCGAATGGACTTTTAGCCGAAAATGCCCGGCCGGGCCGGTTGCGGGTATTGCAGCGGTAAATGCGAATGAACGGACTTGTTCGCCTCTCGGACATTGCAAACTCGGTTTTGAAGGTCCGCTTTGGGCTGCCACCTGTCATTAATGTGAAAAGTAACGAAAGGCGACAACGAGCCCAAAGTCACCAATGCTGCGACGTGCACGAATGTCTCGAAAGCGCAGAAAGCTGACTTTGCAAACCTCGACGAACGATCATAGCAAACGTTTGCCTAGACCTTTTGGGGCAACCGCTATTAGGAACGGGCTGGACACGCATTTGATCACAATTTGCTGTTCTGCCGAAATCTCGCGCCTGTTGCTGGTCGCTTTGATTGCAAAGTCAGGCGATGGTCACTGCCCCGAATTGGTTTCCGCTATACTGCAAAGCAGATCGACATGTCGATCCAACCAATCTTCGTCCAGGGCCTCGTGACGTATGAGCTTGCGAAAATAAGGTGCAGCGACTGCTAGTTCTATGAGTTGGTCAACCGGAACGTCGGCGGTGATCTCACCGCGGCCGATTGCGGCTGCAAATACTGCTTCAACGCTTGCGAACCTGTCTTTCATGAATTCCGTTATCACTAACCTTGCTTCTTCGTCGGTGGACGCAGCAGCGACCACCTGAGGCGCGATTTGGCCCCACGGTGTGTCATTCAAGGCTCCCATCAGTACACCGAGTAACCAGCGCAGGTCAGATCGTAGCGGGCCATCGGTTTTGGGCGGTATGTTTGGCGGTGTTGCGATGCGCCTGAACGCAGCATCACGCAGACAACGCGCATCTGGCCAGTGCCTGTAAAGTGTACTGCGCGAAATGCCAGTTGCCTTCGAAACTGCACCATGAGTTACGTGCAGCACGCCCTCATCCATCAGTATCCTTTGCGCCGCATCAAGCGCGGCCTGCCGTGTGGCGATCAGCCTAGGATCTTCTTTCAATCACCCCTCCTATAGAACATATTGTTGCATAGTAGAACATTTTGTTCTAAAAGTATTGCCAGCCAAAAACTAAAGCTCAATACTCAATTCCGCGAACACGTCTTGTCAAAATGGGAGCGTATCAATGTTCAAAGTGGCAGCAACCCCGCTAGCGGTACTCTTATCGATGGGCGCGACAACCGCATTGTCCGAGAGTGGTACGTACGAGCTGGACCCCGGGCACAGCCAGGTACTGTTCAGCTACGACCACATCGGATTCTCAGAAACGTTTGGAATGTTCTCAGGGTTTAGCGGTGAGATTGAGTTCAATGAAGATGATCCGTCTGCGTCATCTGTCACAGTGTCTATGCCTGTAAAATCCATGATCACGGGCTGGGATGCCCGTTTGCAACACTTCATGTCCGATGACTTTTTTAGCGCGAGTGACGATGACGTGGTCACTTTCGCCTCAACCAGCATTGAAGTGACCGGGGACAATTCCGCGAATATTTCTGGCGACCTGACCATGAATGGCATCACCAAACCCGTTGTTTTGGAAACAACGCTTAACAAGTCAGCTCCATACCCGTTTGGCCCAAAAGAGGGCACGCCGACCCTGGGCCTGGTAGCCACCGCGACCATCGTGCGGTCTGAATTCGGACTTGGGGCATTTGCGCCAGCGGTGAGCGACGAGATAGAGCTCTTGATCAATATCGAAGCGTTAAAGGCTGAATGATGTGTGCAAGGGCACCGATACTGCGCTGAACGCTCATTACTTGATTTTGGCGGATGGTCAACATGATGAATGAAATCCTGAGAGCATTGGCGGTTGCTGCAACGGCGGTGGCATTGACGTGCCCGTTGGCATCCGCACAAGAGCGCCCCTTGCCGGAGCGCACCTCACCCCGTCCTGAAACGACAAGCGGCGTACCGCATACTCAGATTGGTGTCGAAATTGATACCGACTTGGCCAAGCTATTGCTGGAGCGTGTTGCGCAACTCCCAGGGGTCACACTTGGCCCGACACGCATATCGCTACCTGGCGCGATTGGTTTTCAGCTTGATCCAGACATGCTGCTGTCTCAACCGAACTCTATCGTGGGTGGGTTTGAGTTTGCGCATATGCATCCTGATGGGAGCTTGCACGCGTCGCTGCATCCGGCAATGGCGCGACGGGCAATTGAGGCTGGCTGGGCCGTAGCTCACCCTTGGGCCAAGCAACGTCCTGGGTGGAGCGGTTTTGTCATGATCTATACTCCGACCACACCAGAAGAGCTGGATGTCGTCATCGATCTGGTAGAAAGTTCGTACACCTTCATCACCGGCAACACCTTGGGCTAAACGCCTACCTGCTGATCTTACCGTTGCTGACTGATGCGCAAGTCAGCCAGTATTCAGCCTTGCGCGGATATACAGATGATCCATGTTCCACTGTTCCGGGCGGACATGATCCAGAGACGTGGCGCACCCATAATGGGTGCAACTAGGATCGTTTGCGTCGACCCATCCTCGTAACTTGTCAAAACCTCATACCGCCAGTAGGTATTTGGTATGTTTCGCTTGGTCCTGTCGATACTTCTTGTTGTTGCGTTCTCTGGCGCATCCGCAGCTTCCGTGAAGCATGGCTTGACCCATGGATCGGATCATTTTGGTCATCATGCTCACATGGCGGGCGATGATCCGTTGACTGATGCCGATAAAGCTGCTGCGGATTGTTGCGACGCCACTAGCGGCATGGGTTCAGCATCCTGTTTTGGTGATCTTGTCGCCACGGCGGGGATTTCGCCGATTGCTCCAATGGTGATCTCAGTGGGTGGTATGACGCACGCTAGAGCCGATTTTTCGGGCCTCGCACTAGGTGTCCCCACCGGTCCTCCGAAAGCCTGAATGGCTACGGGCTCTCGCCCGCCATCCGTTCAAATTTCACATCAAAGGACCGACAGACATGATCACACGTCGTCACTTCACCACACTGTCTGCAACTGCTCTCATCGCGACCGCTCTTCCCGTCCGTGCAGGCACCCCAATGCACGTGCTCAGCTCACCAGGTTGCGGATGTTGTCACGCATGGGCCGACTTGGCTCGCGCACGTGGCTACGCCGTAACCGTTGAGGAACTGACCGACCCCGAGGCACAGAAGTCAGCGCGGGGTATCCCGTTGAACCTCGCATCCTGTCACACCGTTGAAGCCGATGGTTATGTCTTTGAAGGCCATGTGCCGTTCGAAGCACTGGAAACCGTGTTGAAGGATCGGCCTGACATCACAGGGCTAGCTGTTCCTGGCATGCCAATGGGCTCTCCTGGTATGGGCGACGATCCTTCCGCCCGCTACGAAGTCGTTGCATTTGGGGGACAGGCAGGGACCGGAACGGTATACTACCGCGCGGGCACAGCTCAGCCGTTCGACACCTGATGGTAGGGCGCACAACACTCTTGGTTACCGGTGGGCTTGCGCTCGCCGGTTTCACAGTAGCGTTCGTTCTGGCCCAAGCCTCTGAAGCAGTCGGTCTTTTGACACCTGATGACGCGGAAGTTGTCGCCATTGGCCAAGATATTTACGCGGACCAATGTGCTGCCTGCCACGGTGAGAACCTTGAAGGGCAGCCAAACTGGCGGAAACGCGGCGAGGATGGTTTGCTGCCAGCACCGCCGCATGACGCCACAGGGCATACGTGGCACCACGATGATGAAGCGCTCTTCACCTTGACCAAATTTGGCCTGGCCGGACTGATGGAAAATGCGCCCCCAACCGATATGCCGGTCTATGAAGGTGTGCTCAGCGATGACGAAATCATAGCGGTCCTTTCTTATATCAAGTCAACCTGGCCCAATGACCTTCGTGAGTACCACGACGAGCTGAATGCCCAATCCGAATAGAGGAAAACTCCGATGATCAAACAAACTCTTATCGGCTTGGTCGTAGCAATGGCTCCAATACTTGCAGCCGCGCATTCCAAGTCCGAAGAAACGACGCCGGCTGACGGCGCGACTGTCACGGACGTGCCGGAGCTTACCATGCGGTTCGATGATCCGATGCGCATCATCTCGGTCACGCTGACCTCACCAGATGGCGACGTCGAAATTGACCGCGAAACGGGTATGGACCCTGCTACAGAATTCCGGGCTGTGCCGTTGGAAGAGCTTGCACCCGGAAGCTACCGCTTCGACTGGCGCGGTATGGCTTCCGACGGTCACCCGATGCAGGGCAGCTTCTCTTTCACAGTCGCTAAATGACTGGACTGGCCCCCATTGACGGTGTTGTTGTCTTGGCCATTTTGGCGAAAGCACTTGGCTACGGCGCGGCGCTGTTGGCGATGGGCAGCGTCCTGTTCATCGTTCTCTTTTCCAAGCGCGCTGAAGAGTCTGTTTTACACCTTGCGCGGCACCTCGCGGTTGGAGCTGCGCTTCTCGGTCTCGCCGTTCTGGCTTTGCGTTTCGGTGTCAGAGCGGCGCGGATATCCGGAATGGGGTTAGAGGGCGCGACGGACCCAATGATGCTTGGTTTTGTTTGGGACAGTCCACTTGGCACAGCCGCGATTTGGCGAGGAATGGGTGAACTCGCGATATTGGCAATTCTGCTCCCGCGCGTCGGGCAGTGGATCGCTTTGGTGGGTTGCCTCGCCATTGCGATTTCATTTGCCCAGGTTGGGCACTCGCTCGGAGAGCCTAGAGCGGTTCTCGCGGTCTTGCTGGTTCTTCATCTGATGGCTGCCGCGTTTTGGGTCGGTGCTCTCCTGCCCTTGCGCAAAGCAGCTCTCACTCCCACAGGGGCCGATCTACTGCACCACTTTGGCAGTGTCGCTGCTTATGGAGTTGCCGCCCTGCTTGTAGTAGGCGCGGCACTCGCATGGTTGCTTTCGGGCTCCGTAGCAGCCTTGTTTGGGACGGCATATGGATTGGGGCTTTTGATCAAGGTCGTGATCGTTTCTGCCCTCCTTGGCCTCGCGGCGCTGAACAAGCTGAGATTTGTTCCGGCTCTCAGGGCTGAGCAGCGTGGCGCGGAAATTGCTCTCCGGTGGTCGATTTCAATGGAGATGTTGGCTGTTGTTCTGATCCTGTTTGCAACGGCGACGCTAACCAGTGTGACGACACCTCCCATTAATCTCTGATGGCCTATAGCCCGAAGCAGGAACTGCAAAGACTAGTTTTGAATGTCCGGTTTGGGCTGCGAGCGGTCAATCATGCTCATCGCAGAAAATGGCAGCGCTGAGCCGAAAGCCGAAAGATTCCTACTTTTGCCGAGCTCGTACCTCGGCGGCCCGACGAACTGCGAGTACCGCTGTGGCGTAATCTCCCAAAGAAATCCCTCTGAAAGCGAATGCAGCCGGTTTCTCGCTTAAAGTGGTATCGACTGCTCCCGAGACAATTTCCGTCAAGTCCCCTGTTACTCGCTGATATGGCAGCATTGGTTTGTCGCTTTCAGATTCCTGTTTTCGGTCGTCAACAATAACAGTTTTGAAAGCCGTCATACCCTCTGGAAGCCACGGAATGCAGGCATCTGTAATGGCGGCGAAGGCAGTCGGCTTTAGCCATCGGGCATCCAGAAAAGGTTCGGTGGAATAGTCCAAAGTTATTGATGTCACTACCAGATCGGCATCACGCAAGGCGTCCTTGGCATTGGCGGCTGTTTGGGCCTCGAGGCCCATGTCCCGAGCCCGGCGACAAAGCTTGTCGACATTCGCTTTGCCACGTCCGAACACACGAATGCTTTTCAAGGGGAAAACCTCGGAAAACGCAACCAAATGGGAGCGAGCTTGCACGCCGGCACCAACAAAAGCCATTGTCTCAGCAGTAGGATCCGCAAGTCGACGCGCCGCAACAACTGACATCGCCGCTGTTCTGACAGCCGTTACCCAATTTGCCCCTAAAACGGCTCGGAGAACTCCGGTTTGCCCGTCCATAACCATGATTGCACCGTTAATCGCAGGGAGCCCCTTGTCCGAATTATTTGGACACACCGTTACCTGTTTGGTCACGATGAACCCATCATCTCCTACTGCCAAGGTCGACATTGCGTACCGTCCATCCCCGGGCAAAATGGCTGTCTTGGGGGACGTATGAAGCTGCTTACTTGCCTTGGCTATCAGCGCAGATTCAATCGCGTCGGCAACTTCCGAAGGTTGGATACCTAAACCTTCCAAGTCTTCGTCAGAAAGATAAGTTATTTTGCTTTCAGAAGTCATGTTGGCGCCGCTCCGCTTTGCAACCCGGCTTCCCGATTAGGCTATCAAATTGCATGTTAACATAAGCTTTGGGTGTCTAGATTGGGACTTCACTCGAGTACATTATTCGTTGCATTGGGATTTCTGTTTTCATGCTTACGGTCTCAAGTTGTCTCAAGCCAGTTGAGTCTGAAAATTGTATGCTCTCCTTCGAGACCTTTAAGCGGAACAGTCATTTGCTCGGCAAACTGAAAATCCTGTGATCCGCCCACCATGATCCGTGTGGCATCCGAGACGCGGATATCACTTGGCGCAGTGAGAGCGGCTATACGTGCTGCTTTGTTGACAACGGTCCCGAAGTGATCAGCATCAGAAGTTATCACTTCGCCGGTATGCAAGCCGATGCGAACCCGCAACTTTGGCTCGTTAGTTTCCGCCGCGTTCGCCTGTTGAATATTCTGAGCTGCCAGCAATGCTGCCCTTGCAGAATCAAAAGACGACATCACCCCATCTCCCAGTGATTTCACCGTACGTCCACCACTCCCGACGATCTGCGTTTCGACAAGTTGCAGATGTCTTCCAAGGGCGTCGCTCCAAAGCGTATCGCCTATAGCCTCAGCGATTTTTGTGCTGTCCGCGATATCGGTGAACATGATGGTCGCTATACCACTTTGGCCGAGTTCGTGGGGTGTAGAGAGGGCGGCATCAAGCAGTTCCTCAAAGCCTCTGGCCTCATACCCAAATCCCTCTACGTTGTTGACCGGTAGGGAATTGTGAACGTGCACAATCTTCCAGGATCCTTTGTCGAGTTTCAGAATGACCGTAGAACGCAGGTGCGCGATCTGTCCTGTTTCAATACCCTCAATGCTTGCTTCCCATTCGACCCAACCGAGTGATCCGCATTCAAATCCTCTCAGGTCTTTTGGGTGCCACTTGAACCGTGGAACCTCACCGATGTATTGCTCCATACCGCGACGCAGCGCATCGCCTTTCCAAGCCTCGCCGTGTGCTGAGCCAAAGTATGACAGGGCAGCGTCGTCAGAAAATAGATGTGCCACCGTCTCCCCATCGCCCCGACCGTAGGCGTTGATCCATCGTGCCACTATAGCGGCGAGTTCCGAAGAGGGGCTGATCGTATCTTTCATGCCAAAACCGTCGCGTCGATAGCAAGAAAACTGCTTCGAAAAATATGACCTTCGCACGTCCAGTTTCTATTGAAGCGTGTCATGGCATAACCTTTCTCGAAATCTCGATTTCTGAGGTCCTGTAAGTGTAGGCCATGCCGGGGCGGCCATAAAGACATAGTCAGCTTTGTCCGCATCTGAGACATCGGACGAAACCGCGGCGAACGGCCGTTGTTGGTAAGCGCAAACCCTGGCCGCGGTCGCTGGCCATGAATGACCGCTCATCGAGGTTACGGGTCATCCGGAAAAAATCCCAGATGGCCGAGACGACCCCAGAGCGGCTATCTTAATTTATTCAGCGAGCAACGTCCTAAGCAGTAAGCTCTCCGCCAGACTGAAGCCATCGCGCATCGTCTGCCGGAAGCAACTCTGCAAGACGTTTGTGAAAGGCGCGAAGGTCTTCGTCTGAAAGCTTGCCCTCCCACTTGCGACTGCTTGCGCTATCGAAGAAGGCTGACGGGTCTTTGAAGGTTGTGGACCGTTGTGTTTTTTCTTTGGCACTCGCGCGCGCATTAGCTTGCATGTTCTCGAATTGCATACTTTCCGCAATTGCGGCCAACATTTCATCGTCAATTTTGAGGCCGAGTACGGAAGCTAGCTTTCTGGTATGAGAGAGTAAATCGCGCCGCATATCGGCGTAGTGGAAAATGTGTATGTTGGGATGTTGGATGTTTGACTTGAAGGACTTGAAGTGATGAACGATGGCCTCAAGGGTGATCCCATCGGCCATCTCCTCTCGAACGGTCTCACCAACAAAAAGTGCGAATGAAGCTGTCGGCTCATCCGGGAACCTGTCTTGGATCAGGTCTTCCTTCAGGTTTGCCACATGTCGGCGCATCGAAAAATGTGCGTCGATTGGGTGTCTGTACACCGCGATGTAGGTGCAATCTGGATCGAAAGGAATGCCGTCAAAAGGCGTATGGGTCTTGATGCATCTTCTGTGGTTTTGAGCTTCGAACATTCGAACTATAGGGAGTTGATCTCGAAACGCAGGGTCGAGCCAAACCGACAGATCATCCATGACCTTGTCCATACCAGGCTTTTCAAACAAGAGCGACAGCACAAGGGCCTGTGTCCATGTTGTTCCGCACTTAGGCGGTGTTGCAACAATCACATCTCCTTGGCGCAGCGCGAACATGTCCCAAATCCGATTGTCGGTGAGACGTGTTCTGTACTCGAATGCCTTTCTTGAAGACGCCCGTATTGTCATTCTGATTTCCGCCAATGGACCCTTACTGAAACGATAGCAAGCATACGGCACCGAACCTAGAATTTTGATGGCACCCGAGCATGAAGGCTTTTCAAAGTGCCAAGCCAAAACCTTGCATTCGCGGCTAGAAGCTCGTTTTGCCCTCAAGGCAGTCATACGCGGCACCTTGCTCCAGTGTCTGTGCTGCGGTGCAAAGTCGAAATTACAAAGTTCGGTTTTCGAGGTCCGCTTCTGCCTAATTTACCCAAAAGCAAAAAGCTTGCGTGTCGTTATTCGGTTACTGATGTTCATTGAATAATGATCGCGATTTATGCGCGAAACCCCTAATATCCCTTTGACACTCCTTCACAATGGATACGCGGGAGGATTTTGTTTGGAGCGGTACTTGGCTGCCATACTCGTGGCTGATGTTGTTGGCTATAGCGCGCTTGTTAGTGCTAACGAGGAAGCCGCATTGCACACATATAGGGGCCACTTTAGGGCGCTGGAGCCGCATGTCGGCCTGAATGGCGGACGCCTATTCAAAAGAACTGGTGACGGTTTTCTTGCAGAGTTTTCCTCGGTTGTAGATGCGCTGGCATGTGCGGAAACGATGCAACGTCAGATGGCTGAGCGGAACGGGGCGCGCGGGCAAAGTCCGGAAATGCAATTCCGTATGGGAATTCATGCGGGCGATGTTTTTGATGACGACGGTGATGTTCTTGGTGACGGCGTCAACATCGCGGCCCGGCTGGAAAGTCTTGCTCCTCCCGGAGGGATCATCGTTTCAGGTCGGGTTTACGAAGATCTTGTGGGTAAGGTGGATGTATCGTTCACCGAATTGGGGCCGCAATATCTGAAGAATATCACACGCCCTGTAACTGCTTACTTGGTACAAACAGCATTTGCTACTGAATCCCCGTTAACTCAATCCCGTCCTGACAGGCCTTCAGTGGCGGTGTTGGCTTTTGACAATCTGTCGCCTGACGCTGAACAGGATTACTTTGCGGAAGGTATTACCGAAGACATCATCACCAGCTTATCCAGAGTGCCCTGGATATTCGTGGTCGCCCGAAACTCTTCTTTTTCTTACAAAGGGCTTTCGGTTGATGTGCGTCGTATCGGCCGAGAGCTTGGTGTCCGCTATATATTGGAAGGGTCCGTTCGCGGCGCTGGTGACCGGTTGCGTGTCACGGGTCAGCTGATTGATGCGGAAACCGGGTCTCATGTTTGGGCGGATCGATACGATGGCAAGCTCGATGATGTTTTCGAGCTTCAGGACCAGATTACCGAGGCTGTCGTTGCTTCGATTGCGCCAGGTATCAGACAAGCTGAAATAGACCGTGCTGCTCACAAGCGCCCTGACACCCTTGGAGCCTATGATCACTTCCTACGTGCGCAGTCCTTGATCTACAGGTTCAATTTCACTGAAGCAGACGACCATTTGTCAAAAGCTCTTTCACTCTCAAGTGAGTACCCATTGGCAAGCGCTCTTCGAGGCTGGATCCGCACTTTGCTATGGAACCCGGATACGCGTCCAAACGAGGCCCGATTTGATTACGCAATTCAGCTGGCACATGAGGCTCTGGCGGCATCACATCTTGACCTAGAGGCGCAAGCATATGCCGGTTACGTACTCGCGTTTCTGTCGGAGGATACAGAGTACGGTTTGTCACTTGTGGATCAAGTCGTCGAGAGAAGCCCAAATTGCGTTTCAGCCTGGGGATCAAGTTGCGTACTGCATGGCCTGATGGGCCAAGCACAAACGGCACAGGCACATGCCAGGGAGGCGCTCCGACTTAACCCGAATGACCCACTAAACTACCGTGTCCACATGGGTATCAGCCTGTCGCAAATCGCGGAAGGGAACTGGCGCGATCTAAGAGAAACCGCCCAAAAAATGCGTGCATTTCATAACACTGTGACCGTCTTTCGCCTGAACGAACTTGTGGCGGAAATGGCTCTCGGCAATGAGAGCCGAGCTAGAGAACTCGCACGTATTCACATGTCGCGGGAACCCGATTTTAGCGTTTCAATGTTCCGGCATATGCGCGCTCGTATCTCTGTCGCAAAACCAGAAATCTATGACGCCTACTATAAAATGCTGGCAGCCGCAGGCATTCCTGATTGACGACACCAGTTGTAGACCAGCGGCAAGTCATAGCAAGCATGCAACATGTGGAAACATATTTTTTGCCGCTGGAAGAATGCCCAATTTGGTCTGCGAACAGTCGTTGAAGTGAATAGCGGCGAGCGGCAATCGAACCTTCGCGGCGCTCGGCGTGAACGATTGCTCTGCGGACAAAGCTACCATTGCCACGTTAGATCAGATTAATAGGTTTGCAGTTTCATGCTCTAATCAGAACAGATGCCCATACGTGCGAATTGCATGCTGTCTGTTTTGCAGTTCGAGTTTTGCGTAGATTTTACTTGTGTGGTTTCGAACGGTTTTTTCACTCATTTGAAGACTTCTAGCAATTTCTTTACCACTCATTGCTTGGCAGATGAGTCTCAGCACGTCCTGCTCGCGCTTTGTCAAATCGTCAAAGTCCGTCGTTTGACCGGAAAATGTAAATTCAAGCAAGCTCTTGGAAAAAGCGCGCCAGGCAGATTCATCGCGTTGGATAATGTGATTTTTTCCCTCTAAAGCAGACATTGTCGCTCCGGGAATATTCTGAGCGAGACGTTGTCCTTCTTCAAACGGAATAACCTGATCGTTCCTTGAATGGATCACCAGTGTTGGAACTGAAACCTTTGGCAATAGACTTTCAACATTAACGTCAGCGCGCGCCATAAGCAGGTCGGCCCCTGTCTCAGGCAAAACGGTCTTTTGGCAAAGTTCTGTAAACCAAGAGCGTTGTTCGGACGGCGCACCAGGAAGAAATCTTGATGTAAATACATCTTGAAACGCTGGGTTGTCATTCTCCCAACCCAGGCGAAATACATCGATAACAGTCTTGTAGTTTTTGGCGGCAACCGATCCGCGGTGGTTGCTGCCCCTTGCATAGCCTCCAACGAGTATCATCCCGGCGACTCTGCCGGGATGCCTCAGCGAATACGCGATAGAAGTCGCAGCGCCCTGAGAAACACCCAGAAGATAGAATGGTTCATTTATTTCAGCGGCGTCGATTACAGCTTCGAGATCATCAACCCAGTAATCAATACTCAGATTCTCAACTCGCTTGTCAGATAATCCGCAGCCTCGCTCATCATATCGAACAAGGGTGAATTGACTTTCTAACATTTCGATCCAGTGAGACCAAATTGGACTGTCGAGATCATAACTGAGATGCGTAAGCCAATTAGCCGCCTTTACCATGGGCAGGCCGTTTCCGGATTTGCTCCACGCCAGCGACGTACCATCGCTTGAGGAAGTGTATCTAACGGTTCGCATGTCCTTTTTTAGTCAATTTGGGGCAAATGTCCCAACAATTTCCCGTCGTTTTGAGTCTAGCCGGGACATGTGTCCGATAGGTTGAAGGACAGATGAGTGACACCATTGTGAAATTCAGATTGGAGGTCATCACATGAATAAACAATTTGACGCATCACTACACGCTTCGCCGTCCCGGTCCCAAATTTCGCCCGCTCCCTGCGTGGGGCTACATTGTTCCGGTGCTGACGGAAGCCAGTGGCGCACTCTGTTTGCCCGGATGAGCGATGAAACCAAAACAATAGCGCCCGACCTAATTGGAACCCTGTCTCGGGGTCATAAAATCCCCGACGGGCCGTTCACATTGGAACACGAAGCTGCTTCGATCATCACTGAGATTGAGAAGCTTGGCAGACCCGCTCACTTGATTGGACACTCGTATGGAGGAGCGCTGGCGTTGCACATTGCCAGAGCTCGACCCGACCTTGTTCGATCACTTTGTCTCTATGAACCAACTTTGTTCAGCCTACTGAAAGCCGGAAACGCGGCTGACGGTTCATTGTATTCCGAGATTGTAAGCCTCACAAACGCAATACGAACTGGCATAGAAGAGGGATGCGAAGAGTTTAGCGCACAGGTTTTTACTGATTTTTGGGGAGGACTTGGCTCTTGGCAAGCCCTGAGCCGTGAACGCAGGTGCGCTATGATTAATTGGGTTCACAAAGCCCCAAGCGATTTCGATGCGCTTCTGAATGAACCTGATCCAGAAAATATTTTTCATGAAGGAATTCCCTCTACGATCATGCTCGGATCGGAGACTCATGCGCACACGAAGCGCATCGCAGAAATTCTGGCAACCCAAGGTAAGCTTGCTGAGCTAAAGGTTCTGAAAGGTGCCGGCCATTTGGGGCCCTTTACCTTCAAGGAAAGTTTCGAGATGGAGGTGCTGTCGCATATTAGAACTGTTGACCGCCGCGACATGGCTTCAATGGACATCAAGCCGATCAGTAGATCATGAGCCGGGGACACTGGAAATCTAGAAAAGGCGACCGACCGATCTGGACTCCGAGCGGTCGGTCGCTGTGCAGCCTCGCTAACGTCTTATGGGCGCCCGCATTGGGCTCGATGTTGTCATTTTCTCAAACGCTAGGAATGTTCTCTTT
This sequence comes from Ruegeria sp. CJ2, assembly GCF_056536745.1. NCBI lineage: Bacteria > Pseudomonadati > Pseudomonadota > Alphaproteobacteria > Rhodobacterales > Roseobacteraceae > Ruegeria > Ruegeria sp. CJ2. The sequence continues at coordinate 21,277 of NZ_JBQFQF010000016.1, forward strand.
GCGGATAAAGCAGAAATCGCTCGATCACTAAAACACTACAGGCGGCTTAGCCAAAGGTCCCCAAGTTTCAGGGTCTGGTAGACCGACACTTGACCATGCTTCTTGCAAAACTCTAGAGTCCGAAGACCTTGTGCGAGGTAAGTCATCCAAAATATCAAACCATGGCATTTTGCTTTCTATTCCAGAGTGGACCGAAGGAGCAAAGTTTTCTGGTTGGTCGAGGCTCGAAGTATGCAGGACCAGATAGGCCGTTTCTCGTGGCTTCACGAGCTTATAAGTTAGACTTGCCCCGCATCTGGCACAAAAGCCACGATTTGCTATCGGCGTAGTTGCGAAGTATCGAGGTTCCTCGGTGAGAAATCGAACAGCAGAAGCGGGAAAGGCCGCCCATGCATTAACTGCTGAACCAGAAAATTTTCTGCAACAACTACAATGGCAATACCCTGTGCTTATGGCGGGTGCGTTTATTTCATACCGGACCAACCCACAGATGCAGCCACCTGTCACTAAGGTTTTGGCCAATTCATCTTCATCAAAATCCAGAAAACCCCCTTCCTCTCCGGGTTCTGAAACGGTCATGTAGACATGTATTGGAGTATCAGTGCTCTTGAGTCTTTTGTGACCGCAATCCGCCAGCGGAAGATCTATCTTGCCCGCTATTTGCGCCATTACTTCTCCTGAAACCGCGATTCCACCTGGTTCCGCTATTGCCTCAAGCCGTGCGGCAGTATTTACGCCGTCTCCGAGAATATCGTCGCCGTGTACAACGACATCACCGAGCGAAACTCCGACTCGTAAAATGAGTGGGTCGTCACTGTTAGATTGGCGTGCTTCGCGCGCACACGCTCTTTGAATATTGATTGCACAATTGACCGCTTCAAAGACACTCGAGAACTCAGCCAAAAACCCATCGCCAGTAGACTTAAAAACACGACCCCGGTTTGCTTCCACCTGCATGCCGATGATTTCACGTTCTAGTCGAACCAACTTAGCTAATGTTCCGCTTTCATCGCGTGATACCAATCCTGCGAAACCGACTATATCGGTGGCCAGAATGGCCGCTAATTTGCGTTCCATCTCCGTTGCTCCGAGCTAATAATCTCCAAATGGTGCCTGCTTACTTTAGCATAAAATCGGTCGCAGCGAGCCACGGTAGCTGAGGTGTTATTTCCAGTTTTGAAAGATCCTTCAGTGCTGCGATCAGCCAATCATACTTGCTGCGGAGAACGGCAACACGAGTCCAATTTGTTCGATGCCGCACAGCGCACAAATGTCCGGTGTTGACTATTTGCTCCATGGTCAGGCGACAAGGCCTAGCTCTTTGTCGGTAGCTGTCGCTGCATACTTTTCCCTTGGGGGCATGGGTCTCGATTGCCAAGGCGGTTCGAAGGTGAAACTTGAAACGCTGCGACCGTTAGGCAGGGCACCGTTTCCGGCCCCGAGCGCGTAGTCGTAGTAAAGCTTGACGATCTCTTCTTCGGTCACCTGCGCTGTTTCTGGATGCGCCATGCATGCATCACGCCACACTCGTACCCGGTCATAATCTTTGCCAACGGGTAGTTTGAACCCTTCGTAGTAGTCAAGGAACCAAAACCGCTTGAACATCGGGGTAAAAACAGCCTCTGCCAAACCGAAGTTCTCGAACAGGAATGGGCCAGTCGGATTATGATGAGCTAAGAAATCATCAAGGTCTCGATAGAGCGCGAGGAGTTTATTCAAATGCTCATCTCGGCGCGCCTGATCCTGATTCATGACAAAGAGATAGCCTGCCATTGTAAAGGGTCCTTCGCGGGCGATCAGCATCGACTCAATGGCGTGCTCGGCAGGATCACTGCGGCGCAATGGTGCCCCTGGCAGCGCCTCATCAAGATAGCGCAGGATCACGAGGCTTTCTTTTAATATGCGGCCGTCGCTGGTTTCCAGCACGGGCAAGGCTGTCGTACCTCGGGTCTTGGCTAGCAATTCGGGATCGCGCGGCTTGGTGATGTCTACTACACGAAATTCCACGGCATCCGTCAGTCCGCGCAGCGCCAGTAGGATTTCCAGTCGCTGCGAGAAGGGACAGACGGGGATATGATAGACGATGTGTTTCCCAGTCATGGTATCAATCCAATGGTGGGCCAGTGAAGGTCATGTTGTGCCGCTTGGCGCTCTCTTCGATAGTAGGCATGTCCTCGGGAATACGGCACTGACCGGCTGCCATGTCGGCAAAGAAGCCTTCGAATCCGCCGGGCGTCAGGATCACGAGATGGCGGCAAGGTTCGTCGTCTGTCACCTTGAAGGTATGTTCCTTGCCTCGTGGGATGAATACGCTTTCGCCGGCCCCGGCGGTGAACTCCTCGCCTTCTAGCCAGAACCTGCATGTTCCGGTGAGAACTACGAAGGTTTCGTCTTCGTTTTGATGCACGTGGCGTGGAGGGCCGCTACCCGCAGGGGACCAGCTGTCCACAATAGACATAGTGCCACCCGTCTGTTCTGAGCCGAGGATGGTTTTGTATTTTACGCCGAGCCATTCGATGGCTCCGTCGATTTGGGCCAGGTCCTTCATCGCTTCTCTCCATTTGCATTGGATTGAAACGAAAGCGCTTCCGTTGACAGAATCCTATCCGAAGGCCAACCTATCAGGCAAACCGCAATATCTAATATAGGATATCGGCTAGGTGAATTTCGCTACACTGGACCTCAACCTTTTGCGCGTGCTGGACGCCCTCTTTAGCGAAGGCTCAACCGTCAAGGCGGCCGACAAGCTCGCCATGTCGCAATCCGCAGTCTCTGGTGCATTGTCACGTCTTCGTCATGCCTTGGACGACCCCCTTTTTGTCCGGCAGGGAAACCGTTTGGTTGCGACTGATTATGCAGCGAGGATTGAATCCGGTTTGCGCGAAGAACTCGAACGTCTTGAGGCTTTGCTAGCTCCGCCAGCTACCTTTGATCCGCTAACCGCTGAAGGCACTTTCCGGATCGCCGCCAGCGATTTTTTCGCGGAACTCCTGATGCCACCTTTGGGTGATCGCCTGCAAAAGTCAGCGCCCAATCTACGAGCGCAGCTGGTTGATCTGGTTCCGAATGACTATGTGGCCAGTCTTGAGCGACGCAACGCTGACATTGCGCTGATCCCGGATTTGCTCCTGCCGGACTGGGTCAATCGGGAGCCGCTTTTCCATTCGCCGTTCCACGTGATAGCTCGCAAGGGAAATCCAAAGCTTGAGGGGCTTCAGGAAGGGACACAAATGCACATGGATACGTTCTGTGCGCTCCACCATGTCTTGTTCTCCCCCGAAGGGAACTTGGCCGCGATGGGCGATGCTGCCCTAAACCGCGTCGGAAAGCAGCGACAAGTTGCTATGACAGTGCCCGTCTTCAGTGGCGTTTGCCGCGCGGTTAGCGAAAGCGACCTCATCGCGCTTGTACCCGCTCAGCTCGCAAGGAAAGTGGCCAAGACATTCGAACTGAAGGTGTTCGAACCTCCGATGCACATTGAACCAGCGTTGATCATCGGCATCTGGCACAAGCGTTCCGACAACGCCCCGATGGCGGCTTGGATGCGTAGCCAAGTCTTCGAATTGATGAAGGCGTTGGACTTAGACAGTTAGTCAAACTGTCCTAAGCAGCGCCTTTCGGACAGAAGCAAGTTGATGTTTCGAATAACTGAATCGAAATAGATTCCATCAGCCAATGCAGACATTCGCTCAGCCGCAGCGAACACACGTTTTGCCCGCTTATCGAAAATTGCAAAGACTGGTTGAAAAGGTTCGTTTTGGGCCGCTGTTTGACAAACGAACAAACCGCAGAGGATGCATTGAGCGAACAGCGTCGGCGTTGTTTCTGCGTGTCGGTTTGTAGGCCACAGATTAAAATCACTGGACATAGTAAGAGCTGCTGGTGACTGTTGAAGCCAATTTTAGCGGTGGAGTTGTTTTGTGAAACATATTGCACAAATGAACATGGGGTACTTGCTACACCCTCCAGGCGATCCCCGTATTGCAGGGTTCGAGGACAACTCGGATCGTCTGAACGCTGTCGCAGATCGATCCGAAGGTTTTATCTGGCGCCTTCAAGGAGAGGGCTACGATCTCCCGGAGAACGACACGGGTGCATTGTTTGGTCGGCCACACGTCGCACTGGCGACGCTATCGACTTGGCAGAGCTTTGCAGACTTGGAGCATTTTGTTCACAGGACTATCCACGGTCAGTTTCTTGACCGACGGATGGAGTGGTTTGAGCATTTTGATGAGCCAAGCTATGTTATCTGGCCGATCCAGGCCGGACATATTCCGAGCCTGATTGAAGGAAAGGAAAGACTTCTTCGGTTGAGAAAAGATGGGCCAAGTCCGGAGGCTTATGACTTTGCAACAGGTAGAGATATGGTTGCTAAATTACCAGCTCAGCGACTACAAAGTCGACTCGACTAAGGATTGATTTGCCCCAATAAGAATGCACTTTAGATTGAGTTTCGGTGAGTTTAAGCTGATAGATTCACGCTACGACAATCACCAATTGAGCGTGTATGGTGAACCGCGCAAACTTATGGGCGAATCGTGCAAAGTTATGCGCAAATGCTGCGCAAAATTATGGGCGACGACACCCAGATTTTCTGAACAGAATCAATGATAGGAATGCAGCGTTATGCGCGCCCCTACAACTATGTAGGTTTGCGCATAACACTTCGCGCACCCCATAAGTTTGCGTAGTTTGCCCATAGTTTTGCGCTGCGCGATTGTCTGCCCTAGCGGTGAATTCAATCAGTTTTTGGCGTAGTCGTTGCTGTTATGGTCCTTTGCGTTGCTCAATCCCGCAAAGGGCCTCCCTAAGGAACCTTGGGTTCCATGCGGCCTTTTTGCTTGGATTCTCGCGAAGGTCTGCGACGCGCAGAAAGCAGACTTCGCAAAGTCTCCGTTCAAAGTTTCGCCTGCCTAACCTGACCGGCCCGGAGCCGCCGTACGTTCAGGCGTATCAAGCTACCGCGCAGCTTCAGGAAAGCAGTCATTGAAGTGTCTGCTCAAGCTACCTACTGGTTTGCGCAAAATAACTGCAAACTTGTCAACGATTTGCCGGGGAGTTCTTGTCACAGCTAGTACTCTGATTCATTGCTGAGCACAGCGTGCAGGTCAAAAACGATTGTTTGGGGTTACGTCTGGTGAACAAGGATCGACGTGACCGTCTGCACCTGCCATAAACTGTTCATTCAATTTAGTGGCGAGTATTTTGCGAATGGGCATTGATAGGGCCGAGGTAAAGAAATTTCTTGGAAATTGGGCAAACACTGAATCGAAACCCCACTTTGCGGTTTTGGTCGAAGGGCGTTGGGGCTGCGGGAAAACTCATTTTGTATTGCAGTTGTTAGAAGAAGAGTCGTTCACAGACCGCAAACCCATCTACCTTTCGGTGTTTGGTATCCCCGACGTCCAGTCATTGGAGACCAACCTCTTTTATGCAAGTGCCGGTTCTCTCACGAAAACACTACACAAGGGGGCGGGCCTTGCTGGATCTATCTTCAGCGGTGCACTTACACTTGGATCAGGAGGCATTTTTGGGGGTACAGCAAACCTGAACAAAATCGTTGATGCGGTGACTTCGCAACTGGAACAATCATCGACGAACATGGACGGAGCACTTTTGGTTCTGGATGATTTAGAACGCTGCCAAATCCCCATGTCGGAACTATTGGGCGTTGTGAATCGATTCGTAGAGCATGGTGATACTCGTGTAATTCTTTTAGCGAATACAGATGGTTTGAAAGATGATCACTTTATTGCATTTAGAGAAAAGATAGTCGGGCATTCATTTTTTTTGGAAAGCGACCCCGACAGCGCATTAGCGTCGTTCGTCGGGGAAATCGGACAGTCCGACGTTCGTGGGCTGCTTGAATATTATGAACAGGACATCCGTGAACTCTACAACAAGTCTGGTTTCCACAACCTTCGAGCTTTGCGTCAGTTCGTTTGGCAGTTGGCTACTGTACTTGAGCGTATGAACGAAGACTATCGTAAGAACGACGAGTTAGTTCGGAATCTTATCGTTCAGTTCTTTATCTTCTTCATAGAGTTCAAACTCGATCTCGCTGATGAATCAGCGTCTCTAACACCCTTGGATTTGTTGGGGCAATATGACGAGGGCAAAGATGAAGTTCGCCATGTCTATGAGTTCTCATTTGATAAAGACAAAGAGCCAACCCCCCAAAAAACGTATCTTCAACAAATACGAGCAGCATAACGGAATAAGAACCGTCATCACTGTTCAGCAGTGGATTGCGATTCTTACCTCTGGGGTCGTAGATGCGGCTAGATTGAATGCAGAACTAGCCCAAGCGGATGAAGTTGCTGGTGTTGGTTCCTGGCCGTCTTGGAAGAGGCTTTGGCACTTCTATGAATGGGACTTCTCTGATGGATCAGAGCCAGGGTTCTGGTCTGATGTCGAAGATATGCAATCTAATTTGGGATGCGGTGGCTATGTTGAAGTCGGTGAGTTCCTTCACGTGGTCGGCGTTTCTCTAATGCTGGCAGAATATCAGCTAATTGACCAAACCGTACCCAAAACGGTCAAAACAATGAAATCTTACATCGATGGGCAGTTCATCCCCGCTTTAACGTACGAGCGTTGTCGAGGCGTCGTTGAAAGGTTTGGTAACCAATTGGATTCGTATGATGGGCTTGGGTTCATCGGGCGTGAAGGTGCTGAATTCAAGGAGGTCCTTAATTATCTGGTCGAAAAAGTCGAAGAATGGCATCAAGCTTGGTTAAGGGATGATGCAGGTAAGGAGCTTTTGGGTTTTCTGACGGATGACTGGATACAGTTCATTGGAAACCTGAAGGTAACAAATCACCCGTCAGAACAACGTTACTTGGACATTCCTATTCTTGCGACCATCGATGCCGGAGCCTTCGTTGATACTTGGTTCAAATTGTCACGCCAAGAAGAACGGCTCGTGGTGGGTAGCCTGAAGGACAGATACGAACACCGCCCTGCGCTCTTGGACAAAGAGGGACTTTGGTGGCGCAGCGTTCAAGAAGAACTGATGCGACGTGTTGCCAATACAAGGAGCAAACCCAGAAACGTTCAAATCAAGAACCTCGTGAAGCACATTAACTCAACAATCATCGAGAAATGGGAACTTAGGCAGTTTCAGGAGTTCTCAAAAGGTGGCTTGGCTGACGTTGGTTGGATGACCCGAACGCGGATTGGTGACTAATGAGATTTCATGCAAACGGTCCAATTATTCCTGACGTTCTGCTCGAACGCTGTGATGCAGGTAGAGTTGTGTTTCTCTGCGGTGCTGGCGTTTCACTTCCATCCGGAATGCCGAGTTTCATCGGATTGACGCAATATGTCATTGACTACTTTGACCCACCTAAAGATTCAGAAATCATGCGGGCGTTCCAACCTTGGATTGATGATCCGACTGGAATAAACATGCCGCTGGATCAAATTTTCAATCTGCTCCATCTGGAGTACGGACGAGGCGAAGTGAATGCCCTTGTAGCTGAACGCCTTCAAGCTTCATCGGGAAATGATCAAGTCGGCCATCACCACGACGTCATAAAACGTATCTCAACAAGTCCAAACGGTGAACCACAGATCGTCACCACCAATTTCGATCTTTTGTTCGAACTAGGTGGTGATTCTCCGACTTTTGCGGCTCCTGCTTTCCCTGATCTTGCGTTTGGAGGTGCTGTTGAAGGCATAACCTACCTGCACGGGCGGCTTGCAGACAAAGACGCAGATCAACATTCTTACGTCCTGAGCAGTGCGGACTTCGGTCGAGCATATCTTTCAGAAGCCGTTTCAGTTCCTTCAATTGATCAACACCCATTCCACCGTACTTCTTCCGCCAGCGGTAATAGGTTTGCTCAACAACGCCGATCTGCCTGATCGCATCAAGTCGGGACATGCCTTGCCCCATCAAAACTTCAACCTGCCGTAACTTCGAGACAATCTCTTCGGGCTTCGGTCTCTTGTTTGCCATTCGTGGTCCTCCGTTTCCTAAACATAACGGTGGACCAGTTCAGTTGGGGAGGCTCAACGGCCTCTTCTCGCCATTTTTGAGTGCTGGCTTTTACTATAAAACCTTCATTGGCCCGTTCAAAAACAGCACCAAGTTCTGGATGATGTGCGAGACGTTCATCCGGAAAGCGGCCGGAATGGGCCGTGGCACCTATCTCGAAGATCCCGATCACTACGAAAAACGCAACGCATTCTGTGACGTATTGGTGATTGGCGGCGGTGTCGCTGGCCTGTCCGCAGCTTTGGCAGCTGGTAGATCTGGAGCAAAGGTCATCCTCGCGGAACAAGACTTTGAGCTGGGTGGCGCGGTTCTGAGTGAACCGGTCGGCGGGGAAGAAGAGGCGTGGGTGGAATCTGTCTTAACAGAGCTTCAATCCATGGAAAACGTCCGAATTCTCACGCGAACGACCGCTTTTGGCGCTTATGACGGGGATGTCTATGGCCTGGTCGAGCGGGTTTCGGATCACCTGAAGGCCCCCGAAAACCATCAAGTTCGTCAACGCTATTGGATGGTGCACGCCGAGCGCTCGATTCTGGCAACCGGCGCTATCGAACGTCCACTGGTTTTTGGCGGCAATGATAAACCTGGTGTGATGCTGGCCAATGCCGCCAGAACCTACCTAAACCGGTTCGCCATTTTGCCCGGAGAGTACGTTGTCGTCTGCACGAATAATGACAGTGCATACGAAACTGCTGCGGAGTTGGCGCGGGCTGGCGCAACCGAAACTCTCGCCGAAATGCGGACTTCTGTGCCCTCCAGCCTGACCCAAGAGGCAACCGACGCGGGGGTTTCAATTTTGATTGGCCGCGCGGTTTTGGAGGCACGTGGAAAGTCGCGCGTTGCGTCCGCAGTTGTAGTTCCAATTGATGCATCGGGGCAGGCATCGGGTGCGCCGAAAACCATACCAGCAGATCTGATCGCAACATCGGGCGGATGGTCTCCGGCGGTTCACCTCTGGAGTCATATCTTCGGCAAGCCGGTCTACAATGAAGAGGCTGCATGTTTTGTTCCGGTTTCGGAAGAGAACCACAAATGCAGGCAGCAGGCACGGCGATGGCTGCAACCTCATTGTCCGAGACAATCGAGCAGGGATTTGATCAGGGCGTAAAAGCTGCACAGGCCACAGGCCACGCAAAAGAATGCGGTGCGTGCCCTGATCACTTCTTGACTGGCGCTTACTGGCAAAGGGGCATCGAACCGATCTGGGCAGTAGTCGGCGCCAATGGAAAATGTCAGGGCAAAGCCTTTGTCGACTTCCAGCATGACGTCAAAATCAGCGACATCGATCAGGCCCACCTCGAAGGCTATGTATCGGTTGAACACCTGAAACGGTACACAACGACGGGGATGGCGACCGACCAGGGCAAGCTTTCTAACGTCAATGCGCTGGCGCGTATGTCAGAGCTTCGGGGTATGAAAATACCGGAAGTCGGAACAACGACCTTCCGACCCCCATTCACGCCAATCTCAATGGCCTCTTTGGTTGGCCACGAACATGGAAAGCATTTCCAACCAACGCGGCTTTCGCCAATACACCACTGGCATGTCGAGAATGGCGCCAAGATGACCGAAGCCGGGGCCTGGATGCGGCCTTGGTACTACGCGGAGGCAGGCGAAGGTCTCGACGAGGCCTATATTAGCGAAGCAACTCATGTGCGCGAGAATGTTGGCATGGTTGATGTCTCGACCCTCGGAAAAATCGCCGTTCAAGGCCCCGACGCAGCCGAATTCTTGAACCGGATGTATGTCAACGGTTGGAAAACGTTGCAGGTCGGACGCTTGCGGTATGGTGTGATGTTGCGTGAAGACGGTTTCGTCATGGACGACGGGGCCACCGCGCGTTTGGGTGAACATGATTACTTCATGTCGACCACGACGGCGAATGCCGCAAAGGTTCTGGCTTTCTCTGAACATCTTCTACAAACCGCCTGGAGAGACCTGAAAGTCCATGTGACCACAGTAACGGATCAATGGGCAGCAATCGCTGTGGCAGGTCCGAAATCCCGTGATTTGTTGTCGAATGTCTTCAAGGGTGCTGATCTGAGCCGTGAAGCTCTGCCCAACAATCACTTTACTTATGCCAAGCTTGATGGCGTTGAGGTACGTATTCATCGGATGTCGTACTCTGGAGAGCTGGCTTATGAGGTGTATATCCCGTCGGGTTATGCGCGCGCAGTTTGGGAAACTCTTCACGAACAAGGTCAGAAGTATCGGATCAAGCCTTACGGCACGGAATCCATGAGCGCGCTCAGGATCGAAAAAGGACACGTTGCCGGGCCGGAACTTGAAGGCCGGACAACGATGAAGGATCTCGGCCTCGAGGCGTTTGCCTCCTCCAAGAAACCCTTTGTTGGTTCAATCTTGCGGAAGCGGCCAGTCTTGGAAGATCCGGAACGTCCAACCCTGGTTGGTCTAGAAATCGACGGTGCTACAGGTGCTAAATCCGGTTCCATTCTCTTTCCGGAGACGGGGGAGACAAAGGGGCATGGCGATGGGTGGGTTTCTTCCACCACCTACTCGCCCGCTCTGGGAAAGAACATCGCCCTTGCCCTGTTGAAAAACGGCTCATCCCGGAAAGGTGAAACTGTCCGCGTGGTGAACTTCGTCGGCAATGAGACACTGACTGCAAAGGTAGTGTCGCACCATTTCTATGACCCAAAAGGAGAGCGGCAAAATGCTTGAGCTTTGTTCCCCCCTCAACACCAAGCTTCAAGCTGGCCGCTTCGGCGCACAGGGCGAGACCGGCATTACGCTGGGCGAACGTCCTGTGCGTGATCTCTGGCAGGTCGCTGGGTGGGGGGATTTTGAAGCGGCGGCCATCGAGATCCTTTCGGATCTTGGTCTGGGCGGACTTGGAAGTTACTCCCTTGCGCGGAAAGCGAAAGGCAGGACCGCATGGCGAATTGCGCCCGACAAAATCCTCATCGAAAATGCCGGGGATTTGTCTGGCCACATGTCCGCTGATCTTGCAACGCTTGATCTTTCACACGCTCGGACGGCGATTTTGCTATCGGGGACTCAGGCTCGTGACGTTCTTTCGCAACTGATAGCGATTGACGTGACAGAGGCTGCGTTTTCTGAAGGGCGGTTTTTGCAAACCGGTATCCATCAGGTGGGCGTGCTCACCCAATGCATGGGGCAAAATGCGTTCGAAATCTATGTCCCTGTCACATGGGCCGAGACTGTCTGGGAAGTTATTTGCGAAAACGCGAAGCCCTTCGGTGTAGAGATTGTCGCCGATTAGGCGAACTTGGACGGCCTTTCCTACTGGGCGGGGCCGATCTTCTATTTTGTGGCATCAACCACGACGAATTGTCAGGAGGCCGACAAGGAAACCGTCGAAATGCGCCTAACCTCGCAATTGAGTTGTGCTGTTCGGTTTTGGATCGAATTCTTCCACGGCTAATGCACTTATGGTTGAGATTTAGTGCGTTCAAGTTGACCGAGCCACGCTGCGACAATCGAAAATTGAGCGCGTATAGTGAACCGTGCAAACTTTTGGGTAAATCGTGCAAACTTATGCGCAAATGCTGTGCAAAATTATGGGCGAAGACGCCCAGATTTTCTGAATAAAATCAATGAAAGGAATGCAGCGTTATGCGCGCACCTACAGACTATGCGGGGCTTTGAATGAGCAAGTTGGCGCTGACAGCAATGGCATTGATCTCCACCGGCGCGGTGTGGGCCGCCGGGATGGAGCGGTGGGGTGAATCCGGGGACTGGACAATCCTGATTGATCCCGAAAAGGGCAACGGCTGTCTCGCGTGGAAGCCCTTTGAAAATGACATGACCGTTGAAATCGGCGCAGCACCCAATCAGGCCGGCGGCTTTTTTGCTGCTTTTAATCCGGCCTGGGTTCAAATCGAGGACGGGGCGACCGGGGTCGTACAGTTCGATTTTGGTGATGCGAGATTCGAAGGCGAAGCGGTGGGTGTCTTCAAGAATGGCGTGCCCGGTGGTTACGCCTTTTTCGACAACCCGGCTTTTGTAACCGAGTTTGGAAAACGCCAAAGCGTTACGATTATAGGTGAAAGTGGGGCCGAGGTGGAACTCGACCTCAGCGGGTCTGCCAAAGCAATTGAGGCCGTCCTGACGTGTCAGGCCGAACAGCCGGAACCACTGAAGAATTAAGTATTATTGCAATTGATTGATGTCCGGCACACAGGGTTGCCTGTCGGCAGGCATAGCATCAGCGCCTTCAGGGGCCTTGTTTCTCGACCCGCCCACATCCAGCTTAAACTTTGGTGACGAAAGCGGGCCCGTCACATCAAAAGGCCAAGCGCTTCGGGATAGGGGTTTGCCAACGCGCCGCGGCTCCGCTCTTATTGCTATCGTATCGTTCAGCCAATCCACTTGCCCTCTTGCAACCAATTGAACCGATCCTGTTTCGATGACGATGGAGTTTGAATTGACCCGCCCGGCTTGGATATCAACCGGGGCAACCACGCAAGTGATGTCGGTGTAGCCTTGTCTGAACTCCTCTGAAAACAGCCAGGGGAAAATGCCCAGCCCGGCTAACTCCAGCAAACTGGTACTGATGTAGCCCTGCGACATCGACAAAGACGCGTTGCCGCGCATGGAATTGATGAAGGCCTTGCCCGAGGCGGTACTGCCAGAAACGTTGAACTCACCGCTCAAACGTCCATAGGCATCAATTCCGATTCCCAGCTCATCCAAGATTTCGCCGAATTCCCATCCCGAGGTCGATCCCGACAATGAAAGCCAATCAGGAGAGTCAATCAGATCCATGACCGCCCGCAAGCTGAAGTTTCCACCGCCATAAGCCATCTGAAGAGGTCCGAAATCCACAGTTCCGTCTTTGGCAGACAATTGACTTGAAACAGACGTTACTCCTTGCTGGCCCACAATCTCTTTGAATTCGATCTGTACCTCAACGTCAGCTTCTCGCAGCACGCGCTGCACATCCAGAAGATCGGCAGGTTTCCCTTTTTCCTTTGGCAATACCAAGGGCTGGACGTCTGTCTCCTTCGGTAAAACCAAAGGTTGAACTTCGGCTTCAGGTTCCTTCGTGGTCTCGCCGACCAAGCTTTTCAGTTGGTCCAACACGGCAGCCAGGTTCTTAAGGTCGTTCAGATCGAGCCCTTCGCTCGTGATGTTGCCCCGAACAACAGTAGCGCCCTCGGGGAAATTTGCGTCCAAAGCCGCAAGAAGATGCGAGGACCCTGCTTCGAACTGGATTGCGGCATCAAAGTCCTCGCCCTGTTTGGAGGTTTCAGCATCGATAGCCAGTGATCCGATCTCGACAGGTTGCAGATTCACTGCGGTTAGAAACTCGGCGCTGTCGTCGACGTCCAATTTCACGTCGAAATCGAGACCGGCAAGCCCTTTGAGCTCGTTGACAGATAGTGCGAGATCAAGCGCCCAGAGAACGGTGTCGTAAGCAGTCGCGTTAAACCTGTTGAGTGAAACCGGCCCGCCCGCATTGGATATGTTGAAATCGGCTTTGATGCCGCCGAATTGGTCAACATAGTCTTCATCTAGGTTAGGCAAAATCAACTTGGCGGGTCCGTTCAGCACACCATCGAATGTTACGTCCTGAAGCTGAAGCAGATCGAGGATTTCACCTTCGGCTTTCAGGACAGGTTCTTCAGTTGGACCGGCTTGCAGCGCTATGCCCAGCATGGCGAGCCGGCCGTCTGGCATGCGGCGAATGCTTTCGATTGAGGCTGGGCCGATGACGTCCAGCCCCTGGTCAAATGCATTGGTTTGGAACAGCAACTTCTCGAATTCGAAGGAAGCCAGCGATCCGACCATATGCATTTCAAAGCCAGTGAATTTGAGTTCCTGGATACTTTTCGCTGCTGGCGGCGGCTGTCCTTCGGGATGAAGCCGCGCGTTGAAAAGCAGATCGACACCTTGAGCGGTATAGAGGTCATCTATTGAACCTTCGGCTTCGAGTTTCTGCCCATCTTCCAGGCTTACTGTGGTTGTAAACGCCTCGATCTTCAGAGCGTCCTGAGACACGAGTTCTGCTTGCAACTGACCATTGCCTTCCAGAACGCGCTCCAGCCCGATGACATCTAGAAAATCACCGAATTCTCCGGTGTCCATCTCCAATACAGCTCGATAGCCACCCCCTTCGTCTGCCGAGAAGGGCTCACCATCGTAGCTCACGGTCATTTCTCCAAAACTGGCCCGCGTCGTAAATGGCGCGCCGTGAGGGTAGTCGCCTTCGATTTCGAAACCCTGACCGTTGACGGAGCCGAAACCAGAGACCTTTGATCTTTGCCCATTGTCTACTTGTTCGAGCGCGAGTGACTGAAGGTCAAACACAAACGAGAAGCCCGAGACCTTGTCGTCGATGTTTAACCCGATTGACCTGAAACTGACGTTCTTGTCGCTCAGGAAGTTCAGGATTCCGCTGCCTTCTGTGTCGTTCTCATTGGTATTATCAGCGCTCGCGACGTCTTTTGGACCATCCGCTGATACAGTTTCCTCGGACACTGGTTTGGGTGTTGGCCTGTCTTTTCGCCAGCTTGTGGTGCCGTTTTCGGCTGTAAGAATATTTGCTTGGAGCGCTTCCACGACGAGATTGTCAAAATGCAGACGTCCGTTGGTCAAAGCGACAATATCCAACTCCAATTCCAACCGGTTCAATTCTACAAGGGGTGACTCCGGCATCGTCAGGCTCGGGATGACCACCCCTCCGACGTAGATGTGGCTAATGCGGCCAAGCGCGACGCTTACGTCATCGTTGACTAGAAGTGGACGACCAATTTGTTCCGAAAGAACTCTTTCCACAAGGTCGCGCCGCATGTCCGAGAACATCGGAGCAGCAAGCAACAACCAAACAAACGCAATTGCTGCGAATGCGAGAAGTGCAACAAGCCCAATTATCCTAAATAGCCAAACCCTCATGCGCTCCCCTATCGCCGCTTTCGCCGTTCAGTCTCTCACAACCAGATATTCGGCCCTCCTAACTGAACGCCCCTTCTGAACCATATGCAGGTCAGTTGGGCCGTGTCACTATTCGCCTTTGATAGCCCCGCCAGTTGCTTTGATCCTTCCCATCAGCACACTTGCCTTATTGGTTGCAGCCTCTTCGGAAGTCTTGGTTGGTCCAAAAGTCTGAACGTCATCGACCTCCAAGGTAAACCCAGCCTTCATGAGGACAGGACCGTCAACAACCAGCATTTCCTTCTGCGTCGGGTCGATCCTGATTTGACCAGTTACAACGATGGGTTCGTAGACGGTCGATGGCGCCCAGGAATCACTCAGGCGCAAACGCACCATCTGGTTTGGTGGCGGAGGCGGTACGTGGCTGCACATTCCACGTTCCGGCACGATATATGCCATTTGGGAGCCATCTTCGTCGGGGGTGCCGGGATCACAAATCCGCCCAATGAAACGGTTGCACCATCATAATCAAGGTTAGCGGCCGTGCCCGCCTGCTCACGTCTTTCCATCACAACCCAGCGTTGGGAAATCAGCCAGTCCGCATCAACGCCTTCCTCAGCAAGGTTTGCTTCGGTCGCCTCGATATCCAGTTTAGTCTGATCCAACAGCTCTGGCGTCGACCCGCCTTTTTCTTGCTGTGCACGCAACCGGACCAATTTGCGAAGCGCGTTAAGCTGTTTGCCCGTCAATTCGACGAAAGGATCTTCATAATCCTGAGCGGTTTCATCGACCAAGTCTGCCCATTCGATACGTGAGCCTTCCGAATGAACCGGCAAAGCCAAGAAATACGCGAGAACCGTTGGAGCAAAAGTCAGTTTGGCTCGATTTCTCACTTTAATAGGCTCCCATTTGTAAAGCTGGGGATGCGCGGGATGCCGAGGTAAATTCACCCAGCGCGACACTCAATCGAGTGTATTCTTGTAGATCACACCATCTTTCATGATCAGGTCGATATTGTTGGTGTAGTCGACCAGGATCTCGGCATCTTCGACCGGGTTACCTTCAACAAGCAGCAGATCGGCATAAGCTCCCTGTTGAATCACGCCCAGCGGGCCAGCTTTGTAGGGGTTGAGTTCTCCTGACAGTGCTAGAAGTGCTGCCGATTTAGACGTGGCCTGTTGTAGGATTTCGTGTGAAGTCCACGCCTCCAGCCGGTATTTGAACTCGTCATTCTGCTTGGCCAGAGCCACCGGGTCACCGATGATATCGGTCGAGAATGCGACGTTTTCGATCTCATACTCTTTCAACAGTTTCATCTGATTGCGCGCACCTGCCTGAACATCAAGGAATTTGGGTGCTGCCGCAGGTCCAAGCGCCTTCTTGATAACTTCCTCATCAAGCCCAAGCAGAGAATAAAACGGGACAATCCAGGCGCCAGAATCCTTGATGGCCTGCGCTGATACTTCAGTCATCAGTTGCCCATGTTCTATGCTGATGACGCCCGCTTCCAGTGACCGCAGGATCGAGTCGTCGTTATAGGCGTGGACCATCACATACGTCCCCCAATCGGCGGCTGCGCGAACCGATGCCTCCAACTCTTCCGGCAATCCCTGAACGGTGTGCAACGGATCAACTGAAGATGACACACCACCGCCTGCCATTACCTTGATCTGCACCGCGCCCATGCGCAGGGCTTCGCGCGTTGCCCGCAAAACCTCGGGGACGCCATCGGCCAGGAACTCGACATGCTGGTTGAAGAAAGACGGCTGCGCCCCCATGAAGTTCGGATGGGGTTCGGTATAGACCCGATGCTCGCCATGTCCGGAAGTCTGCGAGATGACCGGCCCTGATGCGTAAATCCTTGGCCCCACGGCCTTGCCGCGATCTATAGCTTTTTGCAGACCAATTGCCGGGCCACCCGCATCCCGAACGGTTGTAAAACCACGCAGCAGCATTTTCTCAGCTTCAATTGTGGAAACCGCGCCCCAGTACATCCAGTCGAAGTTGTCCCTCAGGTCCGCGACAGGCTCGGTGATTGCCATATGCACGTGGGCATCGATCAAGCCCGGCATCAGCGTTCGACCTCCACCGTCAATAATCTGGGCATTGGCAACGGCCAGCGGTTCCGCTGATACTTCTGCGATCAGGTTGTCCACGACCAGGACGTTTGCGTTCTCAATTCGCTGTTCATCGACACCGTTAAACACGTGGACGTTGGTAAAGAGGATCGGAAACTTTTCTTCCTGCGCAGAACCTTGGCCCGCGATTGCCAGGCTTGCAGAAAAGGCTGTCATGGCCACCATGTGTTTGAATTTCGGCGTCATCGAGGTTCTCCAAATGCGAATCACAGATGTATATTTCCGAATGTGATTTTAGAGTGATTGCCGGATATTGCCTGACAGCATGACAGGCTTTGCCAAATTAACTTGGCATTCTGCAAGCTTTTGGCACCTTTTTGTGTGCTTGCTGTCTTTCTGTCGTTACCTTCATGATATTTGAGGGCGACATGGACGCATTTGACCAAAACACAAAGAAGGCTTTGCCGTTGGTTCGGGCATCGGTTGCTGCACCCGTTGTAGCTGCTTTGCGTGGCGCCGGTGTTGAACCGGCTTTCGTTCTAGACCCTCTGGGCGTGAGCGAATCCCACGTGATGGATCGCCAGAATTTCCTGCCACACGAGACGATTTATAAAATCCATCAAGCCGCTGCTGACGCAACATCACCGGACTTCTGCGCGCAAGTTGGTCAATCAATTGACCTTGTTCGGTTTCTGCCTCTTGGTGACATGTTGGCCGAGGCGTTGACGCTGGGCGACTTCTTTACGCGCTACACTCAAGCCGTCTCGAAAGAATCCAATGCGGTCACGCAATCGCTGCTTGTGGAAGGAGAGCACGCTTATTTCAGTGCCAAGCGGAAATTCACGATTTCGGTCTCACCCGGACAGACCGACGCATTTCTGGCGAGCATCTGGATATCATTACTGCACCGGGTTCTGGATTTTAGGTGGGACCCGAGCCAGATCATCTTACGGGTCAGCGAACCTGACGTGCTGCCCAAGCATTTTCATGGTGTTCAAGCCATCAAGTGCAGTCCACAGGGCTTTTCGATCCGGTTTCCCTCAACCTGGCTGAGCCATCAGTTGCTCTCGGAAACATTGGAAAACCCGTCAGATATGACAGGCGCTACCCCCGACCAGTATGCGCCTCAAGATTTCTTAGCCGGGCTTCAGGGCCTGATCCGGATTCATCTTGGCGAGCCGGGATTTGGAGTAGACGAACTGGCACGTCTATGCGGTTTCCACCGGGAGACATTGAACAATCGGCTGGCCCCTTACGGGCAATCAGCCTCTCAGGTGATATCTGGTGTCAAACTGGAAGAGGCAAAGAAACTGCTGGGTCCGGCAGGGAAGTCCGTTGGTGAGACCGCACTGCGGCTTGGCTACGCAGACCCCACTGCGTTTTCGAGGGCCTTTCGAAAATGGTCTGGAATGTCGCCGTCAGCTTATAGGAATTTGGTGAAAGGGCGGGCCTGACCATCTCGGTGCCAATGCTGATTTAAGTGCACTTTTGATTGCGGGATAACGCTTTTAACTGACTGGCTTGCACGGCAATTACCAGAAATTGAACGAGTTCCTTCAACAGTGCAGAGTTAGGGGCAAATCGTGCAAGCTTATGCGCAAAAACCGCGCAAAATTATAGGCGAACACACGTGAATTTCCTGAATGAAATCAACGGAAAGAAAGCATTGTTATGCGCGTCCCTACTGACTGTGTGCCGTTATTGAAAACTATGAATAACCTGGGTTTTTCAAAACCACGCGGCGATTTCAATCAAGAGAGGTCGGAACTGGCTGTGCAGTTCCAAGTTGAGTGTTCTGGCGGTCTCGGTCGCTGTGAATGTCACATAGCCTCCAACGTATGCTCGAGGCCATTTCGAATGTGATCTTCCAACAGCCTCTTGGCGGTGTCAGCGTCTCTGGCTAGCGCAGCATCGAACATGCCCTTGTGCTCCTTGACGGCCTCTTCGCCGCGATAGGTTAGTACGAGCATCTGATACCGCAGGTACTTGTCGTAGATGATCGAGTGCAGAGACAGAAGGTTCTTGGAGTTGCAGGCCGCGATCATCGCTTGATGAAACTCCCAATCATATCGTTTCCAGGTTTCTTTCTCGGACTCGTCGCCCTTGAGAAGCTGCTGTTCCATCAGGTGCAGTTTGTGGTGTGCGGCAACCAGGTTGCCTTCCCAATCCGTGTCGCCGTTCGCAATGGACAACTCCAACGCGTGGCATTCCAACAGGACACGCAGCTCTGATATCTCGGTCAGGTCTTCTCGTGAAACCGGCGTGACCAGGAAACCCCGTTGCTCGGGAGCTTCGACAAATCCGTCGCTGGCGAGCCTGTTCAGCGTTTCACGAAGTGTCGAAAGGCTTGCCGAGTAGCGTTCCTTCAAGGCGTCCAGCTTCAGTTTGGAGCCGGGTTGCAGCTCCCCGAAGATGATGTCCCGCTTGATGCGCTGATAGGTGCTTGCACCTATCGTAGACGGCTGTTTCGCCATGCGTTTCACCCGATATTATCAGTTTCCTCGTTCAATTAACATTTTTCAGAGACATCAGCAATCCAAACTGATGTATGGTAAAAATAAAAATATCATACATTATTGCGGAATCGCAAAAACCCCAATACGGTCGTGGCCAAATTGGGCAAAGCAGCACGATCTCAATCATCGGTTTCGGTATTGTCCGGACCCTCCGGAAGGAAGCAAAGTGTCTAAGAACTTTCGCATTGCCATTGTCGGCATTGGTCTTGTTGGACGCCGCCACGCGGACGCTATCCGAGCGTTGCGCCATGTTGATCTCGTCGCGGTGGTCGACCCCAGCGATGAAGGTCGTGCTTACGCCGCTGAGCATGCGGTCGCATGTTACGAGACCCTCGAGGATATGTTTGCACATCAGACGCCGGACGGAGCTGTTCTTGCCACCCCGACCACGCTTCATGTTGAACAAGGCCTCACGTGTGTTCGACATGGGTGTCCTGTTCTTGTCGAAAAACCGATCGCTGTAGAAGCCACCGCTGCACTTGAGCTTGTTCAAGCAGCGGAGCAGGCCAATGTGCCACTGATGGTCGGACATCATCGCAGACACAATCCTCTGATCCGGTCGGCTAAGGAAGCCATTGTCGATGGGAAGATTGGAGATGTGCGCGCTGTCCATGCGAATTGCTGGTTCTATAAGCCAGACGAGTATTTTGATGCTGCGCCCTGGAGAAAGAAACCCGGTGCAGGGCCCATCTCTGTCAATCTTGTCCACGATGTGGATCTGCTGCGGTATTTGGCCGGAGAAGTTGTGACCGTTCAGGCTCAGTCGGCCTCATCGCAGCGGGGTTACGACAACGAAGATGTTGCCGGGGCGCTTTTGACGTTCGAAAGCGGAGCGATAGGGACCATAAGTGTGTCCGATAGCATCGTCGCTCCGTGGAGCTGGGAGATGACGTCTCGGGAATATCCAATCTATCCTTCAACCACTGAGAGTAGCTACATGATAGGCGGCTCTCATGGTTCGTTGTCCGTTCCCGATCTTCGATTGTGGAGTTACCAGAGTGAGCAAAGGGATTGGTGGACGCCAATCTCATCAACCGCGCTGAAGAAGGGTGCGTCTGACCCTCTGGTCAATCAACTCAGGCACTTTGTTGAAGTCGCCCGGCACGAAGCAGTGCCGATTGTGTCTGGATGGGAAGGTTTCAGAACGCTTCAAGTTATTGAAGCTATTCAGAATTCCTGCAGGACTGGCGAGACTGTCAGGATAAGAAATCTTCAGGAAACGCAGCAACAGAGATTGCAGGTAATGAAAAATATCTGATATTTTGTAAAAAATCTTGCAAAATGTCCAAAATAGGTCAAAGCTCAGAATCGGAAAAATGCATCATGATGTCTCAGGGAGGAGCAAAGTGATTACCAAACTTACCCGCCGGGCTGCTGTATCAGCCCTGGTTGCAACCGGTGTTCTGTTTAGCGCAACAAGTGGTGCGCTGGCGGACGACAAAGTCCAACTTCGCCTCGCAACATCAGGTTCCGAGACCGACCAGCGCTCGGTCGCCATGGCCGAGGTTTTCGCACCCATGGTCGCTGATTTCGCAAGCTACGAACCCAGCTATAACGGAACCATCTTCGCCCAAGGCACCGAATTGGACGCCATCAGCCGGGGTAACCTGGAAATGTCGATCACCTCGGCGCAGGAACTGGCTCAGTTCTTCCCCGAGTTTTCGATCTTTACCGCAGGCTATGTCCATCAGGACGCCGCGCATCAGGTGGCCGTCTTCAACGATCCCTTGATGGATGCTT
The DNA here is from genome assembly GCF_056536745.1 of Ruegeria sp. CJ2. Taxonomy (NCBI): domain Bacteria; kingdom Pseudomonadati; phylum Pseudomonadota; class Alphaproteobacteria; order Rhodobacterales; family Roseobacteraceae; genus Ruegeria; species Ruegeria sp. CJ2. The sequence goes on from NZ_JBQFQF010000016.1 coordinate 42,471, forward strand.
TCAAGCAAAAGGCCGAAGAAGAGCTGGGCGTCAAACTGCTGTCGGTCATGTATCTGGGCCGTCGTCAGGTGAACCTGCGCCAACCCAAGGATGAACTGACCGTCAGCACCCCGGCTGATCTGGAGGGTGTGAACCTGCGGATGCCGGGCACAGATGCGTGGCAGTTCCTTGGCAAAGCGCTGGGTGCCGCCCCGACACCAATGGCGTTCTCAGAGGTCTACACAGCGCTGTCGACCGGTGCCGTTGACGGTCAGGACAACCCGCTGCCGACCGTGGTCGATGCCAAGTTTTATGAAGTGACCAATCAGATCGTCCTGACATCGCACTTGGTCGACTTGAACTACATCGCCATCGGCAAAGAGGTTTGGGACGGGCTGACACCGGAACAGCAAGCCAAGGTTCAGGAAGCTGCGGACGCAGCGGCTGAATCAGGCCGTCAGAAGCAACTTCAGAAAGAAGAGGATCTTGTCAGCTTCCTGAAAGAGCAGGGCATGGAGATCTACGAACCCGATCTCGCGGCGTTCCGCGATCAGGTACAGTCTATGTATCTGGATAGCGAGTTCGCAGGCTCATGGCCCGAAGGCGTTCTGGATCAAATCAACGCTCTGGGTAACTGAGCCTAGTAAGGCAAGGGAGGGAGAACCATAATGAAAGCCTTTATCAAGGGGTTCTCCCGACTGACCGAAGCGATTGCCGGCGGGATGCTGGCGGCAATCTTCCTGATCTTCCTATTGCAAATTCTCTTGCGCTACTTCTTTACCCCCGCTGGCTGGACGCTTGAACTGATTGGCATCCTCTGGGTCTGGGTGATCTTCTTTAGTTGTGCCTTCATCGTGCGCGAACGGGATCACGTGAAGTTCGACATCATCTATCTTTCGGTACCGATGCGCGTGCGGCAGGTCTTTGCGATGCTGGCGGCCGCAGCAATTGTGGTCGGGATGCTCTACAGCTTCCTGCCGACGTGGGACTACATCGACTGGATGAAAATTCGCAAAACCTCGACGGTGCGCAACCCGTTCTCGGGTGAAAAGATACCGCTGCGCACCGTGTTCTCAATTTATGCGGTGTTCATGCTGGTCGTGGCCGCGCGGTATGGATGGCTGTTCTTTGACATCCTGCGTAATGGCCCACCAAAGACAGAGCTGGAACTGGTCGTTGGGTACAACGTGGTTGACGACCACCCCCGTGTCGACGTCGAAAAGGACGAGGAAGTTAAGAAATGAGTTTTGAACTTCTTTCCTGCCTGCTCGCTCTCTTTCTTCTGGCAGGCATCGGGACACCTATCGGCTATTCCATCCTTTTGGCCTCATTAGTGTACCTGGGCACGGCCGGACTGGACGTCGCCCTCGCGGGCGAGAAGATCCTGCAAGGCTTTTACAAAAGCACGATCCTGCTTGCCGTGCCTTTGTTCATCGTTGCCGCGAATATCATGAATGCGGGGTCGATCACGGACCGCCTGCTGAACTTCTGCGTCGCTGCTGTCGGTCGGTTCAAGGGCGGCCTCGGGCACGTCAACGTGGTCGCGTCGTTGATTTTCTCCGGCATGTCCGGCTCTGCCGTCGCAGATGCTGCGGGGATCGGCAAGATCATCATTGAGATGATGACCAAGGATGGCCGCTACAGCCGAGGTTATGCTGCTGCGATTACCGCGGCGTCGGCGACCATCGGCCCGATCATTCCGCCCTCGATCCCAATGGTTCTGTATGCGCTGGTCTCAAAGGCGTCTATCGGGTCGCTGTTCCTGGCAGGGATTCTGCCGGGCCTGATCATGGGCGTCGTCCTCATGGCGATGAACTACTATCTGGCCGGAAAGCGGAACTTTGCATTGGAAGAACCTGTTCCGCTGCGTGAATTGCCGGCAAAAACCGCCAACGCGTTCCCGGCACTGCTGATGCCCGCAATCCTGCTGTACGGCATATATGGTGGTGTCACCACGCCGACCGAGGCTGCAGCCGTGGCTGCATTTTACGCCCTGCTACTGGCCGCGCTGTTCTACCGCGCACTGACCTTCCGTGGCCTTTATCAAGTGTTCGTCGACAGCGCGCGCTCCTCCGCCGCCGTCGGGGTGGTCATTGGCGGCGCGTTCATTCTGAACTTCATCGTCATTCAGGAGCAAATACCGCAGTCCATCTCGGCCCTGTTGGAGGGTTCGGATGTCAGCCCGATTGTGTTCCTGATCCTGGTTAACCTGCTGATCCTCGCGCTGGGGTGCGTGCTAGACGCAACAACGATCATTCTGGTGATCGTGCCGCTGTTCATTCCAACCTGCGAAGCGCTTGGGGTTGATCTGGTGCATTTCGGGGTGCTGGTCGTCGTGAACTCGATGATCGGTCTGATCACACCGCCCTATGGTATTCTACTCTTTGTGATCAACGCCGTGACGGACATTCCGCTGCGCGAAATCATCTCGGAAATTTGGGCCTTCCTCGCGGTTCTCATCTTCGCCTTGGTGATCATGATGCTGATGCCGGATCTGGTCCTGTGGTTGCCGCGTATGTTTGGATATCAGGGATAATGTGCCTGTCGGTTTCGACAACGTCGATCCCCGGTGACCTGGCGGAGAAACTTCATGCCATCGCTGACGCGGGGTTCGGGGGTGTCGAATTACACGAACCGGATTTGACCGCTTTTGACGGACCGCCATCGCAAGTTCGCGAGATTGCATCGGACCTCGGCCTGAAGATTTGCCTGCTACAACCCTTCCATAACCTTGAAGGTCAGGCCGACGCTGGACGGGAGCGTGCCTTTGATCGGCTGAAACGCAAACTCGACCTGATGAGCGAGCTGGGAACGGAATTGCTGCTCATTGGGTCTGCCTTCGAGGTCGATGCGGCTGTGACCGAAGATCAGGTCATCGCAGATCTTGGCGAGGCGGCCCAGATCGCGAAAGAGATGGGGGTGCGTCTGGCCTATATGGGTTTGCCTTGGTCGGATCTTATTCACTCGGATGAACAGGCGTTAGGCGTGGTCGAAGCCATCGGCAGCCCTCATCTGGGGTTGGCTTTGAATTCCTTCTTCTCGCTTGCCGACGGGTCCAAACCCGCCCGCCTTCGGGACATTCCCGGAGAGCGGCTGTTCCATGTGCAACTGTCCGATGCACCGCGACTTGAGATGGATATACGTCGGCTCAAACGGCACTTCGGGCTTTTGCCCGGTCTTGGATCGCTGAACCTTGCAGGCTTTGTGCGGGTGTTGTCCCGCGCCGGATACAAAGGGCCTTGGTCCATCGCGCGCGTCAACGAAGCAGCGCCGCAACCTGGCGGCCGCACACTGGCCCGAGACAGCTACAGGTCGCTGGTGAACCTTTTGGATGAGGTGTCGCGGACCGAGCCGGGAGCTGGATTCGGCATCCCGGACCTGCCGGAACGCGTCTATGCGTCAGGCTTTGAATTCGTCGAATTTACAGCCGACGAGGTAAGCGGCGCGCAACTGGCAGATATGTTGTCAGCAATGTGTTTTCGAATGGAGAGAAAACACGTCACCAAGTCCGTCGAACTGTGGCGGCAGGGCGCGATAAACATCGTTGTGAATACCGAAAAGGAAGGCTTCGCACATTCGGCGTTCCTGGGTCACGGCCCCTCCGTTTGCGACATGGGGTTGCGTGTCAAAGATGCGGATCAAACGGTTCAGCGGGCGACCGCGTTGGGCGCGCCGAATTTCTCACAGCCGGTGGGGACCGGGGAACTGGACATCCCGGCCATCCGAGGTGTTGGTGGCAATGTTGTCCATTTCATTGATGAGAAATCTGATCTGCATCGGGTATGGGACATTGAGTTCGAGCCGGTTGCGAAAACCAAAGCCACCCAACCTGCCGGTCTGCGTCGTATCGACCATCTGGCGCAGACGATGCGTCACGATGAGATGCAAAGCTGGCTGCTCTACTACATTTCGACGTTCGAGATGGCAAAATCCCCTATCGTGAACGTCGCCGACCCGTCTGGTGTCGTGCAAAGCCAGGCTATCGAAAGTCCCGAAGGCGAAGTGCGCCTGAACCTGAACGGGGCCGTAGGGCGCCGAACTCTGGCGGCATCATTCCTTGAAGATGGCTTTGGGGCTGGTGTTCAGCACATTGCCTTCCAGTCGGATGATATTTTTGAAACCTCGGAGCAATTGCGCAATTCCGGCTTTCCCAGCCTGTCCATTCCGGAAAACTACTACGCCGATCTGCAAGCGACTTTCGGGTTGGATGAAGATCTGATCGACCAAATGCGCCGGGGCAACATACTTTATGACCGGGCGGTGGGTGCCGAGTATTTTCAGATCTACAGCCGCCCCATCTTCAACGGCTTCTTCTTCGAAATAGTTGAACGTCGCATGGGCTATGCCGGTTACGGTGCGCGTAACGCACCCATTCGCCTCGCCGCGCAAAGCAAAACCCATGCGGTGAAAGAGGTGCAGACGTAATGACCACACAGATGACAAGCGATGAGCGCGCCGTTCGCCAATGGTGGCGCACCTCGATCATCGACATGAAACCCGGACAGATCGCATTTCGTGGCAACGCGATAGAGGACCTGATCGGGAACGTATCATTCCCGCAGATGATCTGGCTGATGGTGCGGGGTGATCTGCCCAGCGACGCGCAAGCGCGCCTGTTCGAGGCGGCTTTGGTCGCAGGCGTGGATCACGGCCCGCAAGCCCCCTCGATTGCGGCTGCGCGGATGGCTGCCACCTGCGGGGTAGGTCTCAATAATGCGATGGCGACTGCGGTGAACATGCTGGGCGACGTGCACGGCGGGGCAGGAGAGCAGTGTGCAGAGCTGTACTATGATATCGCAGCTCGCATGGATTGCGGAGCATCGTTGAATGACGCAGTGAAGGACGGTCTGGACAGCTGGCGCGGGGCCTACGGCAAGATCGTCTCGGGCTTTGGTCACAGATTCCACAAACCCGTCGACCCACGCGCACCACGATTGATGCAACTTGTTCGAGATGCGGCGGCCGAAGGCACAGTTTCTGGCCGGTTTGCCGATATCGGAGAAGAGGTTCAGGCCGAACTCGGTCGTCAACGCGGCGGTCGGCCAATTGCCATGAATATCGACGGCGCGACTGCCGTGATCTTCTGCGAGCTTGGCTTTCCTGCGCCTTTGTCGCGTGGGTTGTTCTGCCTGTCCCGCTCGGTCGGAATACTCGCCCACGCCTGGGAGCAGATGGGCCAAGGCGGTCGGAACAAGGGGCCGATGCCCCCAAATTACTTACCCCTCTACGAAGACAGGAATGATGACAGGTGAGACATCGAAATCCTTCCGGGTCGGCCTTATCGGTTGTGGTCGTATCAGCGATATCTATCTAAAGACACTATCCAAATTCTTAAACGTCGAGGTCGTGGCTTGCGCAAGCCTCGATCCTTTGGAAAGCCGTGCCAAAGCGGATCAATACGGTGTCGCCAGGGCTTGCACGCCAGATGAGGTGTTTGACGATCCGACGATAGACTGCGTTCTGAATCTGACAATTCCAGCGGCGCATGCGGAAATCAGTTTGCGTGCGTTGGAGGCGGGCAAGCACGTCTATTCCGAAAAGCCGCTGGTCATGAACCGAACGGACGGTAAGGCGATCCTGCACATGGCCTCTGAAAAGGGATTACTGGTCGGTTGCGCCCCCGACACATTTCTGGGCGGTCGCTGGCAGACCGTTCGGCGCCTGATCGACGAGGGTGCCATTGGCAAACCGACAGGGGTTTTTGCCCATGTCGGAACGCACGGGACGGAACGCCATCATCCCAACCCGGATTTCTACTATCAGGCCGGGGGCGGGCCCTTGCTGGACCTTGGGCCGTATTATCTGACCGCCATGATATTTTGCCTTGGGCAAATTGACCGGGTTGCGGGAATGGCTCGGCGCACATTCGACAAAAGGATGATCGAAAATGGCCCTCGCAACGGCGAATGGATGGATGTCGAAGTCGACACGCATTCCCTAAGCCTGCTGCAATTCTCATCCGGAGCTATAGGGTCGATGACCATGAGCTTCGACGTCTGGGACAGCGAAACTCCGCGGTTCGAGATCTATGGTGAAAACGGCACCATCAGCATCCCTGACCCTGACCCGGTTCATGGAGCCAACATCTTTCAGGGCGATGTCTGGCTGAAAACGCGAGAGACCTCGCGCTGGTCTCATCAGCCGCGCCCAACCGGTCGCGAAGACTGGCAGGTTGTGGAAAACAAACACGGGTTCAATGAAGATAGCCGCGGGCTCGGTCTTTTGGATCTGGCTCTGGCGGCGCAAGTAGGACGCCAACCCCGTGCAAGTGGAGCGCTTGCCTACCACGTTTTCGAGGTCATGGACGCGATCGAACGGGCACCGAAATTTGGCGCCTATCAGACGATAGAAAGCCGTTGCGCGGCTCCGAAGCCTTTGCCGGTCGATTTCCTTGATGATGAGAGAAAGGAATTGGTTCATGCCGATTGAGACACTCGACTTTGCTCAGCCATTCTTTCGCGTCCAGCACATCGCTGGCGAGCGCAGGATTTCTATCGAGGGTCGCGCCATCGTCCTTAACCTTGGGGGGCGAGACCTTTCGGTCGAAGATCAGGCCGTTGCGCCGCTTTCGTCCGTTATCGTACAAGATGGCTCTCTCAAAGGTGTGGAGCGCGCAGTCATTGTCCACGGTTTTGACGTCCATGCCGATGACGACGCGTTGTTCGCACAGGTGAAAGAGACATGGCCATCTGCTTTTGATATCCGCCAAGAGGAGCGTTTGCGCGGTGTCAGCCACTACATGTCGCCAAAGGTCTTCGTGGGTAACGTTGGACTTACCATGTACCATTCCGGCTCGGTGCCGCTGAATGTCGGATTGCACAAGGATCATCCGTTCTGCCCGGTACCGGGGTTCCGCGAAGTGCATACGCAAATCGTGGGCTTCGGTAAGATGCAGCAATGCCGTGAGCGGGATGTTGAAACCCTTTACCTCGAAGAATTCATGGCCCCCGGCACGACGCACAGGCCGATGTATGACGCTGAAGGCAACTATCCCTGGCATCAATACGAGACGATTACCCCCAGCATCTTCATGGCGGTGGAAATGCTGCCGGAAGGTGTCCGGGTCCCGGAAATGGAGGTTCAGAATGGCTGAGAGACTTTTACCCGAAGACCTGAACTTTGACGGTCTTTTCCCCCGCTTGTCTCGCCGTTTGCGTCTGGGCGTTGTTGGCGGTGGACGTATTTCAGTCACGCAGGCAACGGCAGCGCGGATGACCGACCGGTGGGAGGTCGCCGCAGGCGCTCTCAGTTCAGATGCCGCTCGTAGCATGGCGCGCGGGGCCGAGTGGTTCCTGCCGTCAGACAGATGCTATGCGTCGTTCGAGGAGATGGCGCGGACCGAGGCGGCGCGGCCGGATGGCGTAGATGCCGTCATGATCACGACCCCGAACCACGTTCATTTCGGCGCGGCGAAGGCGTTTCTGGAGGCGGGCATTGACGTGCTGTGCGACAAGCCCCTGACCAACGAAGTCGCCGAGGCCGAGGGGCTTGAGGAAATCGCCGCACGCACGGGACAGATCTTTGCCGTCGGCTATGCGATGTCGTGCTTTCCGGTCATCCGTCAGGCCAAACAAATCGTAGCGGAAAGCGGCATCGGTAAAATTAACCAAATCCACGTCGAGTTCTTGCAAGACTGGATGACGCCCGAAGATGTCGCCGATGCGCCGCATGTCAAATGGCGGCTGGACCCAAAGATTTCTGGCCCGACCAGTTGTGTCGGCGATATCGGCACCCATGCCGCGCATCTCGCCAGTCTTGTCTCGGGCCTGCCTTTGACCGACCTACGGGCCGAGTTTCATGTCTGCGGCGCGCCAAAGCCCTTGGAAGACACGGTGTTCATGTTCACCCGCTACCAAAACGAGGTTCCGGGAACCCTGATGGCGACACGCCTAGCCCCGGGAAATCGGGGTGGGTTGCGGTTGCGGATATTCGGGAGCGAAGGAGGTCTCGAGTGGGATTTGGAGAATTCGGAACGGCTGAAGTTCAATCGGTTCGGTGAGCCGGATCGTATCATCAGCCGAGGTCACGGGCATGGTATCGGACCCGGCGCAGAACGTCTGATCCGGACCGCGCGCGGCTTCCCCGAGGGGATTATCGAAGCTTGGGCCAACCTCTATACGGAATTTGCCATGGCCGTAGCCGCGCGTCGGGATGGCGTCACTGTTCCGGCCGATTGGCTGACCTATCCCAGTGTCGAACAAGGCGCAGACGGTGTCCGATTCATTGACGCCTCTGTGCGCTCTCATCAGTCCGGAGGGGGCTGGGTCACTCTTTAAGGCTTTGCCAACACGAGTGCAAAACACGCCCGGGTCGTTGCCCGGGCGTTTTCATTTCCTTCTCAGCATTTAAAGTTGATATTTTAAAAAATATCAGATATTTTTTATAACATGTGATGAATTTGAGATTCGCAGACACGTGGAGCTGTCGTTCATGGCGAAACCCGAAGAGGTTGGCGCAAGCCCCTCTCTCTATTCCTTGGCGCATCTGACGCTGATTGGCGCTACGCCGCCCGAGTTGGTCTATATCGCCGCGCGGGCCGGTTACGATGCCGTCAGCCCCCGCTTCATTCCGATGCATGTGCCCGGTGAATTCACTCAATCCCCGATCGACAAGGCACAGGTGCAGGCCACCAAAACGGCTCTTTCTACGACCGGCTTGAAAGTCCTCGATGTCGAGCTTGCGCGTATCACCGAAGATGTCGATCCGCGTAGTTTTGAGCGCTCGCTGGAGATCGGCGGAGAACTGGGCGCCAAACGCATGATCATGAGCGCGTGGACGAACACCCGCGATGATCGTGATTTTCTGATCGACGTCTATTCCGAAACCTGCGAGTTGGCCGCACCCTATGGTTTGACGGTGGACCTTGAATTCCCAAGCTTCTCTCGCTTGCGCACTCTGGATGAGGCGCTAGATATCGTGCGTGCCTCCGATCAGCCCAACGGCGGTATTCTGGTCGATACGCTTTACCTGCACCTTAGCCGCGTGGATCTGGGAGAGCTCTTGCACGTCCCCTCGGACCTGTTCCACTTCCTGCACATCTCTGATTGTCTACCCGGCATCGCCGATACGCGTGAGGGCATGATCCAACTGGCCCGCGATGCGCGGCTATATCCCGGTGAGGGATGGATCGATTTCACCGGCATTATCGAACGGATGCCGCCCGTCGATTATTCCATCGAATTGCCCAACCAAAGCCGCGTTGCCGAGTTGGGATATGAAGAACACGCGCGTCGCTGTCTCAGCCACGCCAAGCGGACATTCGGCGCGGCGCGATCTCAGCGTCGTATGCCCGATGCAGCAATTCCAAAACACCAAGAGGATCATCATGGGCAAAGAGCTCACTGAAAACGACCGTAACATGGCGGCCGATATGCTGGCGCGTGCCCGCGCTGCCATGACCGAGATCGAGGATTGGGATCAGGACAGGCTGGACCGACTGTCTCAGGCCATTGCGTGGTACGCAGGGAATGAGAAAACATTCACCCGCCTGGCCCAGCAAGGCGTGGACGAAAGCGGTATCGGAGATCGCGAAGGACGCCCTGCGAAGCGTTTCAAGATTCACATGGTGCTGCGAGATGTCTTGCGCACACCCTCGACGGGTATCGTCGAGGTGGATGAGGAAAAAGGTCTGGTGAAATATGCCAAACCTGCCGGTGTGATCGCCTCCCTGATCCCAATGACTAACCCAGCAATGACACCACCGGTGACCGGTGTTTCCGCCGCAAACGCCCGGAATGCCGTAATCTTCAGCCCGCACCCGCGAACCGCCCATACCACCTTTGAGATGGTCGAGGTTATGCGCGCAGCTTGTCGTGCTGCCGGTGCCCCCGAGGACCTGTTCCAGTCGATCCGCAAACCGTCGATCCCGTTGACGCAACATCTGATGGAGATCTGCGACCTGACGCTGGCAACGGGTGGCAAGCCGATGGTCAAAGCAGCTTACAGTTCCGGGCGCCCGGCCTATGGCGTCGGCGCGGGCAATTCGTCCATCGTCATCGATGAAACCGCCGATCTGGACATCGCCGCGCAGAACACTCGGATTTCGAAGACGTCCGACTTTGGTTCGGGTTGTTCGGCCGATGGCAACATCATCATCCAGCGCTCAGTTTACGACGATATGGTCAAGGCGCTTCAAGCCGAGGGCGGCTACCTTTGTTCGGATGAAGAGAAGGCCATGCTCGAAGCGGCCATGTGGGATGAAAAGGGTAACCGCACGTTTCCGACCATTGCCTGCCCGCCGCAGCAAACGGCCAAGGTCGCTGGTTTTAGCATCTCCGAAGATCGCAAATTCCTTATGGTTGAAAATCAGGGGCAAATCGGGCCGCAGCACAAGTTCTCCAAGGAAAAACTGACCACGCTGATGGCGCTTTATCACTTCGAAACGTTCGATGATGCGCTGGAAACGGTCGGCCAGATCTACAACACCGGGGGCAAGGGCCATTCCTGCGGCATCTACAGCCACAATGACGACCACATCGACCGGTTGGCGCGTCTGGCTCCGGTCAGCCGCATGATGGTGCGGCAGCCTCAGTCCAAGGCCAATGCGGGTGCTTGGACCAATGGCATGCCTATGACCAGCAGCCTGGGCTGCGGCATCTGGGGTGGCAACATCACCAACGAAAACGTCACCATGAAACACATGATGAACTACACCTGGGTCAGTCGTCCGATCCCTGAGGATCGCCCCTCGGAACCGGACCTGTTCGGTGAGTTCTACGGACAGGAGGTCGCGTGATGGATGGAGCGAAACTGGACGGCAAAACCGTTGCCGAACATATCGTTGACTTTCTCGAACGCCGTGAGGTCAAGCACGTTTTCGGCCTGTGCGGGCACACGAACATTGCGGTTCTGGCTGCGCTGGCGGAAAGTCCCATCGATTTCGTCACAGTACGACACGAACAAATCGCCAGCCACGCGGCGGATGCATATGCCCGTGTGACGGGCAAGGCCTCGGTGGTGCTGTCCCACCTCTCCCCGGGACTGACCAATTGCGCCACCGGGGTCGCAAATGCCGCGCTGGACTGTATCCCGATGGTCGTGATCGCGGGCGATATTCCTACGCATTATTATGGTAAACACCCGCATCAGGAGGTGAACCTGCACGCGGACGCTGCCCAGTGGGAGATCTATCGCCCCTTCGTCAAACGTGCCTGGCGGGTAGATCGGGCAGACCTGATGGCCGAAATTCTGGAAAAGGCGTTTCATCTTGCTGAAAGCGGCCAGCCCGGGCCGGTACTGGTCAACGTGCCGATGGACATCTTCTCCGAGGTGATCCCTTCGGATAGTTTCGACCGCATCCGCGACAACACGCGCGCGCTCAAGAAACCGTCGATTGACGACGAGACAGCGCGAGAGATTGTCGAAGCGTTGGCTAAAGCCGAAAACCCAGTCGCTTATGTCGGTGGTGGTATCCTTCTGGCACAGGCCAGCGAGGAGTTGCGAGAATTTGTTGAACATATGGGCCTTCCAGTCGCGCATTCCCTGATGGGTAAAGGCGCGTTGCGAGACGACCACCCGCTTGTGCTTGGAATGACCGGGTTTTGGGGTACGGAACTGGTCAACCAGTCCTGCCTGAATGCGGACTACATCTTTGCCGTGGGCACCCGGTTCAAAGAGGCCGATTGTTCCAGCTGGTACCCCGGCTACACGTTCAACATTCCCGGATCGAAGGTCATCCATATCGACATCGAACCGCAGGAAATCGGCCGTAATTATCCCACCGAGATCGGAGTCGTTGCGGACGCCAAGGCCGCATTGCGCGTCCTCAACCGAGTGGCCCGCGAGATGTATCCGGACGTCTTCAAGCGCCCCGCGCTGGAACAGAAGATCGCTGGCTTCCGAACGGATTTCAAAGCGCGCAACGTGGACATGGCGACTTCATCGGCCTTTCCAATGATGCCCGAGCGTATTCTGGCAGATACCCGCAAGGCACTGCCCGAGGATGCCATCATCACCACGGACGTTGGGTGGAACAAGAACGGAGTCGGACAGCAATTCGATATTCTGACCCCCGGCTCGATCCTGACCCCGGGCGGGTTCGCGACGATGGGTTTTGGCCCGCCGGGTGCGATCGGCGCAAAACTGGCAGCACCTGATCGCATTGTCCTCAGTCTGGTGGGCGATGGGGGCTTCGGTCAAAACCCGTCGATGCTGGCAACGGCCGTCGAACTCGATCTGGGCATTATCTGGCTGGTCATGAACAACAATGCCTTCGGAACCATAGCAGGTCTGCAAAAGGCGCATTATGGTCTGACTTATGGAACCACGTTCCCCGGATCAGCCGCCGCACCCGCAAACGGACCGGGCTATGCCGACATAGCGCGAGCCTACGGCGCGGAAGGGCACAGACTCAGCGCTGCTGACGAGTTGTTGCCTGCATTGGAAGCGGCAATCGCCAGTGGCAAGCCAACCGTGCTGGATGTGCCAATGATTAACAACCCGACGCCAACGACCGGACATTGGAACATCCTCGACATCTATTCACCGGACAAAGACGTTTCTCACGTCGCGACCTAAACTGTCTGCGCGAGGCACACTCCGCAAGGGAAGTGCTTCGCGCGGACCTGACCTGATTTCATGTTCGCTAATGTGATTGGAGAAACGCCAATCGGCCTTGTCAGTAGCGGGTTGAGCGGTGAGTTGATTCAACCGCCCCGCAAGTGCTTAATAAACATCATAAAGCTGCCTATTCTTGTTCGGCCGTTCAGGTGTGAAATTAAATATATGTGTTCGTTTTGCGAGCCTCGCAAAACAACTTTGTTGTCTCCCTTGAGAGTCCACGAGCGAGATTGGTGAGCGCACCACACAATTTACCGAGCGGGTTCGGGTTTCACCGCTGTTTTCGTTTAACCGAAATAATACAGCCCGAGTGCTTTGGGTGCCGTGCTGGTACATCGCGTGCCATGGCGTCCACGTTTCCGAGGTGCCGCAACGCTCCGCTGTTCAGCAATACGCCGCGCCCGGCATCATACCGGCGCTGTCCATATCCGCTGGCAACGCATTCCCAGTTTTCCTTGGCCGCGGCATTGCGGAACCTCGGTAGGTCATGCGGGTCATGTCGTCCGGGTGTTGCTGCGACGTGATCGTGTTTCTTTGCATTGCTTTGGTGGGTTAGGTGGTGGGTCACTTGGGTTGTGCCGGGTTGCTGGACAGTCCCGGTTGTAGGCCTCGGCTTTGGGCGCATGATTGTCACGACGCCTTGCGGCTTTGGGTGTCCCGGGACCGCGACGTGCGTTGATGTAGGTTTTTGAGTCAATTGTGGAACTCGGCCGGGAACTGCAACGGGAACCTGATTGGGAACTGCTGTTGGAACCAGATTTGGCGTTGAAACTTGGGGAGGAGTGACCACAGGGGTCTGGCCCGCGATAGGTTGCGGCACCTGCTGTTGCACGGGAGTTGGAACGGCAATTTGCGGTGGAATGACAACCGGCGTTTGCCCGGTGATGGGTGTTGGCACCTGTGGTTGGACCGTTGTAGGCACAGGATTTTGGGGAGGGGTGACCACAGGGGTCTGACCTGCAATAGGTTGTGGCACCTGCGGTTGCACTGGATTTGGAACAGCAATCTGAGGTGGTGTGGCTATCGGAACCTGAACGGGTATCGCGATGGGAACCTGATTGGGAATTGCGTTCGGGACTGCGCTCGGTGCAAGGACCGGAACAGCAACGGAGCTTGGCGTTTGCTGCGTTCCTTTGGGCGGCAACTGATTTGCTACTGGCTGAGTAGGGCCGGTAATTTGATGACCTGCCCCTTGCCCACCGGCCTGCCCGCAACCTTGGCTCGACTGGTGCGGATTCCCGACGCCACGGCACCACCCGTAGTGATTTCCACGGGCGACAACCTGTGTAGCGGCCAGTTCTGCAATCAAACAAGCTGTCGCAAACAACGCAATTCGGTTCAGTTTCATAACATCCTCACCAACTTGTTGTCAGGGCAAGATACGCGCCAGGATCGCCAGAGTCGGTCAATGGGCCGTCTCTCAAAGGGACGCCGACATATCCGGACAGGAATAGGTTCCGCTTGAACTCAACGTCCAAACCCAGACCGGTCGATGCCAGTGTAGCATTATCGACTTCGAAACTCGCAGGGTCGTTGTTCGTGATGTACCCCACGTCGAAAAAGGCAAAGGGCGTTAAGCGGTGGACGCTCTGGGAACTTGGGAAGTAGGAATGAGACACTTCGAATATCGCGGAAATCCCGGAATCACCGTCCACTTCGTCAAACCGATATCCGCGCAAAGCATAGCGATCCCCAAGGAAGTATTCTTCGACAGAAGGCAGCCGGTCGGTTGTGTATTGGCCCCAGATCTCGGTGCGCCACGCAGTGTTTGGCGACAAGCCTGTAAGTGGGCTTTCGTATCCGATGCCGCCCCGAAGATGCCAGAACGAAGAGTCACCGTCGTCAATATTCGCGTCTGTCGTGTCATTGTCGTTGTCGCCAAAAGACAGTGTTAACCCGGCTTCCAGAGCTTGCCCTTTGGAATAGTTTTGCCCGTAGAGATACGTAAGTCCTACGACGCTTGCGTCACTGGATAATGGCACACCGCCACTGACCGAATCCGCTTTTGAAAGGCGATAATCCAGTAGAAGATACCCATAACGGGCCACATCCCGGATCACCGGGTAACCTAGCGCGACGGTGAAGTTCTCGCCGTCAATATCTGTTCTGGCAAAGTCCCCTGAGATGTCGCGTTTTGCGTTGACGTTCCCGTAGAATATCTCACCGTACAGACCGTTGCTGTTCAGCGGCGTGCGATAGGTAAGAGCACCCCACAAAGAGTGTTCATCGTCTTTGTCCCAGTTATAGTTGCCTGAACCCTCAAATCGCAGTAAATCGCCGACGGTCAGCGTCGAATAAAACTCTTGTACGACATAGAAGCTGAGAGCTTCTCCAAGTTCACGCGGGGGATTGTCGAGGGTCGCACTACCGGCTTGTTTGCGCAGAGGTTCTCCCAGCACCCTGAGCCGGGCGCCAGCCTGATCGGGATAATCAAGTTCGGTCGACAATTGCAGGTCAGGAATGTCCTCGGCCAGCATCACTGCCCGCTCAAATTGTTTGAGAGTTATTGGATATGCGGTGGTGAGAGGGCGAAAGATTTTTTCCAAGGCTTGGAACGTGCGCGTATCTACGCCTTCAATTTCGATGGTCTGAATGCGCCCTTCATCAACAACAATGCTCTGGCCGTCGGGACCGGGCCAAGCTTCAGCCAAGAAGTAGCCGTCTTCTCGGTAGATCTGAGTGATCGTTGAAGCGACTTCCGCCGCAGTGATGCGCCCTGACCGGTCAAAGGCCAACTGGCCGGCATAAGTTAACAGCTCATCTGAATCATACACGGTTACGCCTCTGACGGAGTGTTGTGAGGCGACGTCCCAAGTTTGGGCACTGGTGTATTTCGGAGCTGATGTAACGGCCATAAGAGCACAAATGATCGCGAATACAGCCGAGTTGGGTACGGGCATTTTCTACAACCTTAGCGTGATCGAGTATGTTGACACCCAATCTTATTACGAAGTTCGAATATCTGAACTTGACGTTATGAAAATTTGATCATGGCTGGTGTATTCGAGATACACGGCGAACAGATTACAACGCGCCTTCGTCGCCTAGGAATTCGATACCTGCAGTTGTGCCATCACTGTAGGCAATGCAATTCCAAGGAGCGCGATCTTCGCCAACGCCGACTGTAACCTGTGTTCCAGCTTCGCTAAACGCGGAGGAAAGCACAACGACTTGTGAATTGTTCGTTGTATTGGCTACATCTCGCAAACACGCTTGCTGCGCGGGGGTGAGTTCGGCGGACGCGCTTGATCTACTCGTATCGTCACAGGCCGCAAGCAACGTGAAACAAATGGCGCCTGCAATCATCACCTTGTTAGACATTTTCTTCTCCCTCTGGACCCTTTGAAATTAGTGAAATTGGTTAGTTTTTTTTGAATTTCTCGCGCCTGGGTAGCCACCAGAATGCAATTCGATCCGGTTCCTATCTTTCCATAAGATTTGCCCCTAAGGGCTCGGTCGGCGGAACGATACTGGGTTGACAGCTTGGTCCGCCAACAACGCCTGACACATTGGATAAAGCCGGAGCGAAGGCTGGAGAGATGGCCAATACATTAAGTCTGAGCATAGCGCCCTCTCAAGCTTGATTGTCGTGAATGGCCTTCCGACTGCAAGCATTTACTCCAGCAGTCGGAAGGGCTCGGCAAAGCGAGCAGCAACGACAACAACGGAGGTAAAATGAAAGTTGTGTCGAAATCACATGTTTGAATCTATTTTTTCATAAATCAACATTTTTTCCGCGCGTAAACTTCTTTACGCTTTCCTGCGATAGGCCCCTGCCTTCAAACAAAAAAGCAGGTGTAGGAACGAAGAGGGACGAGTGAGTTCATCCGAGCGGTGAAGCGTTTCGAAACCGCAAAGATACTAAGACGGGATCGAAAGATGGGATTCTGTGAAGCAGTCAGAACGTGTTTTTCGAAATACTTCCAGTTCTCCGGTCGGGCTTTACGATCAGAATATTGGTGGTTTTTCTTGTTTGTGGTTCTCGTAAGTGCCGCCTTAGCTGTCCTGGATACGATCCTATTCGGGACCGACCCTGAAACAGGGCAAGGTAATCAGGTTCTGTCCTCAGTTTTCCAACTGGCCGTCATCATCCCCATGCTCGCTGCCGGTTGGCGCAGGCTGCATGATACAGGGCGACCGGGCTGGTACTTGCTGCTGCCAATGGCGCTCAGCATCACAACGCTTTTTGTATTGATGGGCGGCGTGGCTTTCTTTTCTGTGCTGGAGCAAGGCACGGAAAACCCCGATGCACTAAGAGGACCCGCGGCAGTCTTGGGCGTAACGGGCATTATTGTTGTTTCAATTCTGCAATTGGTCCTGTCCATCCTGATGATCTGGTGGCTGACGCGACCTTCCCAAGGAAGTGCAAACCAATATGGCGAGCCTTTTTCCTGACCTGGTTAATTCAGGCAATGGTCCAGCTTGCGGCCAACGCAGTGTCCTTGCAGACGTTCATTGATCCAATTGTAACAGACTAAAACTGACGCCTTGCGTTACAGCCGGTGTTTGGGATGCGGACGCTCCGGTATGGCGCTGGTCTTCCGGCTTTCTTTGAAACGCGCATTGTGGCGGTGTTCGCGAAGCGCTTGCCATTCTGGGCTCAGAGTAATTTCAAGGTCTTCGCGTTTCAGCGGCTCGTGGCAGGTCGGGCAGATTGGCGAGACCCCGGTATCAGTCCCACAGGGTTTATGAACCTGACGCACCGCCAAAGGTTCATCCGCATCTTTCTGCCAAGTCTCGCCCCATTCCCGAAGGGCCATTAAGACCGGGTACAAAGCCCGGCCCCGTTCGGTCAGAACATATTGATATCGCGTTGTGCTACCTTCAAGGGATCGCCGCTCCACCAGATTTGTTTCGACCATTTTCTTTAACCGGGTCGATGCCATTTGCGGGGTTATGTCCGCTTGGGCCTGAATTTCCTCGAACCTGGTATTCCCGGAAAACAGTTCGCGCAGAATTCGCATGATGTATCTGTCTCCGATGATCGGATCAGACCGCTCGATCGGACAAGGAGAGGGGTTTTGGCTCATCAGACCTCCAGTGCAACGGGCGAATGTCACTCTACTTGACTCTGAGTATGAAAACCATAGTGTTTTACGGGATATGAAAATCATACCTAACTAACGACCGCAACATCACTGGAGCCCACCATGACCAACCCAACCTATTCTTCTGCCGACACCGGTTACTTGCTGGTTGATCCCTATAACGACTTCATCTCCGAAGGCGGCAAGCTGTGGGGGCTGATCAAGGAAACAGCAGAAGAGGCAAACCTGCTGCCAAATCTCAAGGCGCTGGATGGTGCAGTGCGGAACGCCGGAATTCAGGTATTCTATGTCCCACATCACCGCTCGGAACCCGGTGACGTTGAAAAGTGGCAGAACCCCAGCCCGTCCCAGGCGCGGGTGGCCCAGAATCAGATTTTTGCCCGTGGTGAGTGGGGCGGAGAATGGCATCCTGATTTTGTTCCAAAGCCCGGTGACATTGTTGCGCAAGAGCACTGGGGGCAAAGTGGTTTTGCAAATACCGATCTCGATTTCTTACTCAAGCAATGCGGCATCAAGAAAGTGATTGTGGTCGGTCTGGTCGCCAATACCTGCATCGAGTCCACGGCACGTTATGCGATGGAGTTGGGCTATCACGTGACGCTGGTCAAAGACGCAACAGCGGCGTTTTCAAAGGATGGCATGCACACGGCGCATGAGGTGAACGGACCCGCCTATGCCCATGCAATTCTGACAACGGCCGAACTGATTCAAGCGCTGCCAGCTTTGGAAGCGGCCGAATAATCAGGGCGGCGCGTCTGCTATTGCCTCTTGATACATGGCATAGAGAATACGACACCCCGTCCTCAGATCGCTTAAGGAGTGATCCAAAGCACTACTGAGTATTGAACGCTGGGCCTTAGACTAGTCGCGCGGATTGCTTTTGGCACGTCCGGCAGCATCGACCACGCGCTCATCCCCGGCCCTGATACAATGCATCGGGAATTCACCCCCGAGTTCCTGTCTGGGGGACGTCATCCAATATGCCCGCTGCCACGGCGTCATCTCACAGGGCAGCGCCTTGAGGACTTTTTCCATCAGGGGCAGGGGGGTGCCGTCTTCGGCGAACTGAAAGGAGGGGAAAGCGTCCGTCCCGTCATGAGGTACGGACATAATTTTACCCGTCCTTTTCCAGATATCTCCGATCCGCGTGATCTGCCAGGAGCCGTTCTTCCATTGCGCATGAACCGATGCGTCATCCAGCAGCGGGTATTTCTGCGCGAACTCGTCTTTTTGAAGGTCAGTGGTGGCGCTGCAATGCGCGCCAATATGCGAAGGGTACATCTATCAACTCATAAAACTCGTTAAACACTCTTGGATCATAATGCCCGAAAGTGATTCCCGGCAAAATGAAACAGATCACTCAGCAAACTCAATTTTTGAGCGTGACGTGGAAACACTTTTGGATCGCGTGTTCAACGCAGCGACCTGACTGCGGGCAGGGTCATTGGCGTGGCGAGTTGGGCCTTACTTGCCGTGTTCTTTCAGAAAGGGTCCGATTTCCTGAAAGAACTCATCAAAGCCCGCATGACCCCGGATCATGCAATGGTTGGAACCGGGAAGTTCGACGAATTCGGCTGTCGGGATTTCCCGCGCAGTTTCGCGGCCTTCGCTGATCGGGGCGGCCAAATCGCCCTTTGCGTGCAGGACCAGCGTTGGAACACGAATGCCCTGCGCATCGGCGCGCGCATCTACATGGGCGTTCATTTCCATGATGCGAAGCGCCGTTTCCGGGCTGGCGGAAATGCGTTGCATTTCATCAAAGCTGGCACCTTCCTCGGGCGTGGCATCAGGCATGTAGCATGACGTAAAGAAGTGGCGGTAAACCGGGTTGGGCGACCCCCAGCCCATAGATACCATGGCGCGTGACGCTTCGTAGAATTGTGCAGCCTCGGGGTCATCCCGCGATATGCGCCCTCGGACGTAGCCGCCGAGCAGGACAAGAAACTTCACGCGCTCGGGGTATTTTGCGGCAAACCGGACGGAAAACGCCGATCCTTGACTGATCCCCAACAGCCCGAAACGCTCCAACCCGGCGGCGTCGGCAACGGCGACCATGTCATCAATCATCCGGTCCTCGGATATGTCGTCAACGTCCCAGTCGGACAGCCCATTGCCCCGCTGATCGAAACGAACCAGTTGGCACTGTTTCGACATCTCGGACAGGAAATCGCCCCAAACCGGGCTGGTCCATTCGTATTCGATATGATTGAGCCAGTTCGGAGCCTTCAGAACAGGCGTTCCCTGTCCGGTGCTTGCCCATGCAAGGTTGACCCCATCCTGTGACTGGCAGAACTTGACTCGCTGTTGCAGCGAGATGTCAGGGGCTTTTCGTTGCCGGGGCGCTTGTGGCGACCAGTGCCAGACACGGATCGGACGGCTGATATTCTTGACGCGTTGGCCGCCCATGTCGCGAAACGGCGCATCGACCCTGTCCTGAACGGCCTGATGCACGATATCAGATACACAGACACCGCCCGGCTCGGCGAGGCCTTCCAGCCGCGCGGCCACGTTCACTCCGTCGCCAAAAATGTCCCCGTCATCGAAAATGACATCGCCCAGATTGATGCCGACACGAAACCGGATTCTCTGATCGTCCTCCAGCTCGGTTTCGTTTTGGTTCATGGCTTTCTGGATATTGACGGCACATTTGACCGCGTCTTGCACGGACTCGAACGTGGCCAGCATGCCGTCACCGGTGGTTTTCACGATACTGCCACGGCTGCGTGCGATTTCGGGGTCGATCAATTCCCTGCGGTATTTTTTCTGGCGGGTCAGGACGCCCAGTTCGTCGATTTCCATCAGCCGGGAATAGCCCACCATATCGGCGGCAAGGATGGCCGAAAGCCGCTGTTCCATATCCGTCTCCTCCAGAACGCCCCGCGAGAAGGCGCAGTTCATTGCGGCAAGTATACCTGAAAACCGCCAGAGCGGGGTATTGATTGCGTCAAAGAGCTATCCGTACTGGATGATGACGGCTTCAAAGTCGCCGGGGCTGGTGACTATGGTGTGATGACCTTTGCCATGGGTATCTTCCATGTGCCACACGTCCCCGGGGCCGATATCGCGTATGTCGCCATCGCTTGCGGTGACCCGAACAGACCCGGACAGGCAGACGAGTTTCTGCGCGACAGGTGTTGGATGAACCGGTTCGTCCCACCCCGATTGCAGCCGTAGAAACATGAATTGAGTGGCAGGCTCGGGGTCAGATATTTCGATGGCCTTGGCGGGCGGGGCAAAACTGCGTTCGCGCAGCGGAACGTCGATGTCGGTCCAATGGCTTTCCCCATCAGCGTCGGCATACAGCTTGAAATACTTCACGGCCTTGCTCCTTCCTGTGTTGGGCCAGCATGCCGGGTCGTTCTGTCCCTAAAGCTGTGACCCGATGGGCAGCACCGCAAAGAAACCCGCCAGTATGTGATCCCAAACGGACCCGGTCGGTTCCGCGTCGTATTCCGCTATGGTGCCGTCCTCGTTCTGGGTGGTCCATTTCAACTGGCCGGCCCTTTCGAGTGTGACGCTGTAGGTATAGGCTGGCAAAGCGTCATCAAGCGCTGCCATGGTCTGCATGGTCAGCGCAGGCGAGTCGATCAGGATGCCCATTTCGGTGTTGATGTTGACCGATCGCGGATCCCAGTTGAAAGAGCCCACGAACAGGTAACGGTCATCAACAGCAAACGCCTTGGAATGCAGGCCCGACCGGGATTGCGCCCAGTTGATGCCCCGTTGTTGAACCTGATAGGCGTCTGGGCGCAGCTCATAAAGCTCGACCCCGCCGCGCAACAGGGCGCGGCGTTTCTTGGCATAGTGGGCATAGACCGGGGCTACATCGTTGGAGGCCAGCGAATTGGTCACGACCTTCACCTCGACGCCGCGGTTTTCCATCTCGGTCATCCACCTGACGCCATTATTACGCGGCACAAAATAGGCCGAGATAATATTCACCTCGCTTTTGGCATCTTCGAAATAGGGCAGAAGTTGCGAGGCAAGAATGGGGTCTGAACTGTCTGCACCGGCCGCTTTGGACGGCGGGTCCGCGTAAAGCTGTGCGGGAACCCAATTCAGCCTTAGCGCCCCATCCGCAAAGTTTTCCTGCGCTGATCTGCGCAGGGCCGATCCATAAGGCGTCAGCTTTGCCTCCTCCACAAGCGCGGTCAGCCGGGTTCGGGCGTCGCTTAACGAGATGGTTTCCGGGTCTTCGATGACAACGCGCGCAGGCACCGCAAAGTCGCTGTTCCAGTAGGCATCAAAACTGTCCGAGACCTGACGCACGACCGGGCCTGCGGCCAAGACATCAAGGTCTGCATAGTTCATTTCTTCCCGTGCCAGAAAGTATTCAGCGCCAATATTGCGACCGCCCACAATGGAAAACACATTGTCAGCAGTCATCGACTTGTTGTGCATGCGGCGGTTGATGCGTTTAAAGTCGGTCAGACCGGCGACCAGCAGGCTTTGATCGCGCCAGAATGGGTTGAACAGCCGGATCTCGATATTCTCGTGCTTGTCCAACGCGGCTGTCATCGCATCGTAGCTGGACGTGTCCATATCATCCAGCAGCAGGCGGACCCGCACACCCCGGTCGGCGGCCTGTAACAGGCTGGCGGCAAACAGGTGACCCGTCGTGTCATTGTGCAACAGGTAGTACTGCGCGTCGATCGTCTGTTCTGCTGCGGCGGCCAATAGGAGCCGCGATACCAGCGCCTCTTCTCCGTCACTGATGAGCTTGACGCCGGACCGACCGTCCTTTGGATCACCCAACCTTTGCGCTGCTTGGGACATACTGCTGTTCGGTCGGGCTGAAACCGAAGTTGTTACGGTCTTCTCATATGTCCGCGATGTTTGTGCGCAGGCAGCCAGAACCAGAGCGCAAAAGATCAGACCCCCAAACAACCTTGGCTTCATGCATCTCCTCCAACCATCCCCCTGATAGTGACACCGTGACGGGGACCTGTTGCAAGCTTGTTCTCGGCATTGCCTCGTGTTTCAGGGGCCGTTGTCGCCCTTGCGCCATGCTTGGTTCAGGACAGGTCTTTGTACATGTAGGTTGTTGGCTCCAGCCGGTTTTCGAACGGGTTCCGGCAATAATTCGGAATTTCCCCGGCGATCTGGAAGCCAAGGGATTGATACAGGATAAGCGACGGGTCGGTGCTGCGCGTGTCCAGAACCAGCATCCCTCGATCCAGTTGTCGCGCCCGTTCCTCGAGCGCGGTCATCAATGCACGGCCCAGCCCCTTGCGCCGCGCTTTGGGGTGAACCAACAGCTTGGCTACATCCGCCCTGTGCGGTTGGTTGGGCATGGACGCAGGGATCAGTTGTACGGTCCCGACAATCTGGCCTGCATTCCGGGCGGCGAACACGTCCAAAGCACCCGATTGCGCGTCTGGCCACACCCGCGTTACCCAATAGTCCCGCGCTTGCTCTGGCAGAAATGGCAGAATGAACCCGACGCTGGCGCCGTCCTGTACACAGGCATGCAGGATGCCCGCCAGATCGTCCAACGCATCGTCAAGTTCGGTTCCCATGAGCCGCGAGATCATATCAGCACCAATAAATATCGCGCACCCCGGGTCGTGGGTGTTTCAAATCGGGTGGGTCCTGACAGGTGATACCGCAGGCAGTCCCCCCCTGTGAGTGTGTGTGCAACCCCGTCCACGCTCAGGGTCAGGGCGCCATCGAGAAGGATCAGATGATGTTCCTGTCCGGGCTTGGGCGGCGTGTCATAGGTGATCACGGTGTCGGGTGGCAGATGGCCCTCCAGCACTTCGCCGCTCAGCCCAACGGCTGGTGGCGAGACAGAGCGGCGCGTAAACCCGGTTTCGGGATCACGCCATTCCGGTTGACGTTCAAATGGCACGCGTGGCTCGAAACTGTCTTCAACCATCATCAGCAAACGCGACATCGGCAAACCGTATGCGGCGCAAATCCGGCCAAGTGTTTCTGCGGTGGGGCTGACGTCACCTTTTTCCATGCGGGACAGGGTTGCGCGGCTGATCCCGCTTTGATCTGCCAATTGGTCCAGCGATAAACCCCGCGCGCGGCGCAGTTCGTTCAGCCTGTTGGCAAGGCGGTGCGATAAGTCAAGCATCGTAGTCAAAAAAGAGAAAAATTTTCATATATGAGAAGTAAGCAGAAAATAAAGTAATATCAACGAAAAAAGGGCGCAGATTTCTCTGCGCCCTTTCTCAAGTTTCGCTTGAGTAAATTACTTCCAACCAACTTCGTTGAAGATTTTCTGCGCCTCGGGGATGTTCTTGGCAACTTCGGACAGGTTCACCTTGTCTGCCTTGAACGCGCCCAGCGATGCGACGTTGTCGGCCAGCGCTACACCTTCGACGGCGGGGAATTCATCATTGCCGTTCGAGAAATAAACCTGCGCTTGCTCACCGGCGAGATATTCCAGGAACTTTACCGCGTTCTCTTTATTCGGTGCATGGGCGGCGACGCCTGCACCCGACAGGTTCATATGCGCACCCTCGGCGTCTTGTGCGGGGAACTGCACGCCGATCATGTCGATATCCGCGCTCAGGCCCTTTACATCTTTACGCAGGGCGCGGGCGAAATAGTATGAGTTCGAAACGGCGATCTCACATTCGCCCGAGACGATCCCGCGCAGCTGGTCGGTGTCGCCGCCCTGCGGATCACGTGCCATGTTGGAGACAACGCCTTCGGCCCAGGTCTTTGCGGCCTCGGCACCGTGGTTGGTGATGATCGACGCCAGCAGAGTCTGGTTGTAGGTGTTGCTGGACGACCGGATGCAGACCAGACCTTTGTATTCCGGCTTGGCCAGATCCAGATAGCTGGCGGGCGGGTTCGCGACATCGGCCTTGTCAAAGAAGATGATCCGCGCGCGCTGCGAGAAGCCGTACCACTGGTTGTCATCGTCCTGCAGATTGGCGGGGATACGCTCTTCCAGAACGGCGCTGTCGATCGGTTGCAGGATGCCGGCGTTCTTGGCACGGGCCAGGCGCGAGGTATCCACGGTCAGCAGGATATCGGCGGGAGAGTTCGCGCCTTCGGCTTCCATACGGGCGATCAGCTCATCGGCCTTGCCTTCGATGCGGTTGATGGTGATGCCGGTGGCGTCTTCGAAATCGGAATAGAGGCGCTCGTCAGTGTCGTAATGGCGCGAGGAATAAAGGTTCAGTTCGCCCTCGGCAGCGGCGGAGGTTGAAATCAGGGCCGTCAGTGCGGCGGCAACGCATGTAGAGGATTTCAGCATCATATGTCCCAACAGTGAAAATTCGCGCCGGGCAATAACCCGACTGATTTGGTCAATTAAACGATTCTCAGGGGGATGCAAGATAATCTGACAAATTTACTTGGGAAAATGATCGCTGATAGGGGTATTTACCGTGCGCCAGTTTCCGTTTTTCTTGGTGACAGGACCTGAAACGGGTAAATTGCCGGGAAGCTTCCGGGCGATGACCTCGGAGCATTTGTATTGAGCGCCGCGCGAAAGGACACATTTGATGACGGAAACGCTGGCTGAAAAACTTGAGAAATCAAACCTGGGCCACTGGATGGAACGGTTCGAGGGGTTCATGGTTTTCATTGGCGTCGTCGGCCCGTTTGCAACGCTGCCGCAGCTCATGAAGCTGTATTTTACGCATTCCCAACACGCCAGCGGTCAGTCCCTGTTGTCATGGTCCCTTTACGCGGGGCTGTCGATGCTGTGGTTTCTCTATGGATTGGTTGTCGGAAAGTTGCCGATCTATGTTGGCAACGGAATCTCGATGGTTCTGAATATTCTGATGGTCATCGGCATTCTGATCCATGCCGGGATCACGTTCTGACCCGCTAACAAAAAAACCGCGCTCTGAAGCGCGGTTCTTTCTATTCGAATTGAGCGGTTCTTAGCCCTGGCGAGCTTTGAACTTGCGCTGCGTCTTGTTGATCACGTAGACGCGGCCTTTGCGACGCACAATCCGGCAATCACGGTGCCGGTTCTTGAGCGAGCGGAGCGAGTTCTTGACCTTCATGGGTCTGTCTCCAATCTGCGGCGCCTTCATCAAAGACGTGGCCAGCGCCTGGGTTAGTCGGGGCTCCAGAGAACCGGAGCAGTGAAACGATGGTGGGCGGTACAAGGATCGAACTTGTGACCCCTTCGATGTCAACGAAGTGCTCTACCGCTGAGCTAACCGCCCACTTACCTTTGCGTGCCCTGCCCCATAACGAAATGGGGCGCGGAACCCCGCGCCGGTAGCGGGGTCTATAAAAGGAGTCGCAAAGGGGTTCAAGGGGTTTGGAAGAACTATTTTCCGGTCTATGTTGGGCGCGAACAAGGAGTCGTTATGCACAACACCGCCTATGTATTGGATTTGCCCGCCAAGCGCACGTCTTGTGTTGTGTATTCATCTCCTCATAGCGGTCGGAACTACCCGCAATCGTTGCTGCAACGGACAGTTCTGAGCCGCGATGTGATTCGATCCTCGGAAGATGCCTTTGTGGATCAGTTGTTTTCGCCCGCAGCCGAATATGGTGCACCGCTCATATCAGCGACCAAACCTCGGGCCTATCTGGACCTCAACCGCAGTGCCGAGGAACTGGATCCGGCTTTGATCGAAGGCGCACGCCGTCAGGGTCACAACCCTAGGGTCGCGTCGGGGTTGGGCGTGATTCCGCGGGTCGTTGCCAATGGGCGCGCGATCTATCGCGGTAAACTGACGATGGACGAAGCGCGTCTGCGGATCGACACTTGCTGGCGACCCTACCATGCGCGTCTGAAGTCTTTGTTGAAGGAATCGCTGGATTCGTTTGGGCAGGCGATTCTGATTGATTGTCATTCGATGCCGCATGAGGCAGTCGCCATGGCCGGGTCCAACAGCGCCCGGCGGCCTCAGATTGTGTTGGGTGACCGTTTTGGCGCGTCGGCCTCGCCCGAGATCGTAGATCGGATCGAGGCGGCGTTTATCTCTGCCGGATTGACGGTCGCTCGGAACGCGCCGTTTGCTGGGGCCTATGTCACGCAGACATATGGACGGCCCGGACGCAATCAGCATGCGATTCAGATTGAGATCGACCGCTCGCTTTATATGGACGAAACCCGGATCGCGCCAAATGCCAATTTCGCCCCGTTCCGGGACACCCTGCGGCAGATCATCATGGAAATCTCACAGATCAGCGATGAGTCTGTGCGATTGGCCGCAGAATAACGTCACCGCAATGCACGTCCCTTGACGATGGCGTCGGTCCCGAAACGGCGTCGGATTTCGTCCGTGGCGCGCTCGGCTTGCGACCGCTGGGACGCGCCCGGATCCAGCAGGTCCCCCGAGATATCGGCCTGATCTTCGGAACACAGATCGGAGATGCCACAGCCCAACAAGCGATACGGGCCCTGATTCCCAACCTGATCGAACAATCCACGGGCCGTGCGGTAAATACGATCTGCGATCTGTGTTGCGTCCCGCAGTGACACGCGACGGGTGAGTACCTTGTGGTCGGCTTTCTTCAGCTTCAGGGTCACGACGCGCCCCGCCAACCCCTTGGCCTTGGCCCGGTCAGCCACCTTTTCCGCCATGCGCCACAGGTGGCCATCGAGAATGTCCAAATTGGCCGTATCTTCAAAAAACGTGGTTTCGTTGCTGATGGACTTCATCGGTTCATGCGCGGAAACGCGGCGCTTGTCCTGCCCGCGCGCCAGATGCCAAAGCCGATAGCCCATTGACCCGAACCGTGCGGTCAGCGCCTCTTGATCCCAGCGCAGCAGGTCGGAAAACGTGCGGATACCGGCACGATCAAGCGACTCCTGCGCGGCAGGGCCGATGCCCCAGATCAGGCGGACGGGCTTGTCATGCAGAAAGGATGCCGTTTCCGCCTGTCCGATCACTGAAAACCCGCGTGGTTTGTCCAGGTCCGAAGCAACCTTCGCCAGAAACTTGTTATGCGACAGCCCGATCGAACCTGTGACGCCCAGTTCATCCTTCATGCGCTTTACAAGGCCACCCAGCATGACGGCAGGCGGTGCACCGTGCAGTCGTTCCGTGCCCGAGAGGTCCATGAAGGCCTCGTCCAAAGACAAGGGTTCGATGATGGGGGTGAGTTCATCCATCATGGCGCGTATCTTGCGCGAAACCTCGGCATAAACAGACATGCGTGGTTTGATCACGACGGCATCCGGGCAGAGTTGCAGCGCCTTGAACATCGGCATCGCCGACCGCACCCCACGGATGCGGGCAACATAACAGGCGGTTGACACAACACCGCGTTTACCCCCGCCAATGATTACCGGCTTATCCGCGAGGTCCGGGTTGTCCCGCTTTTCGACCGAGGCATAGAACGCATCACAATCCATATGCGCAATCGACAGATCAAACAGCTCTGGATGCGATTTGATCCGGGGGCTGCCACAGGCACCGCATCGGCGTGTATCCGAGGATATGGACAGGCAATCTCGGCAAAAGCCGGGCATCGGGCACTTTCCCCTAAACGTCAGTGCAAATTCGGAGGGTCACTTATACCACTCTGTCCCGTCGGGCAAAGCGCGGAGAGCTGCAAAACTCGATAATTGTTTTCGAAAGAAGACCCCCCGCAAGTGGGCGGGGGGAGGTAACGGACCTCAGGAAGATACGGTCCGCGGGGAGTATCACGACCTTAGAATCGCTCAAAAACCCGCGTTTCGATAGGACCTAGGTCACATAATCAAATCTCGTGTTTTTCATGTGTGTTTTGGGGCACAGGGACGATTTGGCGCGGATTCTCGAAAAAGTGACGTAAGGTCAAGTTGTTGCCGGCAGAATCTGTTTGATTTGCCGGGTGGTTCGCACGGGTCGCGGCCATGGCTCCAATCAAATTAACATGCCAATTTTTTTAATCAGCCCCGGTTGGGCTGGGTTGCCTGAGGCGAAGAAAGCTCGTTCAGAATCGCGACAACGGCGGCCTTGGGATCGTCGGCGCGATAGATCGGGCGGCCGACCACGACGTGATCTGCACCGTCGGCTATGGCACTTGCAGGTGTGGCCACGCGCTTTTGGTCGCCAAGTTCGGCACCGGCGGGGCGCACTCCGGGGGTCACGATCAGGCGTCCTTCGGATTGGGGCAGGGCGCGGATCAAAGCGGCCTCTTGCGGGCTTGCGATGACGCCGTCCGCCCCGGCCTCAAGCGCGCGCGCGGCACGTTCAACCACCAGGTCCTGTACGTCGCCGTCTTTCAGCAAGCTCGCATCCAGATCATCGCGGTTCAACGAGGTGAGGATCGTGACGGCAAGGATCTTCAGGTCCTTTCCCGCAGCGCCTTCTTTTGCGGCGCGCACCACATGCGGGTCCCCATGCACCGTCAGGAAATCCAGATCGAACTGCGCCAGACCCCGCACCGCGTTTTCGACGGTACTGCCGATATCAAACAGTTTCATGTCCAGAAAAATGCGTTTGCCGTGGTCCTGTTTCAGTTCATTGGCCAGTGCCAGACCGCCACCGGTCAACATGCCCAGGCCGATTTTGTAGAAAGACACCGAGTCACCAAGGCGTTCAGCCATGGCCAGACCCTGCAGCGCATTCGGGACATCGAGGGCAACAATCAGGCGGTCATCGGACATGGGGCGCTCCTTTTTGGCAAACGTCGGCGTCCTACCGGGTTTGGCGGCTTCTGTCCATGCAGGATGGCGCAGTGACTCAGATCACGGCACGGGCTTCTCAATGTGCTATCATGCCCATGGATTGCAGGAGCGGATTTGAGAATGAAACGGAACATACGACAATTAATAATGCTGGGTTCGGCACTGGCTTTGGCAGCCTGTCAGGATATGCCGCTGGAGGAGGAGGCGGCTGACATGGTGATCAAGACCCCGACCAACGATAACCTGCGTTTGGTTGGGGGCTATCGCTCGACCGACGACGATTGCCAGTTGACCGGAGAAACCGCCTTTACCATCGACTTCCTCGATGACGCGGCTGATCTTGTGTCCTGTCCGACGGGCAGCGACGCAGCCCAATCGCTGGTCGAGATGTATAACGCGCGCGAGGTGGCCAAGACCGGCGGGTATACAGTCTATACAATACCGCGCAGATAGGGGCTGAATCTGCGTTCAGCCTCTTGAACGGGGTCAGATATTTCCCAGATTGAATGTGAGGCTCTGACCGACGCATGCCGCCAAGCGGGTGCATCAAAACAGGGCGCTTTTGAAAGGAGAAACACATGGACTTGAACAAGTTCACCGAGCGGGCACGTGGATTCATTCAGGCAGCGCAAACAATCGCGATGCGGGAAGAACATCAGCGGCTGACGCCGGAACATTTACTCAAAGCATTGATGGATGACGATCAGGGGCTGGCCAGCAACCTGATCACACGCGCTGGCGGCGCGCCCAGCCGGGTTGTGAATGCGTTGGACGCTTCCTTGGCGCGTATCCCGAAGGTCAAGGGCGATACCGGCCAGGTTTATCTGGACGGTCAAACCGCCAAGGTTCTGGACGAGGCGGAAAAGATCGCCACCAAAGCAGGCGACAGTTTCGTTCCGGTGGAACGCATCCTGATGGCGCTGTGCATGGTAAAATCCAAGGCCAAGGATGCCTTGGAAGATGGCGCTGTGACCGCGCAGAAACTGAATGAAGCGATCAATGATATCCGCAAGGGTCGCACGGCTGACACCGCGTCGGCCGAGGAAGGCTATGACGCGCTCAAGAAATACGCGCGTGACCTGACCGAGGCTGCGGCTGAAGGCAAGATTGATCCGATCATCGGACGGGATGAGGAAATCCGCCGCTCGATGCAGGTTCTGTCGCGCCGGACCAAGAACAACCCGGTTCTGATCGGCGAACCCGGTGTCGGTAAAACCGCGATTGCCGAGGGCATGGCCCTGCGCATCGTGAACGGAGACGTGCCGGAATCGCTGAAGGACAAGAAGTTGCTGGCGCTGGATATGGGCGCGCTGATTGCTGGCGCGAAATACCGCGGTGAGTTCGAAGAACGCCTCAAGGCCGTTCTGACCGAAGTGACCGAGGCCGCCGGTGAGATCATTCTGTTCATCGATGAGATGCACACGCTGGTTGGTGCGGGGAAATCCGACGGCGCGATGGATGCGGCGAACCTGATCAAGCCTGCGCTTGCTCGGGGTGAGTTGCATTGTATCGGTGCGACCACGCTGGATGAGTATCGCAAATACGTGGAAAAAGACGCGGCCCTTGCCCGCCGGTTCCAGCCTGTAATGGTCACGGAACCGACGGTCGAAGACACGATCAGCATCCTGCGCGGCATCAAGGAAAAGTATGAGCTGCACCACGGCGTGCGGATTTCCGATTCCGCGCTGGTCTCGGCGGCGACGCTCTCGCATCGCTATATCACTGACCGGTTCCTGCCCGACAAAGCCATCGACCTTGTTGATGAGGCCGCGTCGCGCCTGCGGATGGAGGTGGACTCCAAACCCGAAGAGCTCGATCAGCTCGACCGCCAGATCCTGCAGATGCAGATCGAGGAAGAAGCGCTGAAGCTGGAAGATGATGCGGCCTCCAAGGATCGTCTGGAAACCTTGCAAAAGGATCTGGCCGATCTGCAGGAAAAATCCGCCGAGATGACCGCCCAGTGGCAGGCCGAACGCGACAAGCTCGCGGGTGCGCGCGATCTGAAAGAACAGCTCGACAAGGCGCGGGCCGATCTGGAGATCGCCAAGCGGGAAGGCAATCTGGCCAAGGCCGGTGAGCTGTCCTATGGCGTCATCCCCGAGTTGGAGAAAAAGCTGACCGAGGCCGAAAACGCCGAAAGCAACGCGATGATGGCCGAGGAAACGGTGCGTCCGACCCAGATTGCCGCTGTTGTCGAACGCTGGACGGGTATTCCGACCTCGAAAATGCTGGAAGGTGAGCGCGAGAAGCTGCTGCGGATGGAAGACGATCTGCATTCCCGCGTGATCGGTCAGGATGCGGCAGTGACCGCCGTCGCCAACGCCGTGCGCCGTGCGCGGGCTGGTCTGAACGACGAAGGTCGCCCGCTGGGTAGCTTCCTGTTCCTCGGGCCGACCGGCGTGGGTAAGACCGAGCTGACCAAGGCCGTGGCGAATTTCCTGTTCGACGACGACAATGCGATGGTGCGTATCGACATGTCCGAGTTCATGGAGAAACACGCAGTCGCTCGTCTGATCGGTGCCCCTCCGGGCTATGTCGGATATGACGAAGGTGGTGTGCTGACCGAAGCCGTGCGGCGCAGACCCTATCAGGTCGTGCTGTTTGACGAGGTCGAAAAGGCACACCCGGATGTGTTCAACGTACTGTTGCAGGTTCTCGACGATGGTGTCTTGACCGATGGTCAGGGCCGCACCGTGGACTTCAAGCAGACGCTGATCATCCTGACGTCGAACCTTGGATCTCAGGCGCTCAGCCAGTTGCCCGAAGGGGCCGACAGCGCACAGGCACGGCGGGATGTGATGGATGCGGTCCGGGCCCATTTCCGGCCCGAATTCCTGAACCGTCTGGATGAGACGATCATCTTTGACCGGCTCAAACGTGGCGACATGGATGGCATCGTCGATATCCAGATGGCACGCCTGCAAAAACGTCTGGCCGCCCGCAAGATCGAGCTGGCGCTGGACGACGGGGCCAAGGAATGGTTGGCCAACGAAGGCTATGACCCGGTCTTTGGCGCGCGTCCGCTGAAACGTGTGATCCAACGCGCGCTTCAGAACCCGCTGGCCGAGGCGCTGTTGGCCGGGGAGATCAAGGATGGTGAGACCGTCCCCGTGACCGCAGGATCAGATGGGCTGATCATAGGAGATCGGTTGGGCACGTCAGACCGGCCAAGACCGGATGATGCCGTGGTTCACTAACCCAAAGAACAGGAAAGACCCTCCCGAGCGGAGGGTCTTTTTTTTGTTTTCTGGATCAAACGAGCAGAATTTCACCCTTCATATGGGGGTGGAACACGCAGAAATACGTCAGTTCCATCCCGTCTTCGACAGTGATCACGGCGCTTTCACCCTTTTTCAGCTCGGTTGTGTCCCAGCTAAGGTCATTGGCCGAGGCCGTGTGCGGTGCGATATCCAGATTGGTCCAGCGGATCGTGTCCCCGGCCCGAACCTGAATCATCGCGGGTTCATAGGTAAACCTTTTGATCACGATGTCATGTGTCACAGAAGCGGCTCGTGCGGGGGTGCGAACCGCCAGAGAGGTTGCAGATGCCGCAACCCCGGCCAGAACCTGACGTCGTGACAGATAACACACCATCAGTTCAGCGACTCGACCATCATTTCGGCATGGCCTTCATGCGCTTTGAAGATCTCTAGCCCTTGTTCGAACAATGCCTTGACCTCGGCGTTGTCGATATTCGGGATCATGGTGGTTTCCACCAGCTCGTTCACCGCCTGATGATAGGCCAGTTCATTGGCAGCATAGGCGGCATCAAACTCGGCCCCGCGCAGTTGCGACAGGGTGTTGATGATCTCTTCGGCATTGGCGTTCAGGGTCTGGCTGAATGCATTGTCCTGCGCGGTCGCCCCAGTTTGTCCAGCAAACCCAACGCGGCCTCGTTCACTGCCGTATGGTCCCGGATCATGGTGTTGGCGAATTCGTGGATATCGGGGTTTTCCGACAAGGCCAGCGCCAGATGCGCATAGCGAATGTCGATATTATCGGCTGTATAGGCGATATGCGCGTATTCCAGATCACTCATATCAGCAATTTCCTGTGCGTTGGCCTGCGCACCGGTCAGTGAAAGCGCTACGGCAACGGCGGAAGCAAGTCTGAACATCTCATGTACTCCTTGGAGGTCATCTTGGGGTGTTCAGTATTCAGCATCCCGGATTCGATCACAGGCCGCGCCGTTCAAATAATGAGTCAGATCGTTCAGATACTGGAACGCAGGGTCCGGTCAGGATTTCAAGACAGAGGCACGCAGCGGCGCAGGACCCGTCCGGTCCCGCGCCGCGCTGGTGTGAAATCTTTTATCAGATCATCGCGAATATGCGCGCAGGCCCGCCGGTCCCGCCTTTGTGCTTCGGTGCGCCGATGACCAGCGTTGCCCCTGACGCCGGGACGCGGTCCAGCCCCGCAATATTCTCGATCCCAAAGCGGCCTGTGGGCAGCCAGGCATAGTGTGTGGCAAAATCTGTTGATGGCCCGTGATCCAGAGACAAAGTATCCGACGCCAGCGACCGCGCGCCCGTTTCTTCGATCAGCATCAGGGCCGCTTCGGGATGGAAACCGGGATAGTGCTGCGCGGTGCCGTCGAAGCCGCGGAATTCGTCCGTGTCAGCCTTGGCAGCCCAGCCGGAATACAAGGCGACGCAGGCCCCGTCCGGAATATCGCCGTTGGTTGCAATCCACGCTTTCAGATCGTCTGGCGTGAGTAAGGTATCGGCGTCTTCGGCAGCCCGGGCCGCGATATCCACGACGCAAAGTGGCGCGACCAGATCCGTGACCGGTATTTCGTCAACAGATGCCCCGTCAGCCGAAAAATGCAACGGCGCATCAATATGCGTACCGGTATGTTCGTTCACCGTCAGACGTTGCAGGTTGAACCCGTGTTCCGAGAACTTGTACACCGGTTCGGCGGCGTAGCCCGGTTCGCCCAGATAGGTTGGAAAGTCGGGGCTGATGGTGTGGGTCATGTCTTCGACCTTGCCGTGACCCGCTGCCATCGCCATGGGTGCTGTCGCGCTGGCGGCTGATGCAGCCACCCCAGAAGCAACTGCCGCTTTGAAAAAGGACCGCCGGGACAACATGCGGTCCTTCACGGCGGTCATTACACAGATGTCACACATAGATCTTCTCCCGTCTTAACCCTCTGCTGATGCGCGGATAAGGTTTCGCCACGCACCCATTGATCAGACTGTAGGTTTGAATAGCGGCCTGCAAAGCCTTTTGACGGAAGCGGGTCGCTGAGGCGATCAAATGCCTGTGTTTGTGGGGTTGTTCGGCAAGAACGAAAAAAACCCGCCGGGTAAGGCGGGCTTTTCCAGACTCGGATGGGGCTGGATAAGCCCCCTGTTTTTGGATCGGGTGACGTCAGGCGCCGGTCGGCAATGCGTTCAGATCCTGAGCGTTGTTTTCGTTCAGGTCCGTGTCTTCACCGATTTCCTCGCAAGTTACGGGGAAGGTTTCATTCGAGTCGCACCCGGTGATGGGGTAGGTTTCTTTCTCAGCGCATGCTGCGATAAACAGAACCAGCGACAGGCCCGTAACCAGTTTCGTTTTCATAGTTCGTCCT
The DNA here is from genome assembly GCF_056536745.1 of Ruegeria sp. CJ2. Classification (NCBI taxonomy): domain Bacteria; kingdom Pseudomonadati; phylum Pseudomonadota; class Alphaproteobacteria; order Rhodobacterales; family Roseobacteraceae; genus Ruegeria; species Ruegeria sp. CJ2. The sequence continues at coordinate 77,179 of NZ_JBQFQF010000016.1, forward strand.
TTCCGATCAAATTATCTTCTCATCCTAAGCGCAATCTCAGCGACCTATGTCCATTGGCCGTAAACTCCGTCCCTTCGCGCCCAGAAAAACGTAAGCGCAGGAACTGTGCGCTCAATCGCGTCAATATCAAGCATGACGCTAGGTCCGCTTCGTAAACAAACCGAAAAAAACAAAGCGGAATGGCTTGTATGTGTCACTCGGCCAGAAAATCGAGGTTTGTCTGGGGTGAACAGCTTTTGTGTCAGGGCTTTTCCATTCGGTCGGCCGCCGTTTTCGTTACAGTCACTTCTCCCAATCGTGACGCATGTTGCCTTGGTCCTGTGATAAGACCGACCTAACTGATCCTTAACACTGTCCAATGACGGAGAAATACATGGCGCATCGCTGGACCAACACATTGACGCGGGCAGATGTCACCCCGCGGGCGGCCTTTTTGAATCGTCGCCAGGTGATGGCGGGGCTGGCCGGAGTTGGTTTGGCCGGGCTGTCGGGTAAAGCCAGGGCGCAGGAAGCGCTGGAGCCGAACACCTGGGAAGAAATCACCTCGTACAACAATTATTACGAATTCGGGACGCGCAAGGATGATCCGGCGAAATATGCGCATACACTTGTGACGGAACCGTGGAGCATCAAAATCGACGGTCTGGTGGACAGGCCGGGTGAGTACGATTTCAAGGACGTGATGTCCGAGATGACCGTGGAAGAGCGTATCTATCGTTTTCGTTGCGTCGAGGCATGGTCGATGGTCGTGCCCTGGAACGGATTCGAGCTGGCGGATTTGTTGAATATGGCCGGTGTGCAAGAGGGCGCCAAATTCGTGGCGTTTGAAACGGCCTACCGCCCGGATGAGATGCCCGGCGTCCAATTCCCGGTTCTCGACTGGCCCTACCGTGAAGGGTTGCGGTTGGATGAGGCGATGCACCCGCTGACAATCATGGCGACCGGCATCTATGACCGTCCGATTCCGAACCAGAACGGCGCGCCGCTGCGTCTGGTCGTGCCCTGGAAATACGGGTTCAAATCCATCAAGTCGATTGTTCGGATTACCCTGACAGATGTCGAGCCACCGACCAGTTGGAATATGGCCAACCCGCGCGAATACGGGTTCTATAGTAATGTGAACCCAACTGTGGATCACCCGCGTTGGTCCCAAGCGTCGGAGCGCACGATTGGCGGGGGGCTGTTCTCAAAACGTATCCCGACGCTGATGTTCAACGGTTATGAGGCCGAGGTTGCCAGCCTGTACGAGGGCATGGACCTGTCGGAATACTACTAAGCGCATGCAGGCCGTGAACCAGATACTCCGCCGGGTCCCTGTATGGGCTGTCTACCTGCTGGGTCTGATCCCGGCACCGTGGCTGTTCTATCAGGGCCTGACCGGAGGGCTGGGTGTCGATCCGATCGAGGCGCTGGAACATCGCTATGGCGAGCTGGCGTTGCAGTTGTTGATTGCCGCGCTTGCGGTATCTCCGATGCGGCGGTTTGCGAGGCTAAACCTGACGAAGTTCCGACGCGCATTGGGCGTGCTGACCTTTGTCTATGTCAGCCTGCATCTGTTGGTATGGTTGGTTTTGGATGTACAACTGCCAAGCCAGATCTGGGCTGATATTCTCAAACGCCCCTATATCACGGTCGGTATGGCTGGGTTCCTTCTGTTGTTGCCGTTGGCAGTGACGTCGAACAACCTGTCGGTGCGCCGTTTGGGACCACGCTGGCGCGTCCTGCAACGTCTGGTCTATCCGGCTGCGATTTTGGGCGGGCTGCATTATGTGATGCTGGCGAAAGGGTTCCAGATCGAACCACTGATCTATCTGAGCGTGGTTCTAGGCCTTCTGGCCCTGCGCCTGCCGCTGTCGAACCCGTTCAGCCGATTCCGACAAGTCGATTCCGCCTGAGTCTGTGGGTAAGCCTGTGCACAATCGGGTTTGCGGGGCATGAGTGCGTCTTGAGAAGAGTTCTGCGATCCTTCAATTGCATTTAAGTATCTGTAAATGATGTGTAAAAAACCAATTCTTAGTTTTTTCAAATTTTTCCCATTTTTCCACTTGCGGGTTTTTGGTGTTATCCTTAGAACCCCCTTCACCGGCGCTGCTGAGGCGGGGTTGGGGCGCTGCGGGAGCGGCGGGGACGCTCAGGATAGACTGG
>NZ_JBQFQF010000017.1:0-77766 GCF_056536745.1 Ruegeria sp. CJ2
ACCTGCCGTAACTTCGAGACAATCTCTTCGGGCTTCGGTCTCTTGTTTGCCATTCGTGGTCCTCCGTTTCCTAAACATAACGGTGGACCAGTTCAGTTGGGGAGGCTCAAAGGCGTTCATGACTTCGACCTGCTGGGCTTCGGTGGGTGCGTCCTCGCTGGCAAAGCTGATGACGCCCGCGCGGTAGGTCCACTGATTGCGACTGGCGTCGATCAGGGCCTCGGTGCGGGTGGAATCGCCGCGCAGCACTTCAGGCAAAGGATCGCGTATGACCGTCATGGGCTGGCCATCAGCATCGCGGATTAGATCGCGATTGGAGTCATAGGCCAAGACCTCACGCGTGACGAGATAGCCAACTGGACCAGCACCCGCGCCTTTGCCATTGGGAAAGAACTTGATCAGCATTGTCGTGCCTCATCAAGGATCTTGGTAAGCTGGCGTTCAATCACAACCAGTTGTCGGGCGACGGCCAGCGTATCCATGTCAACCCGACCAATCAGAAGCGCCCGATTCACAACCCGCGCAACCTGGTTGAGGTTACCGCCAATGCGCCCTAGTGCCAGGACCAGAGCGGGGTCGACGCGAGGCGCAGGCTTGCGACGACGTGCTTCCGTCAGACCCAAGGCTTCGCGCAAGAGGGTCGCGGCAGACACTCCGGCAGCTTCGGCTTTGGCGCGAAGCTCAGCCTTCTCAGCAACGCTACATCGAAAGACGAAGGTCTCGGTGAGCGGCGCTTTGGCGGGCGGCGTGCCTCCGCCGGTGGGGTTCGAAGGGGAGGCTTGCCACCCCTCGCAAGGTCCCGTGTCAGCAGCGCCAGCGTATGACATGGGTCGCCTTGCTCTTTGCTCAGACCGCATGGCACAGTTCCTGCTTCGATGGTGCAAACAGGGTCCAGCCTTCGGTGATGAGCCAGCTGCGCAACACGGGCCACTCGTTCTTGTTCGTTGGAGGGAACCTGCCGGGGAGCCAGTAGCCGCGCTCGTTGTTTTCGATGGCTTCAGGAAGTACCCGGTCGATCCAAGCACCAAACATTCGTTCGGTGAACTGCTCCCATTGGCGGCAGCCGAAAGATTGGCGCGAGACGAATTCGGGTTGCGCACTGCCCACGCGCGCCGAGTCGGATGGCCCACCATTCGGCAGATCCGGCTCAAGCGCGAGGTTTTGTTCTATGGATTGTTCTTTCTTTATATAGGAAAGATCACCCATGCGCCCTTTGTCTCTCACGGGCGAACCCTTTCGCCCTTCTGAAAGGCTCATCGGTGCATCCTTTTTCCTCCGGCGAAACGGGATGATTTTTGTTGGGGAGCGAAGGTCGTATTCTGTGTGATTGCCTGCGCCACGCCCTTCAGTTCGAAACAGCCAACCGAACTCGACAAGCTGTTTGAGGCAGCGTTTGATGGTTGCTAGCGACATTCCGACCAGGAACTCATCAAGCGTTTTTAGTGAGGGATTGAGTTGGCCGGTCCTGTCGTTGGCGAACTGTACCGAAAGCGCTGAGGCAACTACCTTAGTTGACGAGTTGAGGTCAGCGCATTGCAGAACGGCCTTGAGCCATTCAAAGCGATTGAGCCTAGACATATGCGCCTCCCGCGATTGCGGACCGGCTGCGAATTTGGTATTCTGTTCGTGCAGATAAATTTGCATTACCGTTGAGGTGGGTGGCCGCCCCCTCAGCGGTTTTTCTTTCACTTTTCTTCGGAAACCAGACCCTGAAAACAGAATAATCCGGACAAAATCCGGGTATGCTGCTGCGGCGGCGCAGTTCATTCGTATTTAACTGATTGATTTTATTGGTCGGAGTGAGAGGATTCGAACCTCCGACCCCTGCCTCCCGAAGACCGGTGCAGAGGGCCAAGTTATTGATTTTTAGTCAAAGGAGCCCTGTTTTCCGGGCGTTATCGCCAATCAAACCAGCCAAGTTCAGGTTCGGCAGGTTCATTGAACCTAAGAGCACTGTCTACATGGTCCGCTAGTTTTCTTGGTCTATGCTCAGTGCTAGTTTGTTCTCTACATTATTGCCCAGGTCCAGCCCAATTATGCACGGTGAAGAGCCCTGCCATGGGTCAGCCCATTCACTTTCTCCAGAATAGCGTCTGCGTCAATGCAGTGGTGGCGATATAGATCGCCGATTGTTCCGGTCTGACCAAAATGCTCGACGCCCATGGGAATAGTCTGATGTCCAAGCACTGCCCCGAGCCAGGATAGAGTTGCAGGATGACCATCGATAACGGTGACAAGCTTGCAGTGTGGCGGAAGGTCGGACATCAGGGTTTCGATGTGAGAGCGTGCCGCTCGATTACCACGCGAACGTGCTCGTTGAGCGGCGGTCCATCCGGCATTCAGGCGATCTGCCGATGTCACGGCCAACACACCTATGTCGCGACGGCCTTCGCCAATCATACCGGCGGCCTTAATTGCCTCCGGCGCGACTGCTCCTTGATAGGCAATTACAACTTCGCAATTGGGCCCGGGTTTTCGTAGCCAATAGGCCCCATCGATGGCGCCATGGCGGAACTCATCGTCGACACGTTTGCCGGGCTGTTCAATCGGGTTGGTGGTCAGGCGCAGGTAAACAGACCCTCCAGTTTCATCGCGCAGCCATGTGCGTTCGTCGGGCTGTCCTTCGCCGTCGCGCTGCATGTAATCAAAGGCCCACTCCATGATCACTGCCAATTCGTCGGCAAAGGCGGGTTCGAAAGCGGCCAGCCCGTCTTGGCTCATCCCGATCAGCGGTGTTCCAACGGATTGGTGCGCTCCACCTTCGGGGGCCAATGTAACGCCCGATGGTGTGCCAACCAGCATGAAGCGCGCGTCCTGATAACAGGCGTAATTCAGCGCATCGAGGCCGCGGCTGACAAATGGATCATAGACGGTGCCAATTGGGATCAGCCGCTTACCGAACAGGGAATGCGACAGGCCCGCCGCTCCCAGAAGCAACATGAGGTTCATTTCGGCGATACCAAGCTCGATATGCTGCCCTTCGGGCGTGAATTCCCATTTCGCCGTCGAAGGGATCCGGTGTTCTATGAAGGCGTCGGATTGTTCGGATCGGGCAAATAGCTTGCGCCTGTTCACCCAAGGACCAAGGCTTGTCGTGCCTGTCACATCTGGGGAGGTCGTCACTATGCGTTCGGCCATTGGGCCGTCGCCTTTGGACAGATCGTCAAGGATCTTGCCAAACGCCATCTGGGTCGAGATTTCGCGGCTGGTGTCGATTTCGATTGGCGGCACTTCCAGCTTGCCATCAAAATAGCGGCGCGGACCCTTGGCAAAGAAAGGCGTATTTGCAAGGAAATCCTTGAGCTTTTCTGGGTCCTGCACTGTTGCAAGCGGCTCCCATTCTTCGCCCTTCGGCACACCCATATGCGACTGCCACGCGGCAAACTGGCTATTGTTCATCAGCCCGCCGTGATTGTCCTTGTGGCCCGCAATGGGGGTGCCCCATCCTTTGACGGTGTAGGCTAGGAAGCACGTTGGGCGATCATGATCGATGGCGGCAAATGTCTGGGCCATGGTCTCGACGCAGTTGCCGCCGAGATTCTCCATCAGGGCCGCGAGCTCCGCGTCCGTGCGCCGTTCGATCAGAGCGGTCACATCTCCCTGATCCCCCAGATCGTCCAAGAGGCGCTGCCGCCAATTCGCGCCACCCATGAAAGTCAAAGCGGAGTAGTCCTGGTTTGGACACGCATCGATCCAGTCACGCAGGCGGTTGCCGCCGGGCTCTTCAAAGGCCGCGCGTTGCAGAACCCCATATTTGACACGCACGACATCCCAGCTGAACGCATCGAAGATTTTCTCGATCCGTTCGAACAGCCCTTCCCGGACGATACCGTCCAGTGACTGTCGGTTGTAATCGATGATCCACCACGTGTTTCGCAGGTCGTTCTTCCAGCCTTCCTGCAACGCCTCGTAAACGTTGCCTTCGTCCAGTTCGGCATCGCCCACGAGGGCCACCATACGTCCCATTGGGGCGTCTGAGCCCCAGCTTTTGACCCTGATGTAATCCTGAATGATCGAGGCAAACGAGGTGATCGCAACACCCAGACCCACTGACCCGGTCGAGAAATCAACATCGTCGATATCCTTGGTCCGGCTGGGATAACTTTGCACACCCCCGAACCCGCGAAAATTCTCCATCTTCTCGCGCGTTTGATTGCCCATGAGATATTGCATCGCGTGAAAAACTGGCGAGGCATGGGGTTTGACTGCAACCCGGTCTTCTGGACGCAAGGCCGAGAAATAGAGCGCGGTCATAATCGACGCCATCGAAGCAGACGAAGCCTGATGGCCACCGATCTTGATCCCATCCACCTTTGGTCGGACATGGTTGGCATGGTGGATCATCCAATGAGACAACCACAGCAGGCGCTGTTCGACGATCTTCAGTTGGGTGGGATCAATGTGCATGGCGGTCTCCGGGTTCAGGCGGCGCTGCGAGCAGGGTAGGGCAAAGCCTGTTCTAGGTCTGCAAGGATATCTTCGACATCCTCCAGCCCGACGGACAGGCGGATCAGGCCATCGCTGATCCCATGCTCGGCCCGCTCTTCTGGGGTATACGTCGAATGCGTCATAGATGCAGGGTGCTGGATCAGTGTTTCCGCGTCGCCCAAGGACACAGCGCGCTGAATCATGTTCAGGCGGTTCATGAACTCAATCCCACCGGACAGGCCGGACTTAATTTCAAATGCAATCATAGCGCCGGGTTGGGACATCTGGCGCTGTGCGACATCATGCTGGGCGAAACTCTCAAGACCGGGGAAATAAACCTCACCGACGGCGGGGTGCGCTTCGAGGAATTCCGCGGCGACCTTGGCGGACGCACAGTGACGATCCAGACGTAGGTTTAGTGTTTTCAGCCCTCGCAGGATCAACATTGCGTTGAAAGGAGCCATCACTGCACCTGTCATGTCCTTCATCCCAACAAGGCGGATTTCAGCAATCTGTTCGGCAGTTCCGACAACCAGACCGGCGACAACATCGCCATGTCCGCCCAGGTATTTGGTAGCGGAGTGCAGAACGATATCTGCACCATGCTCGATCGGGCGGGTCAGATACGGGCTGGCATAAGTGTTGTCGACGACAACCGTCGCACCGACCGAATGCGCAATCTCTGCGCTGGCGGCGATGTCCACCAAGCGCATGTTCGGATTGGCCGGTGTTTCGAAATAGACAACGCGGGTTTTGTCAGAAACGGCCGCTTTCAAGTTCTCAGGATCTGTCATGTCGACATGCGTGATCGTAACACCCCATTTCGCCAAACCGTGGCGCATGAAGGCGAAGGTGCAGCCATAAAGCGTTTTGTCCACGATAACTTCGTCACCTGGCGACAGCAGCGTCCAGAGCACTGCCGTGATCGCCCCCATGCCGCTTGATAGAGCTAACCCGGCCTCGGCCCTCTCAAGCACGGCAATGCGTTGTTCAAGAAGGTCGCATGTGGGGTTCGAAATGCGGCTGTAGATATGACCTTCACGCTCGCCGGCGAACATCTCTCCACCAGCCTCTGCGGTTTCAAAGGTAAACGTGGACGTCAAATGCAGCGGTGGTGTCAGCGCACCATCATTTTCCAGTGGGTTGTAAGCGTGGTGAATGGCGCGGGTGGCAAATCCGGTTGAACGAGTCATTGCAAGCTCCTGAATCATGTTGGAGCCAGTTTGCGCCTTTACTTTGAGCTAATGGTTGCTAAATATGCCAACTTGATCGGCGATATTGGCATATTCTGCCAAGAAAGAGGGTGAAATGGACGCTAAGGATAGGCAGATTATTCGAGCGCTGCAGCGGGACGGGCGCATGACGAACCAGGATCTTGCCGACGAAGTGAACCTGTCTCCCTCACCGTGTTTGCGTCGGGTCAAAAACCTTGAAGCCAACGGAGTGATAAAGGGATACAGCGCCGACGTTGACGCTGCCGCGTATGGGATGGCCATTACCGTCTTCGTTCGTATCCGGTTAGAGCGACACAATGAAACGGACGTTCAGAACTTCGAAAAGCGTGTTCGGATGATTGATGAAGTTCTTGAATGCCACGTGTTGACCGGGGCGATGGACTATCAGTTGCGGGTTTTGGTATCGGATCTCGAGGCCTACGAGGAATTTATTCGTCACCGAATTCATCCGATCGGTGGGATAGCTTCGATCGATACCAGCTTTGTCTATGGAACAGTGAAAAAGACCGCTGTTTTTCCGCCCGGATAGATGGGCCGAGTTAGAATGAGTCGTTGCCAATCGGCTAAACATTTTAGTTGATTGATTTTTTCCCTCCGCAATTTCCCATTCTCACCGTCGCTATATCAAAGACATGCAGCGCGTGCTGCATCACTTATGAGAGGATAGCGATGATAAACAAACCGTATGGAGACACCCGGATGGCGAAGTATGTCGAACGGAGGGTGCTCGAACTGAAACCTACCAAGAGCCAAGCCGAGATCGCGGCGCAGGTGGGATACGTCAACCCGAACATGATCACGATGATCAAGCAGGGTGGTTCCAAGGTAGCATTGGATCGCGTCCCGGCTTTGGCGAAAGCTCTGGAATGCGACGCTGCCTACCTTATGCGCCTCGCAATTGAGCAGTCGATCGGCCTGACTGCAGCCGAGGCAGTCGTCGAGGTGTTCGGAGAACCTATCACGTCGAATGAACTTGGCTGGCTGAAAGCAATACGCAAGGCCTCCAACAACACCGATCCTCGGCTGACCAGCCGGTCAGAGACGGCGATCAAGACTATCTTCGGGAGGTAGGAGCCATGTATGACCAGAAAGATGTCCTGACATTGAATGAGCGCGCCTGGTTGCGGTTCCTGCGCGACGTGAGCAACGGCAGAGATCCTGAACCTACCTTACAGAGAGTGCAGCTATTGAGGCGCCTTTGTCGACCTCACAAAGAAAAATGGAATGGGTTTTCGAGATTGCGGCGAGGAATGGCTGGTGAACCCTGCCTCGCCGGGTCCCTCGCTGATTGAACTGAGGCTGCACAAGGTTGACAAAGGTTTACATTCGCCTTCCCGGGATCGACGGAATGTAAACCTTTCGACCTAAAAACACCTCAAATCAGGCCAAAAGGTTTACACTAAGTTTACATTAAGTTGACAAATCTGGACCGGAATCAGGTTTTTCAGACCAAAATGTAAACCACTGAACCAGACAAACCCATAAAAACAACGGTTCTCAGAAAACACATATCCGAAAACAGGCCAGAAAAGCGCGCACAGCGACGAAACACAGACCAGACTGCCCACACACATAAGTGAACGGACGTAACTCAGGCCTGCTCACAACGCTCCTGAGAGATAACCACATTGAGAGCGTAAGCACAGGTCTATGCCAGGCAGTGTATTGAGCTACTCCGGAGAGAAGAAACCGACGATTGCTAATAGTGGGGGATTAGTCGTGAATAGTGAGCTGCACTGTATAGAGGCTGACTGTGCCTAGATATGCCAAGTAGTGCTATGTCCGTCCTAAAAGCTGGTAATCTAATAGGGAGGCTGGTGACGGGAGATTGTAGGGAGGAGCTCTCAGAACCGAAAACTGTTCCCGAGCTCAAGTTCACAGGTGTGATGGATGCTCCGCAAACAGAATTGAACTGGATCAGCTCGACCTGAAAGAATGTGAGTTTGGGCATGTCGTAGACCCGATCTATCGCGTAACACATCAAAAGCAGCTTTTTCGAAGGGTGATAACTTGGACAAACTGTCAGTCATGCAAGCTTTTCGCCGTATCGTTGAACGCGGCAGCTTTGCCCGTGCGGCGGAAGACCTTGGTGTTTCTCCTGCGCTTCTCAGCAGAGAAATCAAGCTTCTGGAAGAAAGTCTGGGAACCGTCCTCCTCACCAGAACGACCCGATCTATGTCACTGACTGACACCGGCAGTCTCTATTACCAAGATGCAATTGGAATACTCGACGCTGTCGAAAAAACGGAACAGACCATCAGGGAAGGTGCAAAAGCGATGCGTGGGCACCTTCGGGTGAATGCGTCAAGTTCCTTCGGCCAAACCGTTATCGCACCGATGCTTCCAGAGTTCTTGGAAACCTATCCCGATCTGCGATTTACTCTTTCGATGGACGACAAGGTGATCGATATGGTCGAGGGCGGGTTCGATCTATCGATACGTATCCGTGCTGCCATGCCGGATTCGGCACTTGTTGCCCGACGGATCGGCGTGATGCGGCAAAGAATATTTGCGTCTCCTGACTATTTGGAGCGATGCGGGACGCCGACCCAGCCGGCGGATCTGAAAAACCACGCAATCATCGGCTTTTTGCTTGCTGATCATTTGACGAGCTGGAAGCTCTCGGCTGCCAACTGCGTCACATCATTGGAACTTGATCCGCGTGTGAGGGTTGGTAACAGCCTCGTTTTGCGTGATCTGCTGATAGCCGGGCAAGGCATCGGAACTCTGCCCGAGTTCGTTTCTGATGCTCCTGAAGCTAGCGGGGCCTTGGTGAGAGTTCTTCCTGACCACGAACTGCCCGCGCCGGAAGTATTCGCCGTTACTGCATCTCGCTTGGGAATGGATGCAAAGGTCACAGCCTTTCTTGATCATCTGCGTCTGGCTCTCAGGTCCTGACATTATTCAATACAGGTAAAGAGTGATGTCAAAGAGCGCGACTTAATTGGCGGCGCAACAAATTCCATTCTCTCAGGGAACAAGTCACAGCCCTGAGAGGTATCCTATGTCACGTATTCTCGTTCTCTACTATTCAAGCTATGGCCACGTCCGCACATTGGCCGATGCCGAAGCTGAAGGCGCCAGAAGTGTTCCCGGCACCGAAGTTGACGTTCGGCGTGTGCCCGAAACTGTCCCTGAGGAAGTCCGCCAGCAGGCTGGCTATGTCGTAGATGATACACCTGCCGCCTTGCCGACAGATCTGGAAAACTATGATGCAATCATCATTGGAACACCGACCCGATTTGGCATGATGGCTGGCCAAATGAAGTCTTTCCTTGATCAGGCCGGAGGGCTTTGGGCAAGGAACGCACTGGTTGGTAAGGTCGGGGCGGTCTTTGCATCAACAGGTTCGCAACACGGTGGGCACGAGGCCACCCTTCTGACAACGCAAGTCCCTCTTCAACACTTTGGGATGCTGATTGCCGGAATGCCATACACATTTGCTGGCCAGACTACATCAGAAGAAATCATTGGCGGCGCACCATATGGTGCCGGAACGATCGCCGGTGCTGATGGTTCCCGCACACCTACTGAAACCGACCTAGCCGGAGCGCGGTTCCAGGGCGCTCATGTTGCAAGTATTGCAGCGTGCCTCGTTGGATCAAACCTCCAAGCGAAAGCAGCGTAACCCGCGCGCCTCTGACGTCTCACTCAAATTCTCAAACGCCTCAGCCGGGAGACATACCATGTCACGCTCAACCGATATTCTACTCACCTCACTCGCCCCAGCGGTATGGGGAAGCACTTATCTGGTAACTACCGAAGCGCTCCCGGCTGGCTATCCGATTACCCTGGCTGCGTTACGAGCTCTGCCTGCTGGCTTGTTGCTGCTTGCAATGACGCGCAGTGTTCCATCACGCGAATGGCTCGGTCGAGTTTTCGTTTTAGGCAGCCTCAATTTCGCTCTGTTCTGGGTGCTCCTCTTCGTTGCTGCGTATAGGTTGCCCGGTGGTGTGGCCGCCACCCTGGGATCGTTGCAAGCAATGATCGTGATTTTGATGGCGTGGGGATGGTTGGGAACCCCAATCCGACTTGGTGCGCTCGGCGCCGCAGCGACTGGCGTAATGGGTGTGTCTCTGCTGCTGATCGGACCAGAAGCACAACTTGATTGGATCGGTATAGCAGCGGGTTTGGGAGGAGCTGCGTCAATGGCTGCTGGCACTGTTCTCAGCCGGAAATGGCAACCTCCGGTCTCGGCGCTGAGTTTCACAGCGTGGCAATTAACAGCCGGTGGATTGATACTGCTGCCAGTCGCACTGTTCCTTGAGCCGCCTCTACCTGCGCTCAGCGCGACAAATGTCGCCGGCCTTATTTGGCTTGGGTTGATCGGTGCTGCAGCAACCTATGCGCTTTGGTTTCGTGGCATTGCGCGCCTGGAGCCCAGTGCAGTCTCGATGCTCGGCATGATGAGTCCTGTAACAGCTGTCGTGCTCGGCTGGGTATACTTGGGACAAACGCTTAGCCTCACTCAGTCTATAGGAGCAGCCATAGTTATCGGCTCTGTTGTGGTCGGCCAGAGCGTGAGTCGAAGGGGCAATTCGGGTTTGAAAAAATGGAGACCAGCAACAGCTGGATCTGTCTGATGGGTGCTGACTCGCAAACAATGGGCCCGATCACTCAAGTGAGTGAGGAATGGTTCAGCGCTTCGCTTTAGACCGTTCGCCAGAGCCCAACAATATCGATGTCCTAGGTTTCCCGGCGCATGATAAAGGGGATGGGTTCTGGCGCCACAGCGTTTGGATGGTCCAAAACTCCCATTAGCGATTTGGCATTGTGGAACAACAAACCAAACGCTGAACACGCTCAGCGTGCATGTATCATTCTGTGATTGGCAAAATTCAGGTGACCCAATTTGATTGCGAAAGCATGACAGTTGTCTGGTCCATGGGGACGATTGCTACCTGTGCCTGCAGACGGTAACCTAATGTGCTTTCTAGAAAGCCCTTCAGTAGGTCTGGCGAGTTTCCCGATTGCTCGGTCAGTTCCGGCACCTCGGGATGTGGAAACTTTTTGTCTGAGGTTACGCATCCCGAGAACGAGCTTGCTATAATTTTATCTAGAACAAAATCATCCAAGGAGCCAAATACATGAAGGACTGGGCAGTTTGGGACGAAAATGGCCGCAGCAGGTGCCATTCCCTGCATCAGCGCATGCGCCGGGAGCTGCGCACCAAATTGCTCGACTACGATTTCACCCACTTCATCACGCTGGCATCTAATTACCAACCCTTGGGGTATACGCAAATGCGTGTGTTGCTGAAAGAGTGGGATGCACGTGTAAACCGCGAGATTAATGGGCCAAAGTGGGGCAAGCGCCCGGACGAGCGACTGGTATGGTTTGCCTTCCCGGAAAAGTTGGATGTGAACCCCCACTGGCACATGATTGTGCAAGTGGATCCAGACATCGAGTCTTCCGCACGAGCCGCTCGCACCGAGCGCTTGCCCGAGATCGGGAATATGCATTGGCTGAGCCTAGTGCGTCAGGGGTCTTTTGACTGCCAGAGCATTGAATCTGCTGGAGTTATCCGGTATATTACGAAAATGAACGCAGAGGAGACGCACTTCGAAAAATTCGTTGTGTTTCGGGAGTTCATGAACATCTAGGTAACCGCCAGGGGCCTGTCTGCAACGCTGCAGGTGACCAGCTACTTCCTTTTCAAGCCATCTTAATGCGACCTGCACTTGGGTAGTAATGCTTTTCTATCGCTTGGAGGAAGGGAACGAGTTGCCAGCAATCAGAACTCTATAGCTAGGAAAGTGACTTGGCTGAGCGCCGACCGAAGGGAGGTGCTCATCGGACCGAGAGAGGCCGAAGGCCACGCGAGGGAGAACGCGATCGGAAGGAAGGAGGCTGCTAAGAATGAGAGATCCGCGTCTACAATCTGTTTAGGTTCGCCTTTGCGTCGTTTGAGGGGCGCAACTCGGAGGTCGTCCACAAGAAACTGACCGGCCAAACTAACAATTGTCCTAGCAATATCTGAAACGCGTTTCGGCAAATCCCGCGCCACAATCAACGGGTCAATGAACAACTAATAAGGAACTTGTTCGGGACAAACTCAGTCCGGTTAAGAAGCATGCCCTCTTTGATGCACCATCTGACTAGGGAACAATACGTCCCGGCGATTCAACTACCAAGCGTTGCACATTTCGTCATTTTCTTGAGGGTGCGTATCCCTGCTCTCGCGCCCGCTCCATAACTGCCATCGCCTTGACCGACTGCGCTTCTGACAAAGGTCGCAGCCGAAGCTGTGTAGCCGCCTCTAGGATACCATTCTCGGTGGGAGTGAGACGCATGCTGGAACTGCGTGCCCAGTCCCGCAAAGAAGCCCATTCATGTGATCCAATTTCTGCAACTGTTGCCTGCGCTTGAATTCCGTCAACCATGCGTTGATCGCGACGGCCTTCCGAAGCTCTTTCGCGACGTTCCGCAGTGCCTATCAGAAAGTCCGAAATGTCGCTGCGGAAATCGAGTTCGATTTCCATCGCGGCCTCGACACACGCCTTCCGTTTGGCCCATTCCGTCGGATTACTGCCACCAGTCGGAGGAGACAGGAGATGCATGTGCATGGCTTCTCCGTATTGATCGAGAATATCGATCAGCGGGTCGGGTAGGTCCTGTGCATTCCAGATCTTCTTTAAGTCGATCGACTGTTTCTGCTGTTCGATGTCACGGACAAGCTTCGATATCGCGTAGCAAACCGTGTTCGCGCGGAGGCCACCGGTATACCATGAACCGGCTGCATCCGAGACGATCCGTTCGGTCTTGCGAAAGAAAATCAACTTCGATACCGCGTTGCGGAACCACTCTTCCGAGAAAGCCTCATCGCTCTTGTCCCATTCCTTGCCGATCGCGTGCGCGAAATGGGCGAAGTTCTTCTGCGCGCCGAGGCTCACGATTTCAGGGCGGCCACGCCATGCCATTTCGGCCTTGGCGAGATCGGTCTTAGTGAAGAGCTGTGCCCTAGGATGTTCGAGGTCGAACTTACGCCGCTGAGCCGGTGTCAGGCGGGAGCGGCGGTCTGCGAACTGGCCGCGCGCGCGTTCATAGAACCATCGGCTCTGCGTGAAATTGCCGTCTTTCGCAGGGGCGTAGAGCCGGCGCGATATTTCCTCGATTCGGACGTGGAAGGGGTGATTGGAAAAGAAGTCCGCTGCCGCGATCCGATTTTGACTGTTTGCATATCGGGAAATGTCCGGCACGATCTTTTCGGCCTTTTCCGCATCGACGATGGACAACTTCATCTGGACAAACGTCTTTGACAGATCTGTCCCGGCGCGTAGAGCGGCGTGGATGGATGCGCTGGTCTGCCCTCCATTCACAATCTGCAGATTCGTCAGGCGGGTCATTAATGGGACGCCGTTGCGATGTTCGATCTCGACAGCCTCGGCTGTCGCCGTGATCCCGTTATTGTAGGCGAAAAACATGGAAGGATCTTCCTCGATCGTCTTTCGAATGCCCTTGTTTACGTTGCCGCGCGCTTGCAGAAACACGCGCACGTTCTGTTCGAGAAGGCGAGCTTCCCATCGATCATAAATCGAGGCGAGAACCGATCCGGGAAGTGCGGCGAGATATGCCTCGTAGGGGGAGTCCGGCATATGAGCGGGAAGCACAGGGATCGCGCCTCCATGCTGGTCGAGTTCCACGATAATGTCCTCGCGCCCCATCGCGGAACTCTCGATACGCTCGAGGCGGGTCACATCCCAAACGCTGTAACTGACCGGACGTTCTAAGAACTCCGTCATCTCACGACCATCGACGCGGCTGCTGAGTTTGCGGTCGGTGAGGAGGAGAAGCCGGATCTTCTTTACCGTTGACCAACGCGCTGCGATCATGTCGGCTAACTCGAATCCCGGCGATGTCTCCTCGAGCCGATCTCGCCAATCCTCGTCCAGGGCCGCCTTCAAATATCGGAGAGGCCGCTTGAACTGGTTGTTCAATTCTGTGCCAGTCAACGTCGGCGCATTCGGATCGTCAGCATGATCAACAACGAGAAGAGTCAATTGCTTCGATTTGCGCGGGTCGCCACCCCAACCGTCCACCCGGATACCGGATTGCGGTGTGCCCCGATGGTGAAAATACTCTAGGGTATCGACCTCGCCTGAACCGGTTATCGTATCGGTAACCCGTGCGAAAAATGCCTCTTCCATCGACGTCCCGTTTGCTTCGGACAGAAGCCGGACGTCTTCTCGTAGCATATCGGGATATTGATCGACATCGCTCATGTTGTCATGCTCCCGCTATAAGACGGGCGAAATCTGCTTCGCCCAAATGGAATGGACCCAAGTCCGCCAACGGGAGGTCGTAGGCTACCTCGATCGGGCCGTTGGGGTATACACCGGGCACGATGCGCGGAAAGCCGTGCTCGACCATGTAGGCGTCTACTGCGCGATGTAGCACCCTCATTTCGTATTCGTGTGTGCCGTCGTAGCCTGCTTCTTCGAGGGACATTTCGAATGTCTTCGAAACCTGGGGGGCGTCGGAAGCAATGGTGGCTCGGACTTGCCGAACGATCTCGTGCAGATCGATCGCGCCAACGTCATCCTCAGCTGCAGAGGCAAAGGTGTGAACGAGTAGGATCAAACTGTGACCGGGCACATCGGCTAGTTGATGTTCCGACGTGATCCGGATCTTGTTGCGCGCGGCTGCACCACGCGCCTTGCATTCTATGCATAGATCGGAGAGCTCGAAGTCCTTCGGGGCTCGTTGCGAGCCTCGCCATCCTTCAACTGCCGCGTCCAACCCCCTTACTGGCACAATGACATTCAAGATCGTCCAAAGCTCACCAATCAAGCCGAGTTGCGCTTCTCGGCTCAACAAAGTTTTCCGCGCGCCTTTCAAAAGCGCATGCCATTTCCACATCCTTCCGATGAAAGACTGGACCGCTGTCGACTCGTCACCCGCCTTGGCGACCGTTTCGATGATGTCAGCCGAAAGGCGTGTGAAGATGTCCGCGTCGTCCGGGCTTTCCAGGGCGACCGAGAGAATTACCTTGTCGTCTTCAGAGCGCAGCCGTGCCTCGATATCCAGCCCGGCAATTTTCGGGAGAGCGATACCAGAGGTCGCGGCCGGTTCGTGAACAAGAAATAAGATGCGCCGCCCGCGATGGTCGAGCGCACGAAAAACCTCCCAAGGTCTACTTTCCGCTACTAGTCGCCCATTCAGACGGGTGCCGGCTGGCGAAGTCGGAATTTCCGACCACGGATCGTCACTCTTCTCGGTCAAGCGCCTCTCCAACTTCCTCGTCGATCTCGCCGCGGTTCTGCTGCCACCAGATCGTATTAACTTGATAACTCACAGTCTTTCCCTTCTTACTCGATGTCGGGAAGCCGATGGTCCACGCCGTCACAGGTGGTTCTTCAAGCAACTTCCCGGTATCCTTGTCCTGAAGTGCAATGATATGAACCGCGAGAATCGGTCGCGACCGTTTGGCGAGATATGCGCTGTCCGCGATGTTCTTGGTATTTTCATTCTTCGCTTCCTCGCGCACGGTGGCCAATACTTCTTTGTTCATACCGAACCGGACCACCCCGCGCGAGGAGAAGCGGCGACTGGTCGCGACCACCTTGCCGTCCTCGCGGGAGGCCGGCGTCCGGCGCTGCGTGCGCATGGGGTAGCCAAAACCGTGCCATGTAGCCGCATCCGGCTTTTCACTACCTACAAAGACGACGTCCCATTTATCGAGATTTTCGTCCTCTCGCTCCTCGATGTATCGGATGACTGGTTCTGTCTGTGTTCGTTCGGCATCTGAATGATTTCGGAAATCCTGAAGGTAGTCCTTCACGATATCCGAGGGGACTGCCTCGAAAACCCTGCTCTCGCCGTCCATCCTTGAGGGACGATCAGCAAGGCGATCATGAAGTCGGATCGCCGCTTTCCGGTTTTCTTCGGCTTCGTCACCGGGGTGGTTGTCATGGATCACGGTAGTCTCGATGCGGCTTCGCGATAAACTGACATCAACAATGACTTCTTGGCCGCTACCTGCCTTGTTGCGCGCCGTTACCTCCAAGGCCGACGGATGACGCTGAACGCGCAGACCGAAGTCTCGCGGACTTGCTCCTGATGCCGCCATGTAACGCAGATCCTGACGCAGCTCTTCGGAAGCCTCAGCAATATGGGAATACCAGCGCCGGGCCTCATCCTTGATCCAAATGCGGCAAAGATCCTCATAGCCGGGGCGGTAGCCGAACCAGCGTGCCATTTGCAGAAGCGTATCGTAGGCCTTGGAATTTCTAAGGAAATAGCTGATGGTCAACCCTTCGAGCGTCAGACCACGCGATAGAGAATACCCTCCCACCGCGATAGCGGTGACTTGATCGTTTTCCGGGTCCTTTATATCCGGATACTCCAGCTTTTCGCCCGATTTGCTATTGACCTCATAGACCGCGGCCCGTCCGGCAACCCGATCAAGGAGTGGCAGGACGTCGTCCCACTTCACCTCTGCATTTGCGTATTCCTCATCGAAGATCTTTCGCATAGCGGCCACCTCGGCATTCGCCTCGGCTTCCTTAGTTGAAAGCGAACAATGCAGATTCAGTGCCGGGCGAATGATCTCGTTAAGGCGATGACGGATGAGATTCGCAACGTCAGTTTGAACTGCCGTCAAATGCGAAACGTTCACCAGCATCGAATGATGCTTGTCGCGTTGCTTGCGGAGATCGCGTATTGCGCCAACAACTATAAATGTTCGGATAGCCGTCATCAGGCTTTCGGGAAGATCACGGACTTGATGTCCTTTAGGCATTTTCAAAGGTAGATGCGGTTCGTTATCCTCGATGTCGCGTGTCGGGCGTTCAATTTCATCCTCGGGGTCGCCTAGGAAGACCTTTTCTGCACCGTAATAGTTTCCGGGTCGGTCAAGCGCTATGAGGAAGTGTTCCGGGAAAAGGTCGCGTCCAGCCTTTTCGTGCTGAAGGTCAGGATCAATGAAGATGTTGGCAAAAGGCGTCGCGGTAAATGCGACATAGGAACTTTTGCTGAAGAGATTTAATAGGGCGCGGATCTGGCCGTTGATCCGCGAGACTGCCTCCGGCCCTTTCGCGACGTTTATCGAGGCATTGTCGGCCTCATCGTCGATCAAGATCATGGGTTGATTGATCGTCTCACCGCCGTGGGAAAGGTTGAATGCCTTCAGCCAAGTTAGGAAGTTCTTAAGGACGCTGGCATTCTTCTTGATGACGAAGACGATTGGCTCCTTTTCCATGTTCACAAGCGGAATACGCTGATCGGCCTGTCCCTTCCGGAAATCCGCTTGTCGCGTAGTCATGGCACTCGGTTCCCGAGAGGGATTGATCAACCCGACTCCCACACGGCCGTCGTCCCGGATGTTCTCCAACCTCGAGACATCGCTATTTCGCCCAATTAGGCCTTCGTCGATGCGCGTCTGGGTCTGACTTCGCAGATTCTCATGAATCCCAGCGATAATGATGATTACCTTATAGCCTACATCGGCGGCTTTACTGACAAGCGCCGTGTAATTTCCAGTCTTTCCGGCCTGCACATCGCCCATCACCATGCCGCGGCGATCAAAGGGAGCGTCCCCTTGCGGATCGCCGCAGAGCTCGATGACCCGGTTGGTTTTCTCGTTCATGGCTTCAAGAACCGGTCCTGGAAAGCCGGATTGTGCGAGCTGTGTCCGGTAACGTTCCCAGTAGAACCAGTCTGTATTCTGACGCCGCTTTGCGTCGAACCATGGCGTGAAACCCGGAGCCACAAGTGCCGCTCCCGTTTCGACGAGAACGCCATGACGAATACGCATTTCATCGTAGAGTTCGTCAAGATCCTCGCGTTTCACCTCGTCACGCGCGAGCGGAGCATATTTCTCGATCTCGGTCCTCAATTCCTCTTGGGTCCGGTAAGCCTCGATCATAAAATCTCGGACTAGACCGCGGATATTGTCCAGCGTCAGGATGTTCATGGTGCTAGTTTCTCTTGCTCGAGTAGTTCAGTTATTATCTGCTCGTTTCCCGCATAGGGCGGGACAACCTTCAACATTGCTGCGATATCTTTGTTTCCATGTCCCAACTCCCTCAGCTGATCGATCAATTGTCGGCCACTTGACCGAAGCTCGTTCTCATCGAGAATTTCCTGTTTGATATCCGAAAAGTGCTCGGCCATGTCGTGATAGAGCGCCTCGATCGGCAATCCCGCCGCGATAAGCCGCAATATTTCTCCAAATGCGTTCTCCTGCGCTTCCGTCAGGCTATCTGCGAATGCCGCCATTGAAGGATGATCGCCATTCAACGCATAGCTGATCCGATTGTCTGTCTTCGTCCGTTGCCAGAGTGGAAGCGGATTCTCATCTGTCAGCTTTGCGCCTCGCTTGCGATAAACTCGCTTGGACTTTCCGCCGAGACCCTCGATCAGTCTTCTGAGATAATCCCGTAGCGCCGGCGGTGGTGATGCGGAGGCCTTGAGCACATCGATCTTCCAAGCCGCGTCGCTCTCATTTCCAATGTCGACCCGGACGCGCGCGAGCTGGGTCAACCGGTGTTGTGGCGCCATCCGGAACCAAGTCGCATGGCGGATCAGGCGCTTGTTCCTGTATAGGTAGAAGCCCTGCGACTTCATGTGGCCTTCTGAAAGGCCCATTCTCTTCCATTCCGCTTCTGAGGAAACCTTGTTTCTGTGCGGCAGTATAAACGGCTGGATCGTGACCGTGCCGCCTGCGATCCGACGGTCCTCCGCCTGCCTGATCGTCGCATCATGCCATTCCGCAAACGGGTCGACAGGCACCAGTTTTCGTCCGTTCATGTTGATGCAAACGGCTTTTCGCCCATGTTCGGATTTCATGAAACGATGGAACACTAGCTCAAGGTGCTTCGAAGCCTCGTCCATTATACGTAAGAAGTTCTGACTTCCCAGTTCCAAACCGACCCTGTCGAGCTTCTCCCATAGGATGAGCGTTCCGTCGTTTGTCAGCAAGTTGGCAAAGCGAATGGTCTCAGCCGACGCGCGTGTTTCGACAACCCACGCATTTCGGGCGACGACAAGGTCCAAATCCCAGATTGCCACTGAAACGGTATCTTCACAGCGGGTCACCACCGTCAAGCGACGACACTGGGAGAATGACGCTGTCTTTAGACCGAGCCCAAACCGCCCCAGATCCTCGGTATTCCGCGTTTCCGTGGGCGATCGGGACCCCGGACGCATCGCCTCGAGGAGTTCCGCTCGCGACATGCCGTTCCCATTGTCGACGATGCCTATTGCGGCATCCTCCGGGTCGGAGTGAACCCGGATCGAAATTTCGGTCGCTTTGGCGGTTAGCGAATTATCAACGATGTCAGCCAGCGCACTCGACATTGTGTAGCCGATGTCTCGAAGGCTCTCGATCAGCGCCCCGGCGTTCGGGCGAACCTCGTGATATGAGGCATCTCCGTCACCAAACCGATCGGTCATGCAGGTATCGTCACTTTCCCTAATTCCCGGGTAGGCTGCGCGGGCGCGTCGAAAACCTTTGCCAATACTGGGTGCAACGCCGCCGCGATCTTCCGCGCGAGGAACGGCGGCACGGCGTTGCCGACTTGGACATATTGCTGAGTCCGGTTCCCCTTGAAGTGATAATTGTCCGGGAAGGTCTGTAACCTTGCCGCCTCGCGGACGGTCATGCTCCGACACTGAGCTGGGTCGGGATGAATGAAATAGTGCCCATCCTTCGACAGGTGACAGGTCACCGTGGACGATGGAAGGTCCCACGGCTGCACCCGGAATCGGTCGTTAAACTTGCCCGATTTCCAATTGTTATGCTTCGGGGCAAGTTCATCCGGGAAATCCCGTGCCTTCGGCGAAATACCCGTCGCCATGGCCCATGAAGAGGCAAAAAGATATCGCTCTATGTCATTAACCATGTGTCCTCGGGTCTCATGAAGTGAAAGGCGGGTTAAGCGACTGTCCTCCAGCCACGATCGCAGATCGTCAGGGCAGGTTTCCGGCAACAGCGTTCCGCCTTTCGTGCCCTTGCGTTTCTCGACGGTTATCTTTTGCAATCTGTCAACGGCACCCAGAGCCCTCACAAATTTTTCTGCGGAATCTCCTTCCAAACCGTGCGACATGGTGGCGATCTTCGTCGCACTTCGCGCGACTGTCCGCTTCCAACCCATGAGATCATCTACGTATCCGCCCCGAGTGCTTATCCCGCTTCGGAGGGGTGGCATTTCAGAGAGGACATCGCGAACTGAGGTTCGCCGTGGAACGCCGTCCAGCCTAGGCGCTTCGAACTCATCCATACCCGAGATAAGGTCACGCCTTAGGCCGACGATGATGACCCGATGACGCGCCTGCGGAACGCCGTGGTCCTCCGCCGCGACAACGAAATCCTTCGGCTGCACATGTCCATGCCGGTCCGCGCTCCCGGACAATGGGAACAACTGATATTCCGCCGCACCGCCACCTGACCTCAGGTCGTCGGTCACCAGGTCAAAGACCTTGCGCTTCTCGATGCTGGACGAAAGCATGCCCTTGACATTTTCCATCACAAAAGCTGCCGGGCGCAGCTTCCTGAGCACGTTGATGTATTCTTGGTAGAGAAGATGGCGATTCTCATCATGCGCGACGTAACCCAGATCACTCGGCTTCCTGCCCCTGCCGGCGAGAGAATAGGCTTGGCAAGGCGGGCCACCGATCAGCACAATGCGATCACCGCGTCGTTTTCGTATTTCGTCGATACGTTGGTCCAGTGCGACGGTGGTTTCCGCGTCCCCCAGCGTGAGATTTAATGTCTCCCGTTCGGCCAGCGCCCATTCCCGCGGGTAGAGGTCCGCCCAGTCCGGCTCAGTGCCACTTTGGTTCATAAAGTCAGTGTATTCGGGCGGGAAGCCCCCATCGAACTGACGCAGGAAAGCCCGCAACCGTAATGTTGCGTGTGCTATCGGGTCCTTCTCTACGGAAACGTCAATTTCGAACTGCCGGCAGCCATGGCTTCTATAGGCGCAAAAGCCCTCTCCAAGGCCGCCGGGCCCCGAGAACAGATCGACAATTCCGAATATCTCTTTCATTTTCCAATTACTGGACCACATGATCGCAAAAGGAAAGATGGGAAAGGAGGTAATTTCGTGGCAGATATCGTCAGTCCGGATGTCAGGTCTAAGATGATGGCCGCGAACAGAAGAAGGGATACGAAACCCGAACTACTGGTCCGCCGATTTCTCCATGCACAAGGCTTCCGCTTCCGCCTTGATGTCCGCAAGTTGCCGGGCAGCCCTGACATCGTCCTAGCCCGCCATCAAGTGGTGATCTTCGTCCACGGTTGTTACTGGCACCGACACCACGGATGCCGGTTCGCAACGATCCCGAAGAGCAATACCGAGTTCTGGCAGGAAAAATTTGATAGAAACGTCGAGCGCGATGGCCGGGCGAAGGTTGATCTGCTCGACTTAGGCTGGCGTGTAGCGATCGTCTGGGAATGTGCACTTGCGAAAAAAATGCTCGCTGACAACTTGTCTTGCCTAGCGTCTTGGGTCCGGTCCGGCAAAACTGTGCTGGAATTGCCCAATGCAGGCGCTGTGGATTTGGAGTAGAGACACTATGCGCAGAATAGCGTGATCAAGCGTGAATGATTGGTCGACATTTCAATTGCTGCTTAGCCCGGTTCTTGAATATCAATCCTTAGGCTATCAACGAAGATGCAAGTAGCCTGCTGTTTATTGCCCGTTCATTGGCAGAAAATCACAAGAGTATTTAGCGGGATCAGACGGGGTTAAACGTTCAGCGGAACGGTTTCTCCCATGCCGATGTTCGAATTTCGTGTGCACTAGACGCAATTTTCTTTTGTTTTTTAGCAATGGGTTAGAAGATTTTTGGAAATCCCAAACGCATCCCACGTCGAGAACGCTATAGGGTAAGAAGTTTTACCAAAATGAAGGAGCGCAATTTGTCCCCGCCGTATACCCCCAAAACTCTCGCAGAGCGTTGGAGCTGCAGTTCTGAGACTGTGCGTCAGCTCTGCAAATCCGGCCAGCTCGGATATTTCAGAGTTCAACGCCAGTTTCGCATCCCGGCACACAAGGTTGAGGAATATGAGCAGTGCAGGAATATAGTATTGGTCGGCTCAACGACCGCTTCGTCGTTGTCTGGTATGAGGAAGATGGACGCAGACGCCGGTATCGTCTTGACGCGGACACCCTCGAACGCGCGGAGGCCGAAGCTCGTGATGTCCTCCTTGCCCAGACAGCAGGAAAGGATGAGCTGACCGTGGCGACGATTTGGAAGGCGTATAGTGCAACAGTCGAGGGTCGGCCGGCGCATGAAAGCATGAAATACACCGGCCGTTCTGTGCTGCCTTGGTTTGGAGCCTTTCGTCCGGATCAGATTAGCGTGCAGGATTGTAAAGCTTACATCGTCGATCGGCGGAAGGCAGGTATCCAGGATGGCACAATCTGGACTCAGCTCAGTAAACTGAGGACCTGTTTGAATTGGGCTGAGAAAACCGGTCTCATTGATAGGGCACCCTATATTGAGCGCCCCAGCAAACCGGCTCCCAAGGAAAGATTTCTGACGCGTCAGGAGATTTCACGGCTCTTGGCTGTCGAATGTGCACCGCACATCAAGCTCGCTATTTGGCTGATGTTATCTACGGCGGCTAGGGTAACGGCTGTGTTAGAACTTACATGGGATCGGGTGGATTTCGATCGCCGTCAGATCAACCTCCGCAATGGCGAAGGACAGAGGAAGGGCAGGGCCATCGTCCCCATGACAGAGAGCCTGTATGCTGTGCTTTTGAACGCTCAGAAAGCGGCCTTGTCTGACTATGTCGTAGAATGGGCAGGAGGATCGATAAAGTCGATCAAGAAAGGCTTCAAGGCGGCCGCAGTCGCTGCGGACCTACCTGATGTGTCACCGCATGTGCTGCGGCACACAGCTGCAGTTCATATGGCTGAGGCTGGCGCCTCGATGGATGAGATCGCCCAGTTTCTCGGCCATTCAGACTCACGTATTACCGCGTCCGTCTATGCGCGCTACAGCCCGGATCACTTGCGTAAGGCTGCCAATGCGTTGGAGTTCGATTAACGTTCAGGTTCAATGAACCTCGGATCTCTGTCTTGCAAACAGCAAAGGCGCCCTTGGGCGCCTTTTTTATTTGGTCGGAGTGAGAGGATTCGAACCTCCGACCCCTGCCTCCCGAAGACAGTGCTCTACCAGGCTGAGCTACACTCCGACCGTGGCGGGGGGTCTATACCCGGCGATTTGGATGCGCAAGGGGGATTCTGTGCGCAGGGCGCGAAATGACTGAGGAGGGCTAGAACGCATCAGACTGTTCGGTGTCAGGCCAAAGGCTCTGTTTGATAAAGTCGAATTTTGGTGCCGCCATGATCCA
The DNA here is from genome assembly GCF_056536745.1 of Ruegeria sp. CJ2. Lineage (NCBI taxonomy): Bacteria > Pseudomonadati > Pseudomonadota > Alphaproteobacteria > Rhodobacterales > Roseobacteraceae > Ruegeria > Ruegeria sp. CJ2. Next base: position 22,972 of record NZ_JBQFQF010000017.1, read on the forward strand.
CCACCGGTCCTGCAGGCAAGAAGGGGAGACGCGTCGAACGGGCCAGCGACGGACTGCTTGTGACCAACCCGACCCGCCAGCCGGCGAACTTTGAGCTCAGGACCTTGCCCAGCGTGCCATAGACGGACCGCAGCCGTTTTTCATCACCGATCCTCGCACCATAAGGAGGGTTGATGATAACAAGCCCGGCTCGGTCCGTTGGGGGTTTGATGTCACTGACAGATCGGGTTTGAAACCTGGTGATGCCTGCGACGCCTGCACTTTCGGCATTCGACGTCGAGGCGTCGATAGCCCCCGCGTTTCGGTCCGAGCCAAAAAACATGGCATCCACCTCCGGAGGCGCATTTTGCAACTGCATGTCGGCCCAGATTGCTGGATCAAAGGTCTTGAGACTCTCGAATGCGAACGAGCGGGAACGGCCCGGGTTCAAGTTCAACGCAATTTCCGCCGCTTCGATCACAAAGGTTCCAGAACCGCACATTGGATCAAGCACCGGCTCTGAGCCGTTGAACCCGCATTCGCGCAGGAACATGGATGCCATCGTCTCGCGCATTGGTGCCTTGGCGACCGCAGGCTTGTGGCCGCGCTTGTGCAAAGGGTCTCCGGATGTGTCTACCGAAAACGTGCAGATATCTTTTTCGATACGCAGCAAGATGCGCAGACTGGCCTCGGACGACACCTGAACGCCCAGGGTATCTGTGATCGCGCGCTCGATTCTCTGACGGGCGGCCCCGGCGTGATAGATTCGGGACTTGCGGCTGGTCGCTTCGACCCGGACAGGAACATCGGGGCGCAAAAACTGAGACCAGGGAAATTTACGCGCCCTCTTGTCAAGTTGGGCCAGATGCACGGCCGGGAAGCTACCCAACCGGACCAGAACCTTGTTTGCGCCGCGAAGACACAGGTTCGCGCGCCAGACCTCGGACCAGGTGCCGCGGCAGCTTACCCCGCCGGGCACGACCGTGGCTTTGGCGAATCCTTTCTCCTGCGCTTCGGCACAAAGCGGTGCTTCAAGGCCGGGGGTGGCTACCAAAAATATCTCAAGAGTGTCAGTCTGTTCCATTCAGGGTGCTTACACCGGAAGCATTCCGGGCGCGATACGCAATTTAAGAAGGCCGAAAATGGGGCAGTTCGTCGGAAAGTGAAAATCCGGTGTCGATTTTGGTCGTAACGGGTTTGCGTTTGTCAGCATCCCCGCGTAAAGGGTCCCTGATCGAAAGGAAGCCACAGATCGGGATTGGGCGCCGCGCGCTTTTTTCTTGCTCCAAGGCTCCCACGTTCACAGCGTTTTGTGCCACAATGTGGGTGCCAAAACGGAGTGGTGCAGCAATAAGGCTTGGAAGACCGTAGCGACATGCAAACTTTCAAACTGAAAAAAGGGTTGGAATTGCCGGTGCAGGGCGCGCCGGACCAGACGATTCAGCCCGGTCCGGAATTTACGACCGTTGGGGTTCTGGGCGGTGACTACCTTGGCCTGAAGCCGCGAATGCTGGTTCAGGAAGGAGACGAGGTACAACGGGGGACACCCTTGTTCTGCCACAAGGACACGCCCGAGGCGATGATGGTTGCACCGCTGACCGGGAAGGTCGTCGCGGTTAACCGTGGTGCGCGTCGTGTCTTGCAAAGCGTCGTGATCGAGGTGTCTGACCCAAATGATGTAGGCTTGGATTTCTCGGCGACAGGTAACTCGGACAGCGCGGAAGGTGTTACTGCCAAGCTGTGCACCGCTGGTCTTTGGACAGCTTTCCGCACGCGCCCCTATTCGAAAATGCCTGCACCGGGCGCTAAGCCTGCGGCGATCTTTGTCACCGCTATGGACAGTGAGCCCCTTTCCGGCGATGCGGCCGTGATCATCAACGATGCAGGCGACGCATTTGCCGAGGGGCTGAAGGCTGTATCGCTTTTGACCGATGGCAAAACGTATTTGTGTCAGCGGGAAGGTGACTCCCTGCCCGGCGCCGATCTTGCGAATGTCGAAGCCGCAGCATTTTCGGGCCCGCATCCGGCTGGTCTGGCCGGGACTCATATCCATTTCCTGGAACCTCTGGCCGGTGAAAAGCAGGTTTGGACGATCGGATATCAGGATGTGATCGCGATTGGCCGGCTGATGCAGACCGGACATCTGGACCCTAATGTTGTGATTGCATTGTCGGGCCCAGGTGCACGCCATCCCCGCCTGATCCGCACGGTCATGGGCGCATCGACAGACGACCTGACCCGGGACGAGATCGAAATTGATGGAACCGCGCGGATTATTTCGGGTTCGATCCTGTCCGGAAAGCTTGCTGACGGCCCCACGGCCTATCTTGGCCGTTTTGCGCGCCAGATTTCGATCATCCGCGAGGACCCCGACCAGATTCCAATGGGCTGGATACGCCCCATGCCGTCGAAATACGCGGTTCAACCGGTTCTGGGTTCGGCCTTTGCCAAGAAACTGTACGCATTTACGTCGAACCTGAATGGCGGTCGTCGTGCAATGGTGCCGACCGGGACGTTCGAAGAACTGATGCCGCAGGACTATCTGCCGACACAGTTGCTGCGGGCGCTGCTGGTGATGGACACGGACACCGCACAAGCGCTTGGGGCGCTGGAGCTTGACGAAGAAGATCTGGGCCTGGTCGGGTTTGCCTGCCCAGCGAAATATGAATATGGGCTGGCGCTTCGCGACTGCCTGACCAAGATTGAAAAGGAGGGCTGAGCCGAATGGGTTTGCGCAGCTTCTTTGATCGGATTGAGCCGAACTTTACCAAGGGCGGCAAGTACGAGAAGTATTTCCCCATCTACGAGATGGTCGAAAGCTTCATCTACACTCCGAAAACCGTAACCACCGCTGCGCCACATGCGCGGTCTTACGTGGATATGAAACGGATCATGACCTATGTCGTGATCGCGACCATCCCCTGTATCCTATGGGGAATGTGGAACACGGGCTATCAGGCGAATTCGGCAATTGCCACGCTTGGCCCGGACGCCGCAACCGGATGGCGGATTGCCCTGCTGCAAATGTTCGGTATCTCGCTGGACCCCTCCAGCATCTTCGCTAATGTGTTGCACGGGTTGCTATATTTCCTGCCGATCTACATCACGACGCTGGTTGCAGGCGGTATTTTTGAGGTCATCTTTGCCACCGTGCGCGGCCACGAGGTGAATGAGGGCTTTCTTGTCACCTCAATGCTGTACACGCTGATCCTGCCCGCAACGACACCGCTGTGGCAGGTGGCTTTGGGCATCATCTTCGGCGTCGTTATCGGCAAGGAAGTGTTCGGCGGCACTGGTAAGAACTTCCTCAACCCAGCACTGGTGGGACGGGCGTTTTTGTATTTCGCCTATCCTGCGCAAATGTCGGGGGACTCGGTCTGGACCCCGGTCGACGGGTTTTCCGGTGCAACCGCGCTGGGTATCACCGCAGCCGAAGGCGTTCAGGCGCTGGCTGCTGACGGGATCACATGGGCCAATGCGTTTTTCGGCACCATTCAGGGCAGCTTTGGCGAGACATCGACCTTGGCCTGTATGATCGGTCTGGCCTTCCTTCTGACGACGAAGATTGCCAACTATCGCCTGATCGTGGGCTGTCTGGCAGGCACGATTGGCTTTACCCTGCTGCTGAACCTGATCGGGTCGGATACCAATCCGATGTTTGCGATGCCTTGGTACTGGCACATTGTTCTGGGCGGGTATGCCTTTGGTCTGGCTTTCATGGTCACAGAGCCCGTTTCCGCCAGCCACACCAACATGGGCCGCTATATCTATGGTGCGCTGATCGGTGTCATGGTTGTGATGATCCGCGTGATCAACCCGGCTTTCCCCGAGGGCATGATGCTGGCAATCCTGTTCGGTAACGTCTTTGCACCGCTGATCGACTATTTCGTCGTTCAGGCAAACATCAAACGGAGGGCGCGTCGCCATGTCTGATACGCAATCCCCAGAGCCAAAAGGCGCGATTGCCAAGTTCCTTGCGGCCTCGCCTGATTCAGTCGGCAAAACGATCTTTGTCGCGGTTGCCGTGTGTCTGGTGGCGTCAATGGTCGTGTCCGCGGCTGCCGTCAGCCTGCGTCCGGTGCAGGAAAGCAACCGGCTGAAAGACAAGCAGGTCAATGTTCTGCAGGTTGCGGGCGTCTATGAGCCCGGCATCGACGTGACTGAAGCCTTCGCCGCGTTCGAACCCCATGTGCTGGAGTTGTCGACCGGCAACTTCGTCGATGATCAGTTTGACGCGGCGACGTTTGACGACATCGCGGCGGCCGGTGACCCCGAGCTGAGTGTTGCGCTCGACAATGACCCCGCAGGAATCGGGCGGCAGTCGAAATACCGGGTGATTTACCTGCTGCGCGATGATGCCGGCGAGCTAGACAAGGTGATCCTGCCGATCCACGGCTATGGCCTGTGGTCGACGCTCTATGGCTTTATCGCGCTGGAGAATAACGGCAACGATATCTTCGGTCTGCAATTCTATCAGCATGGCGAAACGCCGGGCCTCGGGGCCGAGGTCGACAACCCGCGCTGGAAAGCGTTGTGGAATGGTAAACGTCTGCGCGATGACGCGGGTGATCTTCAGATCACCGTCGCCAAGTCGCAGCCTGCCGCTGGCCCGGACTTCTACGTCGATGCGCTGGCCGGTGCCACGCTGACGTCGGTTGGTGTCGACAACCTTGTGAAATTCTGGATGGGCGACGCGGGCTACGCTCCGTTCCTGGCCAATCTGCAAGCAGGAGAGCTCTGATGTCCCAGACCAAGAAAGAGATGCTGGTCGACCCGCTTGTCGACAACAACCCGATCACTCTGCAGGTGCTGGGCATCTGCTCGGCACTGGCGGTAACCTCGTCGTTGCAGGTTTCGATGGTGATGGCGCTGGCGGTGATCTTCGTAACGTCGTTCTCGTCCTTCTTCATCTCATGCCTGCGCAACCAGATTCCCGGCTCGATCCGGATCATCGTGCAGATGGTGATCATCGCCTCACTGGTGATCCTGGTGGACCAGATCCTTAAGGCCTATGCGTTTGAGATTTCGAAAACCCTGTCGGTCTTCGTGGGTCTGATCATCACCAACTGTATCGTGATGGGCCGCGCCGAGGCGTTCGCGATGAAGAACCCGCCCGTCGCGTCGTTCATCGACGGCATGGGCAACGGTATGGGCTATGGCCTGATCCTGCTGCTGGTGGGCTTCATCCGCGAGCTGTTTGGGGCCGGATCACTGTTCGGTGTCACCATTCTGGAGACCGTCAACAACGGTGGCTGGTACGTACCCAACGGCATGTTGCTGCTGCCCCCGTCGGCGTTCTTCATCATCGGTCTGATCATCTGGGCCTTCCGCACATGGAAGCCGAACCAGGTGGAAGAGCGTGAATACAAAATTCAGCAGGTAGAGGCCCACTGATGGAAGGTCTGATCTCACTGGCTGTAAAGGCCATTTTTGTCGAAAACCTCGCGCTTAGCTTCTTTTTGGGGATGTGTACCTTCATCGCCGTCTCCAAGAAGATTTCGACCGCGCTGGGTCTGGGCATTTCGGTCATGGTGGTGCAGGCCATCACTGTGCCTGCGAATAACCTGCTGCTGAACTACCTACTGAAGCCGGGTGCGCTGGCGTGGGCCGGGTTCCCGGATGTGGACCTGACCTTCCTTGGCCTGATCTCGTATATCGGTGTGATCGCGGCGATGGTTCAGATCCTCGAGATGGTTTTGGACAAGTACTTCCCACCGCTCTACAACGCGCTGGGAATTTTCCTGCCGCTGATCACGGTGAACTGCGCCATCCTTGGCGGCTCGTTGTTCATGGTGGAGCGTGACTATAACTTTGCCGAGGCCGCGACCTATGGCCTGTCTTCCGGCTTTGGCTGGGCGCTGGCGATCACCGCGATGGCGGGCGTACGCGAAAAGCTGAAATACTCGGACATTCCGGACGGCCTGCAAGGGCTGGGGATCACCTTCATCACCGCGGGTCTGATGGCGATGGCCTTCATGTCCTTCTCGGGCGTGAAACTGTAAGGAGGGCGCAATGGAAACTTTTAGCTTGGGCGTCATTCTTTTCACCCTGATCGTTGTCGCGCTGGTGACGGTCATTCTGGCGGCACGCTCGAAGCTGGTGTCGACCGGGGACGTGAACATCACCATCAACGGTGAGAAAACCATCTCGGTCCCCGCTGGCGGTAAGCTGCTGCAAACGCTGGCGGCCGAGAAACTGTTCGTGCCTTCCGCCTGTGGCGGTGGTGGCACCTGCGCGCAATGCCGGGTGCGGGTGCATTCAGGCGGAGGTTCGATCCTGCCGACCGAAGAAAGCCATATCACCAAGCGCGAGGCCGCCTGTGGCGACCGCCTGTCCTGTCAGGTTGCGGTCAAGCAGGACATGGATATCGAGGTTCCGGAAGAGGTCTTTGGCGTCAAGAAATGGGAATGCACCGTTCGCTCAAATGAAAACGTGGCGACCTTCATCAAAGCCCTGACGCTTGACTTGCCCGAGGGTGAGGATGTGAACTTCCGCGCAGGTGGGTACATTCAAATCGAAGCCCCCGCGCATGCGTTGAAATACACCGATTTCGACGTGGAAGAAGAATACCGCGAGGATTGGGACAAGTTCAATCTTTGGCAATATGAATCCGTCGTGGCCGAACCGATCGAGCGCGCCTATTCGATGGCCAACTACCCGGATGAAAAGGGTATGATCATGCTGAACGTCCGCGTGGCCTCGCCGCCTCCGGGTTCGGATGGTATCCCGCCGGGTCAGATGTCATCGTACATCTTCAACCTGAAACCGGGCGACAAGGTCACGATCTCGGGTCCGTTCGGTGAGTTCTTCGCCCGCGACACGCAGAAAGAGATGGTCTTTATCGGTGGTGGTGCGGGTATGGCACCGATGCGCAGCCACATTTTCGATCAGCTCAAGCGTCTGGAAAACCGCGATCGCAAGATCAGCTTCTGGTACGGTGCCCGGTCGAAGAAAGAGATGTTCTTTGTCGAGGATTTCGACCAGTTGGCCGAAGAGTTCGACAATTTCGAATGGCATGTCGCCCTGTCGGACGCGCAGCCGGAGGATGATTGGAAAGGCTATACCGGCTTCATCCACAACGTGCTGTTCGAGGAATACCTCAAGAACCACCCCGCGCCCGAGGATTGCGAGTTCTACATGTGTGGCCCGCCGATCATGAACCAGTCGGTCATCAACATGCTGCTGGATCTGGGTGTGGACCGCGAAGACATCATGCTGGACGATTTCGGCGGATAAGACAGGAAAAGCCGGCGCAGGACAGCGCCGGTTTTTTTACAGACGCAGATCACTGGCCTCGGGCGGCAGGCAGGATTTGACGTCGAACAACACGCTTTGATCCTTGCCAAAGCCGCGCATCTGCGCTGGGTCGAGCGCCAGAAACTCCTGATGCGCAACCGCCAGAACGACGCCGTCATAGGAGCCGGTTTCCGGCTGTTCGATCAATGAAATTCCGTATTCCTGCTGAGCGGCAGTGGCATCGGCGTGGGGGTCGTAGACATCGACGGCGACGCCATAATCCTGCAACTCGTCAATGATATCAACCACGCGGGTATTGCGCAGGTCGGGGCAGTTTTCCTTGAAGGTCAGCCCCATCACCAGCACGCGGGCGGCGGCAACATTGATCCCGTCCCGCATCATCCGCTTGACCAGTTGCGAGACCACATAGCCGCCCATACTATCGTTCAACCGCCGTCCAGCCAGAATGATCTGTGGGTGATGGCCCACGGCCTCGGCCTTGTGGGTCAGATAATAGGGGTCAACGCCGATGCAATGCCCGCCCACCAGACCAGGGCGGAAGGGTAGGAAGTTCCACTTGGTTCCCGCGGCGCGCAGAACTGCATCGGTGTCGATATCCATACGGCCAAAAATCATCGCCAGTTCATTGACCAGCGCGATGTTCAGGTCGCGCTGGGTGTTTTCGATCACCTTTGCGGCCTCGGCCACGCGGATGCTTTCGGCCTTGTGGGTGCCTGCCGTGATGATCCGGGCATAGAGGGCATCCACCAGATCGGCCACCTCGGGGGTCGAGCCGGACGTAACCTTGCAGATATCCGCGATCCGATGCGTCTTGTCGCCGGGGTTGATCCGCTCGGGGCTGTATCCGGCAAAGAATTCGCGGTTGAAGGTCAGACCGGATATACGCTCAAGAACCGGAACGCAGTCTTCCTCGGTCGCTCCGGGGTAGACGGTGGATTCATAGATCACAAGATCGCCGGGTTTCAACACGTGGCCCACGGTTTCCGATGCGCGCAGCAATGGCGTGAGGTCAGGCTGCTTGCCAGCGGTGATCGGCGTGGGGACGGTGACGATATAGGTGTCGCAATCCGAAATCTCTGACGGATCAGAGGTGAACGTCAGGCCAGTTGCGGCTTTTAGGTCATCGGGTTCGACCTCTTGCGTGGAATCATGCCCGGCACGTAACGCGTCTATCCGCTCGGGGTTAATATCGAAGCCAACCACCGGAGCCAGCTTCCCGAACGCCACGGCCAGCGGCAGGCCAACATAGCCCAGTCCGATCACGGCAATTCTGCGCGAGTTTGGGTCGGTTTCAAGCATATGCGTCATTTTCCATGATAGTCCCGGAACCACGCGACAAAGCGCGCAATCCCGTCTTTGAAATCCGTTTGTGGCCGATAGCCCGTCAACTCCTGCAACAGGTCGTTGTTTGCCCAGGTTGCCGGAACATCCCCCATCTGCATGGGCATGTAGTTACGGATGGCCTTCTTCCCGACGGCTTCCTCGATGGCCTCGACAAAGTCCATCAGCCGCACCTTGTCGCCATTGCCGATATTCACCACCCGCCAAGGCGCTGCGGGGGAGAGGCTGTCGCCCTCGGCGATATCATCGGCGCTGTCCGGGCGCACAGGGGGCACGTCGATCAACAGGCGGATGCCGCGGACAAGATCCTCGACATAGGTAAAGTCGCGGTACATGTCGCCGTGGTTGTAGATGTCGATCGGGCGGTCATCCAGTATGGCGTCCACGAACTTATACAGCGCCAGATCAGGCCGCCCCCACGAGCCATAGACGGTGAAGAACCGGAACATCGTCGTCGGCAGGTTCCACAGATGAGCGTAGGAATGGCCCATCGCCTCATTTGCCTTCTTCGTGGCTGCATAGATGGTCAGAGGGGTGTCGGCCTTTTCGACCTCGGTAAACGGCATCTCTTCGTTCGCGCCATAGACAGACGACGTCGATGCCATCAGCAGGTGTTCGACCTTGTGTTCGCGCGCCACTTCCATGACGTTGAACGTGCCCACCACATTCGAGTTGATATAGCTTCGCGGGTCCTCGAGGCTGTAGCGCACCCCGGCTTGCGCGGCGAGGTGCACAATGATGTCAGGCCGAAATTCGTCCGCGACCTGCACAAGACGGTCGTGGTTTTCCAAAAGGTCCTCGGTGGCCGAGAACCCGGGGGTTTGCAGCAGCATCTGATGGCGGCGCTGTTTGAGGGTCACGTCGTAGTAATCGGTCATCCCGTCATAGCCGTGCACCCGAAACCCTTCAGACAACAGCAGCTTTGCCAGATGAAACCCGATGAAACCCGCCGTGCCGGTGACCAGAACCCGTTTCATGCAACCCTCGAACCTATCGCAGACTTTGTCGCATCAGGGATACTGTCACTGGTCCAAGGTCAAGGGGTTTCTCAGCCCACGATCATTTGCTTCATGCGCAATGCTTCGTATTCCAGCTCTTTCAAGCGAAAATGGACGACGTCACCAATGGTTATGACACCGCGCAAATTTCCATCACTCAGAACAGGCATGTGGCGAAAGCGGCCTTCGGTCATGGTTTTCAACACATCGTTCAACAGATCTTCCGGGGCGCAGGTTTTGACCTCGCGGGTCATCAGGTCTTCGACGGATTGCGGAAGTGTCTGACCGGGGGTGTCCGCCATCCGGCGCACAATGTCACGCTCGGACAGGATACCGTGCAGTTTCCCGTTCTGATCGGTCACGACGACAGCGCCGATCCGCTTTTCCTTGAGGATGTTTACAACCGAGTGGATCGTATCATTCGGGCGCACTGAGAAAACCGCGTCGCCTTTGCCTTCCATCAATTTCGAAACAGTCGTCTGGGAATGGGACAGGTTGGATTCCACGGACTGGCTGCGCGTTGCGGTTTCGGCCTTGTCGCCGCGCGTTGGGGGCTGATAAGAGCTTGGTGCCATGGGAAATCTCCTCTTCCTTTGTAGTTTACCTTACCGCAGCTTTGCGACCTGTATAGGGTTCAATTGCCCCAAGCGTGAAAAACCGCCTAACACACGGGATATTCGACCTTTTGTCTGACCTTTACCTGACCCCTCCTGTTGCCGCGTTGATCTTTTTCGTTGTGGTCGTATGTGGCCACAATTTCCGTATGGCATGGAAACAGCAGGCACCGGGGTGGCAAAAGAAGGCTTGGTTGTTCGGCGTTCCGGCAGGAATTGGCCTGCTTGTGCTGGGGTTCATGCCTCTGAAGCTGTGAGGTCGGTTTGACTCTGGCAAAGGCCACTGGCATACGCCGATCACGCTTTTCCACAGGAGATTCCCGCATGCGTCTTTTGCCTGTTCTGGCTGTTGCGACACTTCTATCTGCTTGTTTGTTCGACAAAGAGCCGGAAGTCGTGCGTTTGTCTGGTGAGACGATGGGAACGACTTTTAACATCACGGCGATTGGCGTGGATGTCGACGAAGAAGCACTTGCTGTAGCGGTTGAGGAAACCTTGGCGGACGTGAACGCCAAGATGTCCAATTGGGACGAGAATTCCGAGGTTTCCAAGTTTTCCAAGTCGCCGAGCACCGAGCCGACACAGGTTTCAGATGAATTTGCCCTGGTCATCGCGGCTGCCAATGACGTCCACGAGAATTCTGGTGGCACGTTTGATGTAACGCTTGGACCGCTGATTGAGCTTTGGGGGTTTGGACCGCGCAAACCCGAAGACCCGGTGCCCTCGGACGAAGACATACAGGCTGCATTGGACAGTGTTGGGCAGGCACGTCTGCTGAAACTGGATCGCGAGGCTGGGACGTTGTCCAAGTCGGATGCTGGTGTCGGGATCAACTTGTCGGCCATCGCAAAGGGCTATGGAATTGATGCCGTTGCAGGCACCCTGCGGGATGCAGGGATCGAAGATTACATGGTCGAGATCGGCGGCGATCTGGTCACGATGGGTGAAAACGACAAGGGTGAGGCTTGGCGGATCGGGATCGAGAAGCCCGAAGCAGGGGCGCAGAACCTGCAGTTGATCGTGCAACTGGACGATCTGGGCATGGCAACGTCCGGCGACTACAAGAATTTCTTCGAACAGGACGGCGTGCGTTATTCGCATATCATCGACCCTATCACCGGGCGTCCGATCACGCACCGGACCACATCGGTGACCGTACTGGCCGAAAACGCGATGATGGCGGATGCCTGGGCGACGGCGATGCTGGCATTGGGTCAGGAAAAAGGTATGGAACTGGCGGAAAAGCATAAACTTGCCGTGTATTTCATCTCGCGGGATGTGACAGGCGGCGAAGATGCCTATATCACGGTACACAGCACCGCGTTCAAAGACGCCTTGGGCACCAACTGACAAACATGGACTGATATGAGTACCTTTATTCTGGCATTTATCCTGTTGGCGCTTGTGATGGTGGGCATGTCGCTGGGTGTCATGTTGATGGGGAAGACCATCAAGGGCAGCTGCGGTGGCCTGAACGCAATTTCAGGCGCGGATAAATGCGTGGTTTGCCAGAAAGACGTCGATCCAAACAGCCCGCTTCGCGATCAGTTGCAATGCAAACGCGCCAAGAAGATGCTGGAACAGATGGAACGCGAAGCGCAGGCATAATTTCCGCTTAACCGACGGGCACGGGTTAGCTAGTCTGCGACCCTGACCATCGGGGAGGCATTGCGTTGGCCAAAGCCAAAAACATTCTGTTCATCATGTTTGACCAGCTCCGCTGGGATTACCTGAGTTGCTACGGCCACCCACACCTACACACCCCAAATATTGACCGATTGGCGGCCCGTGGGGTGCGGTTTGACCGCGCCTATATCCAGTCGCCGATCTGCGGGTCGTCGCGCATGTCCACCTACACCGGGCGCTATGTGCATTCGCACGGCGCGTCATGGAATGGCATTCCGCTTAAAGTGGGTGAAATGACGATGGGGGATCATCTGCGCAAAGCCGGGATGGAATGCTGGCTGGTCGGCAAAACTCATATGCGCGCAGATGCCGAAGGCATGGCCCGGTTGGGTCTGGAACCCGACAGTTTGGTCGGGGCACGCGTCGCAGAATGCGGCTTCGACGTTTTTGAACGCGATGATGGGATGCTTCCAGAGGGGCCGGACGGGTATTATGACCCTGACGGCGCGAAGGAATACAACAAATTCCTGACCGCCAAAGGTTATGAGAGTGACAATCCCTGGCATGATTTTGCCAATTCCGGTTTGGATGCGGATGGCAATGTTCTGTCAGGCTGGTTCCTGAAAAACGCGGCCGAGCCCGCCAACATCGCTGAGGAAGACAGCGAAACGCCGTACCTGACCGGGCGCGGGATCGCGTTCATGGACTCTCATGACGGGCCCTGGTGTTGTCATCTGAGTTTCATCAAACCCCACTGGCCTTACATTGTGCCGGAACCTTACGCCTCGATGTATGGGCCTGAACATGTGCTGCCTGTTGTCCGCTCGGACGCCGAACGGGAAAACGCCCACCCCGTCCTCAGGGCCTTCATGGACACAAAAGTTGGGCAGGCCTTTTCCCGTGAAGACGTTCGGGATGCCGTGATCCCGGCCTATATGGGGTTGATCAAACAGGCGGACGATCAGATGGGCCGTTTGTTTGAGTGGATGGAAAAAACCGGTCGGATGAACGACACCATGATCATTCTGACCTCGGACCACGGGGATTTTCTGGGCGACCACTGGATGGGGGAAAAGACTTTCTTCCACGACGCCTCGACCAAGGTTCCCCTGATCATTTACGACCCTTCACCCAAAGCCGACAGTACACGCGGCACGGTTTGTGATGCCTTGGTCGAGTCCATCGACCTTGCCCCAACATTCGTCGACGTAACGGGCCAAGAAGTTGCGGATCACATTCTGGAAGGGCATTCCCTATTGCCGATCCTGCACGGTCTGCGCACCGACACACCCCGGGATGTGGTGATCTGCGAATACGACTATTCCGCGTCTCCGATTGCGGAAAAGCTGAATGCGTCGGTGCGCGATGCCGTGATGTTCATGGTCGCCGACAAAAAGTGGAAGCTGATCCATTGTGAAGGTGGGCATCGCCCATTGTTGTTTGATCTGGAGAATGATCCGAATGAGCTGAACGATCTGGGCGAGTCTGCCGAGCATGAAGAAGTTATCGCCGCGATGTACGCTCATCTTTTCAAGTGGACGCGTCGCCAATCGCAACGCACCACCCGGTCCGAACAGCAGTTGATTGAAATGCGAACCAAAAGCCGAGGACGCGGAATCGTGGTTGGGGTTTACGATGAAAACGAAGCTCCGCTGGAACTGACTGTGAAATATCGAGGTCGGACAGCACGGCCTTACCGCGATTTCACGGGCAAAGACTGACGTGCCAGATGGATTCTTGGGATTAACGGAATAAAGGCGGTTCACCCGCCGCGGGCCAGACGATACAAGACCACCCAAGAGCAGATAATCCGGAGAGCCTAAATGACCGCCCCCAAACCAGTTGTCCTGTGTATTCTTGATGGTTGGGGCCTGTCCGAGGACGCGACGGCCAATGCACCTTTGTTGGCAAACACGCCTACTTTTGATGCGATCATGGCGAATGGGCCGCATGCGACCCTGATCACACATGGCCCGGATGTCGGGCTGCCCAGCGGTCAGATGGGTAACTCCGAGGTCGGGCACACGAATATCGGCGCCGGGCGCGTTGTGGCCATGGATCTGGGGCAAATTGATCTGGCGATCGAAGATGGCTCATTCTTTGAAAACGAGGCGCTGCAAGCGTTCATAGCCAAGGTGAAAGCGTCGGGCGGCACGGCGCATTTGATGGGTCTGGTGTCTGATGGGGGCGTTCACGGGCACCTGAACCATATCGTCGCCGCGGCCAAGGCAATCACGGATGCGGGCGTTCCGGTGGCTCTGCACGCCGTGACCGACGGCCGGGATGTAGCCCCCAAATCTGCGTTTACCTACGTTGCCGAACTGGAAGACCGTTTGCCGGAAGGCGCGCGGGTTGTGACCGTCAGCGGGCGATACTTCGCGATGGATCGGGATAACCGCTGGGAGCGCGTCAGCGAAGCCTATAACGCGATGATCAAAGGGCAGGGGCGCGCGGCAGCGACGGCGCATGGGGCAATCGACCACGCCTACAACCAGTCAGAAACGGACGAGTTCATCGTGCCGACAGTGTTGGACGGTTTTGGCGGCATCAAGGACGGCGACGGGTTCTTTTGCCTGAATTTCCGCGCCGACCGCGCGCGCGAGATATTGCGCGCGATCGGAGAGCCGGATTTCAGTGACTTTGATGCAGGTCCGCGCCCGCAGCTATCTGCGCTATTGGGCATGGTCGAATATTCCGACGGCCACAACGCGTATATGACGACGGTTTTCCCAAAACGCGATATCGTAAACACGTTAGGTGAATGGGTCGCAAAGCAGGGCCTGCGGCAGTTCCGTCTGGCTGAGACCGAAAAATACCCGCACGTCACCTTTTTCCTGAATGGTGGCAAGGAAGTCCCGGAAATGGGCGAGGATCGCTTCATGCCGAAATCGCCCAAGGTCGCGACCTATGACTTGCAACCCGAGATGTCTTCGGCCGACGTCACGGCCAAATTCGTCGAAGCGATCGAAGAAGGCTATGACCTGATCGTCACCAACTATGCCAACCCGGATATGGTTGGGCACACAGGCGATCTACAGGCCGCGATCACGGCATGCGAGGCGGTGGATCAGGGGCTGGCACAGGTAGTTGCGGCGCTTGAAAAGGCGGGCGGGGCGATGATCGTGACGGCCGATCACGGAAACTGCGAGGTGATGGTCGACCCTGAAACCGGTGGTCCCCACACTGCTCACACGTTGAACCCGGTCCCGGTTGCCTTGGTCGGCGGCCCATCCGGTGCGTCGCTGCGAAATGGGCGTTTGTCTGATCTGGCGCCCACGCTTCTGGACTTGATGGATATTGACCAGCCGCCAGAGATGACCGGGCAGAGTTTGTTGTCATGACATTTCGCGCGCTTCTTCTGGCGATGACCCTTGCGTCGCCTGTCAGCGCACAGACTGATCCGTCGACGGCTGCGTTGAACGCCGCGCGCAAACTTGAACAAGCGTCAATTGCACTGACCGAGGCTGACAGCGCCCGAGATCGCGTGCGCGCCCTGACCGCGACGATACAGGCATATGAGGCCGGGCTTTCGGCAATGCGGAACGGTTTACGCCGGGCCGCGACGCGCGAGGCCCAGTTGACCGCAGAATTGCACGCGCGCGAGGCGGATGTGGCCCAGCTCTTGGGAGTGCTGCAAACCATTGAGACGACCGCGCCGCCGGTTCTTATGCTGCACCCGTCTGGCCCGTTGGGGTCAGCGCGGGCTGGGATGATGCTGTCCGAAGTCACACCGGGCCTGAATGCCCGCGCGCAGGCCCTGGCCGAAAGCCTGCATGAGGTTCAGACGCTGCGCCTGTTGCAGCAGAACGCATCAGAAACCCTGACCGAAGGGTTGGTTGGGGTGCAGACCGCGCGCACCAAGTTGAGCGAAGCGATCTCGGATCGAACGGACTTGCCCCGCAGATTTGTCGAAGACCCGATCCGCACGGCCATTCTGATTTCCTCCACCGAAACTCTGGAGGGGTTTGCCAGCGGTTTGTCGGAAATATCGGAAGGCGAAATCGCGCAAACCGACGCGAATGTTTCAAACCGCAAGGGTCAGATCGCTCTGCCCGCTCGGGGTGTCATTTTGCACCATGCCGACGAATCCGATGCGGCCGGTGTGACCCGGCCCGGTATCGTTCTGGCCACGCGACCGCGCGCCATTGTTACGTCACCAACTGCGGCAACCATTCGATATCGCGGGCCTTTGCTGGACCTTGGCAACCTGATAATCCTTGAACCTCAGCCGGGCCTGTTATTCGTTTTTGCAGGCTTGCAGGAGGTTTATGGTCAGACAGGACAAGTGATCCCCGAGGGCACCCCGGTCGGGTTGATGCCCGGTGATACACCGGAAATAGGCGCTATTTTGTCAACAAGCGGTGATGGCACTGGAACTGAGCGGTCAGAAACGCTCTATATAGAGGTAAGACAAGATAACAGCCCCGTGGACCCGGAATCTTGGTTTCGGACCGACAAGGATGGATAAACGAGTATGAAGAAATTTGTGATGGCCGGTTTAGCCGGAACCCTGGCAGGTATCGTCGCAACGACGCAGATTGCCGGCCCCCTGCTTGCTCAAGAGGCCGAAAACAAGGCCAGCGTCTACGAGCAACTGGATCTGTTTGGCGACATTTTTGAACGCATCCGCGCGCAATATGTCGAAGAGGTTGAGCCGGAAGAACTGATTGAGGCCGCGATTGACGGGATGCTGACCTCGCTGGACCCGCATTCAAGCTATCTGTCGCCTGATGACGCCGAGCAGATGCGCGTCCAGACCCGGGGTGAATTCGGTGGGTTGGGCATCGAGGTCACACAGGAAGAGGGTTTTGTAAAAGTTGTCTCGCCAATCGACGGCACTCCGGCAGATGAGGCTGGGATCGAAGCGGGTGACTTCATCACGCACGTCGATGGCGAAAGCATCTTGGGCCTGACGCTGGATAAGGCCGTTGACCTGATGCGCGGCCCTGTCGGGTCCGAGATCATCATCACCGTTGTACGGGAAGGTGAGACGGATCCTTTTGATATCACCATCATCCGCGACACAATCAAACTGACCGCCGTGCGCGCCCGGACAGAAGGGACAAGCGTCGTGCTGCGCGTAACCACCTTCAACGACCAGACGTTCCCCAATCTGGAAGAGGGGCTGAACGAGCAGATCGCCGAAATCGGGGGTATCGACAAGGTCAACGGCGTTGTTCTTGATCTCAGAAACAACCCCGGCGGGTTGTTGACGCAGGCGATCAAAGTGTCAGATGCCTTCCTGAACGAAGGCGAGATTGTTTCGACCCGTGGCCGTGATGCAAATGATGGTGAGCGGTTTAATGCGACGCCCGGCGATCTGGCCGAGGGCAAGCCCATAGTTGTTCTGATCAATGGTGGTTCTGCTTCGGCGTCCGAGATTGTCGCCGGGGCGCTTCAGGATCACCGCCGTGCGATTGTTGTCGGGACAAAGAGCTTTGGAAAAGGGTCGGTGCAAACCGTCATGCCTTTGCGGGGCGACGGCGCAATGCGCCTGACCACATCGCGCTATTACACGCCGTCGGGACGCTCGATTCAGGCGCTTGGTGTCAGCCCGGACATCATTGTCGAACAACCACGTTCGACACCTGATGCAGAAGAAGAGGAAGGTAACGCACGCACCCGGTCCGAGGCCGATCTGCGCGGCAGCCTGAACAATGACAGCCTGAGCGAAGACGAAATTCGCCAGATCGAGGAGGATCGCGCCAAGGCCGAAGCAACGGCTGAATTGCGGGAAGAGGATTATCAACTGGCCTATGCCATCGACATCCTAAAGGGGTTGTCAGCGTTTAATCCAAACGGACCATCCCAATAAGAGACCGGGGCCGCCAACAGGCGGCCCTTTTTCTTTCCGTCAGCTCTCGACGCTGCGAAGCTTGTCTTCGTCCAGCATCATAGCCAGTACAACGCCCACCGAAACAGATATGGCGGCAAAGACAAACGCCATGTTCATACCCGTATCGAACGCGGCAGAGATCGCGGATTTGACGCTTTCGGCTTCTGCCGAACTGAGCTTGGACATAACCGCCTTCGCCGAGTCTGTTGTCAGTGTCCCGCCGTTGATGGCCCTTTGATCCGCATCCGACATGTTTATGCCATCCGCGGAAAGCCGTTTGCCAAGGCTGGACAGGCTGGTGACATACATGATCGCCGTTGCACCGGCGACCGAGATCGCCCCATAGACCAAATGAGTCATAAAGCTTAGTCCGCCAACAAGCCCGGCGCGCTCGGGTTTGACAGCGCAGACGGCTGCCGTGCCGGATGGTCCGACTGTCAGTGTCGCGCCCAACCCGATCATCGCCATGCCGGGCAATATCTGGAAATACCCAAAACCGCTGGGCATCACGACAATGCTGACCGCGCCGACCGTTGCGATGAGGTAGCCCCAGAACAGCAGGCGTTTTGGACCAAAATCATTGTACAGCGTGCCTGATACGATCGACCCGACAGCCAGCAAAACGGTCAATGGGGCAAGGCCAAGCGCTGACTGGAAAACTGACCAGCCCAGAACCTTTTGCATGTATTGCGGGAAATAGAGCAAGCCGACAAAGGCTGCCGACACATTGAACATGTTAAGCCCCAGCGTAATCCGGAACTCGCGATTCTGCATCATTTGCGGCAAAAGTAGCGGTTCTTTCACACGCTTTTCGACCATTGGGAAAAAGAAAAACAAGACGGCGCTGACGAAGAACAACATCAGCAACGGAACAGACGTCCATCCCCAGTCGGCACCCACGTCCAGCCCGTAAAGCAGCAACAAAACCGCAAAGGACAAAAGGCCCATACCGGCGAAATCCAGATGCTCACCTTTCTTGTGCTGGGTTTCTCGTTCCATCAAGACAAGTGCTGTCACCATCGAAATGGTCGAGAAGACGACATTTGCCAGGAAGAACATCCTCCAATCACCAAAGCTGACGGCCATGCCGCTGATCATCGGGCCAAAGACATTGCCCGTGGTAACGCCAGCAAGGATCAGCCCCATGATCATGGCTCTGTGTTCAGGTTTGGAAACCTTGGTGGCCCCGAAAGCCAAAGTACACGGCCACACGCATCCTGCGCCAATCCCCTGCAAGGCGCGTGACGCGATCAGAAAATCCAGGCTTGGCGACACAAAGCACATGACCGAGGAAAACAGAAAGATAGAAAGGCCGATCAGCATCATCCTGCGATGGCCAAACATATCCCCCATACGGCCACCCGCGACCATGGTCATGGCAAAAAACAGGGCATAGATGTTCAACACCCACTGAGTGCTGGTGATATCTGCGTCAAAACTGTTTTCGATTGCGGGCACCAGGATCAAGGCACCCGTAAAGTCGATGCCGATGCCGAACCCCGTCACCATCAGCGCGATGACCTTGATTATGCTGGCTCGATCCATAAGCACACCCTATTTCTGCAAATGCACTCATGATGCATGGAAACGTGCCAAAAGATAGGGTTATGCGGTGTTTGGGGGATCGACTACCTAGTCGCCAGACGCCTGCACGCGACGAAAGGCGCGCTTGAGCATGTCCAGTTCGGCGCGCAGAAGATTGACCTCGGCCCGTATGTCGTCGGCCGCCGCCATTCCAGCGATCACGGTAAAATCTGCAAGTTTCTGCGACGTTTCCCGATCCACGATCAGAAAACTGTGGACCCCGTCGGATAAGGCTGTGGTGGGGACCGCCACGCTCAGCGCCCATCCGCCTTCGGTCGGCGACAGGGTCACGTCATCGAGTGTTTGGCCCAGATACTGCACTTCGATCCGAGGTTCCGTTTCTGCCGAAATGTGCCCGTGCCAGGTTCCGTTTTCCAGTCGGATGGGCGTTAAAGTCGGGGGTGTCATATCCAAATGTCTCACAAATCGGCGCGGTAGTGGCGGCAGAAGGTCAGGTCACGCAGAATGATGCGGTTCATTGCGGGGTTGTCCACGATCAAATCCAGCCAAACCTTGTCAATTCGCCGCTCATTCAAAGGGAGATGCGCCAGATCAAAATCAGCCGTGCTGGACGTGTGGGAGGTGTCAAGTGATCGCAGGACCTGATCTGTATTTGGGCCATGCTGAATATTCAGCCGCGCCATGATGTTTGACGGGCGCTCTGCCTCGGCATGCATATCGACGCGCATAAGGTGTTGTTTGCTAAGGCCCTGCGTGGCCTCGACCGGCAAATCAATGGTCAGGGAAAGGAAAGATCCGGTGAACCCGAATACCTCAAGGTTCAGTCCAAATGCGGCTAGGTCGTTATCCCGCTTGTTTCGCGTTTGACGTATCCCGATCTCGGACAATCCGCAGTCATGGAACAAAGACACATGCTGATCCATAGTGACCTTACGAGGTGCCGAGGCCACACCAGAACGCGCCAGCGGCCCGCGCCAGAGGTCTGGCCGCCAACACCAATCGGTCCCCAGTGGTTTCGGAAATTGGGACGAGCCGATCAGCGGTCGCATCAGTCGCCCGTCTGCTTCGTGGATCAGTTGGTCGAGGTGACCACGCAGCCTGCGCGCCTCGTCTCGTTGCGAGCGCAATGTCGCGGGCGCGGCGTCTGCTGCATCGCCTGCAGCCTGACGCCAACGCGCAAGAACTTTGCGGTGTATGTAGCGATCCAGAAGTCTGCCCATTATCCCATCGCCTGAACGTACTTCTCTTTAGTCAAAGACAGCGCTCGGGATAAAGCGTAATTCGAACATAAAGGATTAATTTTCCCGAAACGCTGTTACGCTTTGGGCTGGGCAGTTCGGTGGCATTCTGATACGTCAGGCGGCGTTCTTGCAATCAACCGGGTCTATGCGTACCGTCCGGCACCTGATTGCTGTGGATCATCCGAAAAACCGCATACCAATTTTTGATACAAGGCCGGGGCATGGAACCCACTCTTTTTTCATTCATCTGGAAATATTCAAAGAAACAACAGCTTGTGCTGCTGGTTTTGACCGTATTGTCGTTTCCGTTTCTATATGCCTCGCTCGAACTGCCCAAGCAGATCATCAACGACGCCATCGGTGCGCCCAGTGATAGCGTGACGGTAATGGGCGTGACCTTCACGCAGGTTCAGTATCTTCTGATCCTCTGCGTTGCGTTTCTGGCGACCGTGATTGCCAGCGGGTTGATGAAGATGCGGATCAACACGATGAAGGGCGTGCTGGCCGAGCGGATGCTGCGCCGCCTGCGCTTTACGCTGATCCACCGTACCATGCGGTTCCCCAAGTCCTATTTTGCCACCACCAGTCAGGGTGAGTTGGTATCAATGATCACCTCCGAAGCCGAGCCGATGGGTGGGCTGATGGGGGACGCGATCGCACAGCCGGTGTTTCAGTTTGGTCAGATGATGACCATTGTCACTTTTCTGTTCATGCAGAGCGTCTGGTTTGGTCTGGCCAGTATCGCTCTGATCCCGCTCCAGGCCTGGCTGATCCCTAAACTGCAGCGGCAGATCAACCTTCTGAACAAAGATCGCATTCAGGAAGTGCGCAGGCTGAGCTCCGAGATTGGCGAAAGCGCAGCAGGGATCAGTGATCTGCGCGCCAATGGCGGCTGGCGGTATCGGCTGGCGCAGTTCAGCCACCGACTGGGAACCTTGTTCGAGATCCGTTTCAAGATCTACAACAAGAAATTCTTCATGAAATTCCTCAACAACCTGATCACGCAGATCACGCCGTTCCTGTTCTACTCGGTGGGCGGGTATCTTGCGATCAAGGGCGAGGTGACCGTGGGTGCTCTGGTCGCCGCATTGGGCGCTTACAAGGATCTCAGCGGCCCGTGGAAGGACTTGCTGACCTATTATAATCAGGTTCAGGACATGTCGCTGCGGTGGGAAGTGGTGACCGAGCGTTTTGCACCCGACAATATGATCCCAGAAGAGTTGTTTTTGGGCGAACCCGAAACCATTCCCCATCTCACGGGCGCGATTCAGCTTGAGAATATCACCGTTCGCGACAGTGACGGAAAGACGATCCTGGAAGACATCGACCTGACCATTCCCAAGGGCGCACGTGTTGCCATCAAGTCATCGAACGCCGCCGAACGCAGTGCGTTGGCGCAATTGCTGACGCGGGAAATCTTGCCGGTTCAGGGGGATGTCATCATTGCAGGGCATGATCTTAAAGACTTGCATCAGGCCGTGATCGCGGCTCGGATCGGATATGCCTATTCTCGCCCCTATCTGTTCGACGGAACGCTGGGGGACAATCTGCTCATGCCGCTGCGCACCCATCCCCAGCATGAGGAAGAGGCGAAAAAGGCACCAAGCCGTTGGCAGATCGAAGCCGAACGTGCCGGGAACCCGGTGGATTCCTTGTCTGATGACTGGATTGACCCCGGACTTGCAGGTCTGGAGGACGCAGAGGACATCCGCGATTGGTGGTTCCAACTGGTCGAAGCGATGGGCATTGACGAGTTCATGTTCCGCCGCACGTTGCGCAGCCAGTTCGACCCGATCCAGCACCCGACGCTGGCACGTGACATCGTGGGTTTGCGTGACGTGGTTGCCGAGCGGCTGCGGGAAAAAGGGCTGGATCGCTATGTTTACCGGTTCGATCCGGATCGGTTCAACCCGGCCGTTCCCCTGGGCGGCAACTTGCTATACGCGGCACCGTCGCGGGATATCTCGCCGGATATTCTGGCCGGTGACGGGCGGTTCATGTCCATGCTGCGCGCCCACGAGTTGGACGATGACGCGATGGGTATCGCAAGTGCGGTACTCAAAACACTGAACCGCACGTTTGGACGGGATGGGACTGACCACCCGCTGTTCCTGCGCCTTGGTATGACGAAAGAAATGTACTATCGGCTGCTGGATATCGAAGAACGGCGCATTGCCAAGGGTGACGACGCGATCAGCGAACGCGAACGCGCTTTGCTGCTGACCGTTCCGTTCCTGTTGACGGCCGAGCAGATAGGCCCCGATTTCCCGGATGAATACAAGGACAAGATCCTGTCAATCCGAAGCAATCAGGCCGAAAGGCTGCGGACCTCAATGGACGGCATGTTCATCCCAGTGGCCCCGGACACCTATATCGGACGAATGACCGCTATGGAAAACGCGTTGTTCGGTCGGATTTCTCTGATGGCCGGGGCCCATGCGGACGAGATCGAGGATGTGGTCGCCGAAGCCATGAACGAGGCCGGATTGCGACGCCGGGCCGCGGCCATCATCTATGACCTGCCGTCAGGCTTGGGTGGGAACAATTTGCCGACGGTTTTTCAGGAAAGGGCTGCATTCTCGCGCGCGGGTATCAAGCGCCCGGATGTGCTGATCCTCGACAAGGCCCTGGCCAGCCACGATTCCGAAAGCCGCCTGCGCACCCGGTTGAAGCTGCGCGAGTTGCTGCCGGACTCGATCATGATCTTCATGGAAGACAGCTTTGCCCACCCCGAAGCGTATGACCTGTTCGTCGAGATCAAAGACGGGCGCATTGACGGTGTCTCGAAAGCAGGCGTTGAGGAAGATGCCGGTGTCGTCGAAGACCTGAGCCGCAAGCTGAAGATCATATCGTCGACCGAATTGTTCGCCGGTATGGACGGCAAAAACCAACGTCTCTTGGCGTTTTCAGCGCAATGGTATGATGTGGCGGCCGGTCAGGTGATATTTTCGCATGGCCAAGCGCCGGATGCGGCGTATCTTTGCATTTCCGGTGAGGCCAGTCTTGAATGGCCCGAAGACGGAGGCGGTTCCAGACCTATTTCAACGGTCGAACCCGGTCGGTTGATCGGAGATCTGTCCATCATAACCAATGATCCCAGGCAATTGAATCTGGTCGCGGTCAGCGATTGTTCATTCCTGCGTATCGGTGCCGAAGAATTTCGCGCGGTTGTCGAAAGCGATGCGGGTGTGGCCGTTCAATTGCTTGAAACCGTTGCAGGTTATCTGACATCTCTTGCGGATCGAATAAACGCAACGAAGGACTCGACCGAATTCTGGGAAGAGTTTGACCAAGCAGAAGGTGATAGTGAACGTGCCTGAGATCCGTCCAGCTGCCTATGCCGCACATGAAGGTCTGGTTGCAGATGTGCGGCCAAAACCCGAACTGTGGCGCCTGCTTGTTGGCTTGGGTCTGGTTGCTGGCGTGGTCATCGTGCTGAACCTCGTTCTTTTCAGCGTGGTTGTGGGTTTTGGCTCAAATGCCGTGGCCGAAGGATTTCTGACAGGGTCTACGCCGCTGGCAATGCTTGTTTTGTTGTCCAGCTTTGGGTTTGTCACGCTTGGCGTCAGGATGGCGGTTCGGCGCCTCCAAAACAGGTCTCTGGGTTCTGTTCTCGGCCCGTTCCGTAGAAGTGCAGGGCAATTCTGGATCGTCTTTCGCGCCCTGCTGGTCCTGGGTTTGGTGATCGCTGTCCTGCCGCCGTATGACATGGGTGCACCGTTGACCCCCAATCTGGGATTGTCCACGTGGCTGTTGCTTTTGCCCCTGTCACTCATAGCAGTTCTGATTCAAACCAGCGCAGAGGAAGTTCTGTTTCGCGGCTACATGCAACAGAGCCTTGCAGCGCGATTCCAATCCCCTGTCATTTGGATGGGGCTGCCATCCCTGTTGTTTGCCCTTGGTCACTATGCCCCGGCTGCAGCAGGCGACAACGCGGGGCTGATTGCGTTGTGGTCTTGTATGTTCGGCCTGCTTGCGGCCGATCTTACGGCGCGGTCTGGCACGCTGGGTCCGGCCATCGCCTTGCATTTCTTCAATAATATTATCGCACTGCTGCTGATCTCTTTACCAGACAACCTGAGTGGTCTGGCCCTATACATTCTGCCTTACGACATGTCCGACACGGATATGGTGCGCGGGTGGTTATATGTCGACTTCGCTGTCATGATCGTTAGCTGGCTGACAGCGCGCCTTGCGCTCAGGCGCTGATTGCATTTCTTTCCGTAGCGTCTTATTTGACCTCAAAGCCGCACTAGCAAGGTTCCGATATGAACTGGATCACAAATTACGTCCGCCCCCGGATCAACTCGATCTTCTCGCGTCGGGAAGTGCCCGAAAACCTTTGGCACAAATGCAATGAGTGCGGGACGATGCTGTTTCACCGCGAGCTGGCGGAGAACCAGAATGTCTGTACCCAGTGCGACCATCACATGGCGATCACGCCGCGGGACCGATTCACGCATTTGTTTGATGGCGGAATCTTTACCGAGGTAGACGTTCCCGCCCCCAAGGACGACCCGCTGCAATTCCGGGATCAGAAAAAATATCCGGATCGCATGAAGGCCGCTCAGAAAAAGACGGGCGAGAAAGAGGCGATGCTTGTCGCCAAAGGTGAAATCGGACGGACGCCGATTGTTGCTGCGGCACAGGATTTTTCCTTCATGGGCGGGTCAATGGGCATGTATGTCGGCAACGCCATCATTGCCGCCGCGCAAGAAGCGGTAAAGCTCAAGCGCCCACTGATCCTGTTCTCGGCTGCAGGTGGCGCGCGGATGCAGGAAGGCATTCTAAGCCTGATGCAAATGCCGCGTACCACGGTGGCGGTTGAAATGCTCAAGGAAGCGAACCTGCCTTACATTGTCGTCCTGACCCACCCGACAACGGGCGGCGTCACGGCGTCATATGCAATGCTTGGTGACGTGCATATCTCGGAACCCAACGCTTTGATCTGCTTTGCCGGGCCGCGCGTGATTGAACAAACCATCCGTGAGAAACTGCCCGAAGGGTTCCAACGCGCGGAATACCTGCTGGACCACGGGATGTTGGACCGGGTGACCAAGCGTACAGAAATGCGTGAGGAGCTGATCACCATTACGCGGATGTTGATGAACCAGCCTCCTGCTGTCAAAGGTGACCTTCCAGCCCCCAAACCTGAAGAGGCCCAGCCCGACAATTCGGCTGACACCGCGGAAGAGAAATGACCCCTCAGTCATCGGACCTCATCCTCGAACGGATGATGGCGCTTCACCCCAAGATCATTGACCTGACCTTGGATCGCGTCTGGCGTTTGCTGGCCGCGCTGGACAATCCGCAGGAAAAACTGCCGCCTGTCATCCATATTGCCGGAACAAACGGCAAAGGGTCGACGCAAGCCATGATCCGGGCCGGATTGGAAGGAGCGGGTCTGACGACCCATGCCTATACCTCACCCCATTTGGCGCGGTTTCACGAACGCATTCGCCTCGCCGGAGAGTTGATTTCCGAACCCGCACTGACCGAAGTACTGGACGAGTGTTACGCCGCGAATGACGGTGAAAACATCACGTATTTTGAAATCACTACTTGTGCCGCGCTTCTGGCATTTGCGCGCGCGTCTGCGGACTACACCCTGCTCGAAGTCGGACTGGGCGGACGTTTGGACGCGACAAATGTTGTACACAACCCGGCGGTCACGGTGATCACGCCAATTTCCATCGACCATGAACAATTTCTGGGGAACACCCTTGGAAAGATCGCGGCCGAGAAAGCGGGCATCATCAAACCCGGTGTCCCCTGTATCGTCGGGCCGCAGCAGGATGAAGCGCTGGAGGTGATTGAATACACCGCCGCACGCTTTGGCGCGCCCCTGTTGGTTCACGGTCAACACTGGCATGTCATCGAAGAAAACGGGCGGCTGGTGTATCAGGACGAAACAGGTCTGCGAGATCTGCCGCTGCCGAACCTATTGGGTGCACACCAGATTCAGAATGCAGGCGCTGCTCTTGCCGTTCTGCGTCATCTGAATCTGGGCGACGACGCGTATGAGGCCGCGGTAACCAAAGCCGAATGGCCCGCCCGGATGCAGAGGTTGAAGTCCGGCCCCTTGGTCGAGCAAGCCCAAGATGCCGAACTATGGCTGGACGGCGGCCACAATGCCGCCGCAGGTGTCGCGCTCGCGGATGTGCTTGCGAAACTTCCGGTCCGCCCGACGCACATGATCTGCGGCATGCTGAACACAAAGGATGTGACCGGCTACCTGAGGCCCTTGGCGGATCAATGTCAAAGCCTGACTGCCGTATCTATTCCCGGCGAGGCGGCGACCCTAAGCGCGGAGGAGACCGCGGCCGCTGCCGCACAGGTGGGATTGACCTCAACCACTGCGGGCAGCGTCGCAGAAGCCCTTGAGTCCATTGTCGACAGGGATCCTCAGGCCCGCGTCCTGATCTGCGGTTCCCTTTATCTGGCCGGAAACATTCTCCGCGAAAACGCCTGATACTTCACCTGGCCCAAAAATATCCCGGGGGAGGCGCGCAAAGCGCGGCGGGGGCAGAGCCCCCTAACGTCCCCAATCCTGATCCTGCATCTCGCGCAGGCGCGATGCCGTGCGCTCAAACTCAAAGGTTCCTTCACCTTCGACATACAGCATCTCCGGTTCGGCCGCTGCCGAGCAGATCAGCCGCACCTTGGCCTCGTATAACGCGTCGATCAACGTCACAAAGCGCTTGGCTTCGTTGAAGTTATTGCGCGACAGCCGGGGGATATCCTCAAGAACCAGAACTTTGACCGCCTCCGCGATGGCAAGATAATCCGCCGGCCCCAGCATCCGACCACAAAGATCATAGAAGCTGGCCCGCGCAACACCGTTCCGAAACGCTGGCAACTCGACGGCACGGCCATTGACCTGCAAAATCAGCGGATCTGCAGCCCCGCCGGACAGGTCATTCCAGACCGACCGGATGCTCTGCCGTGCCTCGGGCCCAATGGGTGCGAAATAGACCGGCGCACCTTCCAGACGGTTCTGTCGATAATCGGTTGGTGAGATCAGCTCCCACACCTGCAACTGTTCCTTGATAAGGGCAATGAACGGCAAGAAAAGCTGTCGGTTTAAACCGTCCTTGTACAAATCGTCGGGGTGACGGTTCGACGTCGTGATCACGACAACCCCACCTGCGTGCAGTAGATCAAACAGACGCCCAACAATCATGGCGTCCGTGATGTCCGTGATCTGCATTTCATCAAATGCCAGCAATCGAACCGACTTGACGACCGCGTCTGCAACAGGTGCCAGGGCATCTTCAACACCGTCGTTTCTGGCCTTGTGCATACCAGCATGGATTTCCTGCATGAAAGCGTGAAAATGCACGCGTCTGGCCGGAATATCGTCAAGAGCGTCGACAAACATGTCCATCAGCATGGATTTTCCGCGTCCAACCCCGCCCCACAAGTACAACCCCTTGGGAGCTGGGGGCGGTTTGCGAAAAAACCCGCGCTTCACCGGTTGCGCCAATGCCGCACGGATACGTTCAAAATGTGGTAGAACAGCCTCTTGCGCGTCATCCCGTGTCAGGGTGCCATCCGCGACGCGTGCCTCGTAAAGCGAAATCAAATCCGTCATATCCCGAGGCATACCCTCTGCTTCGTCCCTTGAAAAGCGGCCAGCCTTGCGCCGCATCAATTTTGCTTGTCGACGGCCCCAAAACTTCTGAATTGACCATGCGCGATTTTGATTTAGCGTCTGCCATCCAACTCCACGAGGTTTTCATGCCCCAGCCAGTGCGCCTTCTGAACCCTATTCTGATTGTCGGTTGCATTATCGTGACGGTCAGTTTCGCAGTGCGCGCGTCATTTGGTGTTTTCCAGATCCCAATTGAACAAGAGTTCGGCTGGCTGCGCACGGACTTTTCGATGGCTATCGCGATCCAGAACCTGGCATGGGGAATCGGACAGCCCATTTTTGGCGCCATCGCGGAAAAAGCCGGTGACCGACGCGCCATCGTGTTGGGGGCGCTGACTTATGCGGCTGGCATGGTGTTATCTGCGTGGTCGGTCACGCCACTTGAACATCAGATGTATGCATGGCTTGTGGGTTTTGGGATCGCCGGAACGGGGTTTGGCCTTGTGCTTGCCGTCGTTGGCCGCGCTTCGTCTGACGAAAACCGGTCAATGTCTCTTGCCTTGGTCACCGCTGCTGGCAGTTTCGGGCAGGTTATCGGGGCCCCGGCAGCGGAATGGATGCTGGCATTTCTCCCATGGCAACAGGTGTTCATCGTCTTCGCCATCGCAATTCTTGCGTTGATATTGACGCTGCCGTTCATGCGAGCGCCACAAGTGGTGACGAAAACAGAATTGCAGGAAAGCATGGGTCAAATACTGGGGCGCGCCTTTCGCGATCCGTCCTACACCCTTATTTTTCTTGGGTTTTTTAGCTGCGGCTATCAACTTGGATTTGTGACCGCCCATTTCCCTGCCTTCGTGACCGAGATGTGTGGCCCGATCCAGCCCGGAGGGGTTTTGCATTCCATTGGTATAACAACGACATCGGCGCTGGGGGCCGTGTCCATCTCTTTGATCGGTCTGGCAAATATCGGGGGGACTTTGCTGGCAGGGTGGGCTGGAAGCCGCTTTCCCAAGAAATACCTTCTGGCTTCAGTCTACACCGCGCGAACTTTCGCGGCCGCGGCTTTCATCATCTTTCCGATCACGCCCGTGTCCGTGATTGTCTTTTCGTTGGTCATGGGATCCCTTTGGCTGGCCACTGTGCCGCTGACCTCGGGTCTGGTCGCGCATCTTTACGGTCTGCGTTACATGGGAACCCTTTATGGGATTATCTTTTTCAGCCACCAGCTTGGCAGTTTCCTGGGCATTTGGCTCGGCGGACGCCTCTATGACCAATATGGCGATTACACGCTGGTTTGGTGGATTGGTGTCGCAATCGGCGCGTTCAGTGCGATCGTTCACCTGCCGATACGCGAAAACAGAAGTGCGGTGCCAGTCTGACCTAGATGGCCTCTTCAGGGCGCAAAAGCCCTTCCTTGACAAGGCGGGCAGCCCAACCTTGTGCGCCTGTAAAGTGATGCGTCTGCCATCCGCGCGAGTGCGCCGTTTCGATGTTTTCAAGGCGATCGTCGGTGAACAACAAAGCATCGGGGGCAAGACCGCAGTCATCTTCCACCATTTGGTAGATTGGGACATGCGGTTTGACGGCCTGCAACCTGCCAGAGACATAAAGCCTGTCGAACTCCTTCAGAAACGGGTAGACCGTTGTCGCATAGTCAAAATTCTGTACTCCGAAGTTGGTCAGAGCA
Source organism: Ruegeria sp. CJ2 (assembly GCF_056536745.1). NCBI lineage: Bacteria > Pseudomonadati > Pseudomonadota > Alphaproteobacteria > Rhodobacterales > Roseobacteraceae > Ruegeria > Ruegeria sp. CJ2. The sequence continues at coordinate 52,693 of NZ_JBQFQF010000017.1, forward strand.
AAAACAGGCACCTTGTTTGCCCGCAAAGCGCGTTGCAAACGGACCGAGTGGGGGATTTCGGGCGCTGCCAGTTCGATCCATCTATCGTGCCACATCCGGATTTCTTCGCGCCACTTGGGGTTTTTCTCGGCCCAGTCATAGATCGTGTCCGTGAAGTGGTGCCCTTGATCCACAAGATCGTTCATTGCGTGCAGGTCGACTTCTTCAAACATGGCCCGACGCCGGTCCTCGCCGATCACCTTGTCGTAGTAGCGCTCGGGTTGCCATTCGATAAGAACATTACCGATGTCAAAAACTACGGCTTCTACTGCCATGGGAACACCTGTTCTGAAGGTTTCTGTCGCAGCCGACTGAATCAAGCCTCACGGCGAATGACAAGACCCAACCGCAGCGCGCAGCGCTGCCGGGCCCAACGGGAGACGGCGCATCTTTGATGCGTTTTCGACCGGCGGGAGGGTTAGCTTTTTTGCGCTGCCCTCAATTCCCTCTCCAGCGCGTCCAGAAATCGCGATCTGTCAGCCTTGCCAAAGGGCTTGCCGCCACCGCCAGCACCAAGCGGATTGGCGGCGCGAAGGTCCGCCATCAGGTCCCGCATCGCCAGTTGCTGGCCGATATTCGCTGCGGTGAACGCTTCCCCGTTGGGGCGCAAAACGCGCGCGCCAGCCTCAACACATTTCGCGGCAAGCGGGATGTCGGACGTGACGACCACATCGCCGACGCTGCAGCGTTCGGCGATCCACTTATCGGCCTCATCCGCACCCTCAGACACGATGACAACCTGAACCAGCGGGTTGGCCGAAGGCCGTAGTCCGCCATTAGAGACCAGAGCCATCCGGACCTTATGTCGTGTTGCCACGCGTTCAGCCTCGGCTTTGACCGGACAGGCGTCAGCGTCGATGAACAGCGTCGTCACGCTTTCTTCGCCTGTTTCTCGGCGGGTTTCTTGCGCACCTTGAACTCGTCCGGAATGGGCATTCGGTTGAACGCATCCAGACCCGCGATTTTGTAGGCCTCGGCCAGCGTTGGATAGTTGAACGTATTCTGTACGAAATAGTCCACCGTCCCTTTCAGGTTCAGCACCGCCTGCGCGATGTGGATCAATTCGGTCGCGCCCTCACCGACGATCTGCACGCCAAGAACCCGTCGGGTTTTCAGCGAGAACAGCATCTTCAGCATTCCATGTTCCAACCCCATGATATGCCCGCGCGAGGTTTCGCGGAACCGCGCCACGCCGACCTCATAGGGGATGCCGCGCTCTTGCAGTTCTTCCTCGGACATGCCGCAGGTCGAAATCTCGGGCACTGAATAGATGCCATAGGGATACCAGGGGCTTTCCGGCAGGGTAGGGGTCTCCAAGGCGTGGCACGCGGCCACGCGGCCCTGTTGCAGCGATGTCGATGCCAGCGAGGGGTGCCCGATCACGTCGCCCGTCGCATAGATATGCGACACGGCGGTCTGATAGGTTTTGCGGTCCACGTTGATCCGGTTGCGATGGTCTGTCTCCAGCCCGACTGCCTCGAGGTTCAAGGCGGACGTCGCACCCATTCGTCCAGCCGCAAAAAGCAGCATCTCGGCCCGCACGTGACGCCCATTGGCCAAAGTGACCTCGACATGGCCGCCTGCGTCTTCGATCTTTTCAACTGCAGAACCCAAACGCAGGTCCACGCCGTTCTCGCGGATCTGGTGCGTGAAATCGTGGATCAGGCGACTGTCGATGAAGTCTAGAAACGTGTCGCGCGGTTCAATCAGCGTGACCCGGACGTCCAGAGCCGAGAACATGGTGGCATATTCCACCCCGATCACCCCCGCACCGATCACACACAGCGACCGTGGAATCTCGGCCATTTCAAGAAAATCATCCCCGTCGACCACGGTCTTGCCGTTGAAGGGCACATAGTCAGGGCGGTAAGTTTTGGTGCCCGTCGCAATCAGGAACTTTGCGGCAGTCAGGCGGGTCTTGTCCCCGGCATCCGTGGCGACCTCAACTTCATGCGGGCCGACAAATCGCGCCAGCCCATTCAGCGTTTCCACGTGGTTCCGGTTGAACTGATGTTCCAGCACGTCAACCTCATGATCCAGCGTCATATGCAAACGCGCCTTGAGGTCGTCAGCCCGGATCTGATCCTTTACCCGGTAGGAGCGGCCATAAAAGCTGCGCTCGCGCCAGCCCGACAGGTTCAGAACCGTTTCGCGCAGGGTTTTTGACGGGATCGTACCGGTATGCACCGACACGCCGCCGAACCGACCCTTGCGGTCGACCACCAGCACACGGCGTTTCAGCTTGCCTGCCTGAATCGCTGCAGACCGACCCGAGGGGCCCGACCCGATGATGATCAGGTCGTAATCAAAGTCGCTCATGCCTCAGTCTCCGTACAGCGCCTCGGCGTGGAAGGTGATGTGATCTTCCATGAAGGTCGATACAAAGTAGTAAGAATGATCATAACCCGGCTGCAGGCGATAGGTGGCCTGCTGGCGGCGCTCTGCAATCGCCTGCGCCAGCGCCTCGGGGCGCAGCAGGTCCATGAACTGGTCACTGGCTCCGGTGTCGATCAGGATAGGGCCGTCAAAGCCCTTTTCCTTCATCATCAACGATGCGTCATGCTTGGCCCATGCGCCCTCATCATCCCCCAGATAGGCGCTGAGTTGCTTGCGGCCCCAATCGGCCCCCGTCGGGTTCGAGATGGGCGCAAAGGCCGAAACCGAGCGATACCGGCCCGGCAGGTTCATCGCCAGCGTCAGCGCGCCGTGCCCGCCCATGGAATGCCCGGTGATGGCCTGGCGGTCCATATCAATCGCAAAGTTCTCTGCCAGCAGCGCGGGCAGTTCCTCAGCCACATAACCCCACATGTTAAAGTGAGGGGCCCATGGTTTTTGCGTCGCGTTCACATAAAAGCCTGCGCCCTGGCCCAGATCGTAATCTTCGTGATCGGCCACGCCTTCACCACGCGGCGAAGTATCGGGGAACACAACCGCAATACCCTGTTCGGCCGCCCATGCCTGCGCCCCGGCCTTTGTCATTGCGTTTTCATGGGTGCATGTCAGCCCGGACAGATACCACAGTACCGGGACGGGCCCGTCTTTTGCTTCGGCGGGCAAAAACAAGCCAAAGGTCATGTCGCATTTGCACGCGGAGGAGGTATGGCGATAGACGCCTTGCACGCCTCCGAAACAGGCATTTTCCGAAAGGGTTTCCATCTGGCTTGTGTCCTTACGTTGGGTTCGGGCCATGGCTACCCTTACCGAGCCGCTGCGTAAAGCCTGTGCGCGACGGGTTGAGGGGATAATTCGAAGCGCAGAAACCTAAAGTGTTCCGACCCAAGCAATCACGACGGGTACAGTCAGAATGCTTGCAGCAGTAGACAGCAGTATCGCCGCCGATGCTCTGTGCGGCGCGACGCCGTAATGTGCGGCCAGCATATAGACGTTGCCCGCAACCGGCAGAGCGGCTGCAGCGATGGCTATTGATGCAGGAAATGTCGCGACGGGGATCACCCAAATCAGGACGACTGCGACACAGGCGGGATGCACCACCAGTTTACAAAAACTGAGCCAGCCTGCGATTTGCACCCGCTCCGCCGACTTACTGGCCAATGACGCGCCAATTGCAAACAGGGCTCCGGGCGTTGCAGCTCCACCCAAAATGGTCAGAAAATCGTTCAGCGGCACCGGGACCGGGATTTGAAACGCAGACCACAGCATCCCGGCCGAGATCGAAACGATCATGGGGTTCTTGATCAGACCAACAGCGATCAACCGGAACGTGGACGGGGTCAGCCGCCCATCCCGCCCGCCATTGATCAAGATGACGATCAGCGACGAGAAGACAACAAGATCCACCGTGAGGACCAACATAACCGGTCCGATCGCGGCTTCGGTGAACAGCAGCGCTAGCATGGGAAGGCCCAAAAAGCCGACATTGCCAATGGCAGCACACTGCGCTTCGACGGCCGAGGTTGGAATGTCCAGACCTCTGATCCTGGCAACAAATGTCGCCAGCGCGTAGACGGCGAATGTGCCCAGAAGATATCCCAGTACCAGCTTCGCATTGAAGATTTCAGCAAACGGAAGCGTGGCGGCAAATCGGAACAGCATCGCCGATAGCGCAAAATAGAAGACGAATTTGGTTAGATACGCCGTCGCATCTTCCGAGAAAAAACGACTGCGCCCGGCCCAATATCCAAGGCCGATGATCGCAAAGAAAGGAAGTGTGCGCAGAAAGATATCGACCATGGCCAGAGTGTTAGCACGGTTTGAACTGGCGGCAAGTCTGCATACCCGATGCGGGGTCAACGGCTCACAAAAGAGTGTCTCTGCGCGAATCGTTGAATCTGAACTGAACGGTTTATAAGCTTGGAACTTGCAGCCAAGGAGGAACAATGCCCGAGTCAGCCACCATTCTGCGTACAGGTCGCAAATTCGATCAAGTGGTACGCGGTGCCCGTGAAGTTTTCATGGCTGATGGTTTCGAAGGCGCAAGCGTGGACGACATCGCGCGCGCGGCGGGTGTCTCAAAAGCGACCTTGTACAGCTATTTTCCAGACAAGCGTCTGTTATTCATGGAAGTCGCTCAGACCGAATGCAGCCGGATGGCTGAAAACGTCCTGTCGATGATCGACGATTCCAAGCCCGTGCGCGAAGTGCTGATCGTCGCTGCAACCCAATTGACCACTTTTCTGGTGTCCGAATTTGCGCAGCAGGTTTTCCGCATTTGCGTGGCCGAACGCGACAGGTTTCCGGAATTGGGCCATGCGTTTTATGAGGCCGGTCCTCAAAACGGCGTTCGCCACCTGGTGGAGTACTTCAAGAAGGCCGTGAACCAGGGCGACCTTGCCATCGAAGATTTGCAGATCGCCGCGGAACAATTCTCGGAGCTTTGTAAAGTTCGCATCTGGGCTCGTGCAGCATTTGGCATTCAGGACAGCTTTTCCCAATCTGAAATCGACGAAGTGGCGCTGCAGGCCGTAGACATGTTCATGACCCGCTACGCTGTCTGAGCCTTTTGCCACCCGTAACATGCCCAGAAAATGTGCAGGATGGTGCACCTTTGGTCACAGAACCGTAGTTCGATTTGACAGGCTGGTCGTTCTGGAAAACCATCAGGCGGATGCAGCGAAGGGCCCCTGACTCTTGACCAGTGAAAATACCAGCTTTTCCCGACGCCTGAACGACCTGCTTGTTCAGATCTACCCAGACCATGATCAATTGGAATTGGCACGACAGGTGTCCGATGCCTTTTGGCCCTCCGATACGCACAGGCGCAAACAGGGTCGCAAGCCCGGCAACAAGCTGTGGTCAGAAAAAGACAGCGTCCTGATAACCTATGGCAATTCGATCGAAGATCAGGCGCACAAGCCCTTGGACCTGCTGCATGATTTTCTTGTCCGGCACCTGAGCGGCGTGGTCAACGGCGTTCATATCTTGCCGTTTTTTCCGTTCACGTCTGACGACGGGTTCGCTGTGTCCGATTACTATAGCGTCAGTACTCAGCTTGGTGACTGGCCAGACATCACCCGTATCGCCGATGACTTTCATCTGATGTCTGATTTGGTGTTGAACCACGTCTCAAGCCAGGGCACGTGGTTCACCAACTACCTTCAGGGCAAGTCCCCGCATGACCGTTTCTTCTTTGAAGCGTCACCCGAAGACGACCTCTCGGAGGTTGTGCGGCCCCGCACCACGCCGTTGCTGCGGCAAGTGGAAACGAGTGAGGGTGAAAAATACGTGTGGTGCACGTTCAGCCACGATCAGGTCGATCTGGACTTTTCGAACCCCGAGGTTTTGGTCGAGATGTTGCGGATCATCCGCCTGCATATCGACAAGGGCGTGCGGATATTGCGACTGGATGCGGTGGCTTTCATCTGGAAGGAAATCGGCACCAATTGCATTCACTTGCCGCAGACCCACGCGATCGTGCAGCTTCTCAGATTGCTGTGCGATTACGCAACTGAAACGCTTGTGCTGCTGACGGAAACAAACGTCCCGCGCACCGAGAACCTGAGTTACTTTGGCAACCGGAACGAGGCGCACGCTGTTTACAATTTTCCGCTGCCCCCATTGATCCTGCATGCAATGCAGTCCGGCACGGCGCGATATCTAAGCGAATGGCAAGCCGCGATGCCGCCGGCCCAATTGGGGTGCGCGTATCTGAATTTCACCGCCAGCCACGATGGGATAGGGATGCGCCCGGCCGAAGGGTTGCTGCCACCCGACGAGAAAGAACGCATGATCGACACGGTGCGCCGGATTGGAGGTCTGGTTTCGATGCGTGCCCTTCCAGATGGACATGAAGAACCCTACGAGTTGAACTGTGGTTACTTCGAAGCCATGCGCGAGACGTTCACGGGCGAAGATCAATACCATATGGCGCGGTTCATATGCTCGCAAACCATCGTGATGTCGCTCGAAGGTATTCCGGCTTTTTATATTCATTCGCTCCTGGCTACTCCGAACGATCATGCGGCTGTGGAACGTCGCGGTATGAACAGGGCAATCAACCGCCACCGCTGGCACTATCCCGACCTTTTGGCGCGGCTTGCGGATCCCGGCTCCAACCAAGCGCTTGTGTTGTCGGAATTGTCCCGCCGTCTGCGTCTTCGCGCGCAGCAACCGGCCTTCCATCCAAACGCTACGCAGTTCACGCTCCGGCTGGACGAACGTGTGTTCGGAATCTGGAGGCAGAGTCTGGACCGCAGCCAGTCTATTTTTGCGCTTCATAACGTCTCTGCCGAGCCTGTCCACGTCAGCCCCGCCGAGATCAACATGATTGCCGAGGAGACCTGGACGGACGCCCTGACCGGAGAAATCCTGGCCACCAACGGCCCCGATATCGTTCTGGCCCCTTACCAGTGCCGATGGATTACGAACGCGGGCTGTATTCGTCCAAATCGTCGGACACTGCCGCCTTAAGGCGCAGCAAGAACTCGGGATCGGCTGAATGGACCCGGTTCCAGGTGGGGATGAATGGTGTTTCGTGCGGGTTCTCCAGAAAAACCTGGCCTGTCCGGATGATATTTTCGGCAAACAGCTCGATGGATTTCTCTTCCTTGTGGCGGTCCAGTTCCAACCCGTTCATCTTGGCATCGGTGTAGTAACCTTCGAGCAGGTCCAGAGCGGACCGGTAATAGGTTGCCTTGAGCGTGCGGAACGTGTTGGGCGTAAACACCGTGCCATCAGCCGCCAGTTTTCGGAAAATCGCCTTGCAGATATCTGTGGACATGCGGGAAAGGCCGCGGTTGGCGTCTTCGGGCGACAAGTCCTGATGTTTGTGATCGTAATTGTCGGCGATTTCGACCTGACAAACGGATTTAGGCGCAAGGTTGCGCCATGACTCGGACAGAACGCCGATCTCAAGCCCCCAGTCCGAAGGGATGCGTAGATCGGGCAGGGTGGGGGTGCGAATGGCGAACTCACCAGACAGCGGATAGCGGAAACTGCGCAGGTAATCGAGGTAATCTCGATCCCCAATCACCTTTTTCAAGGCAATCAGCAGCGGGCTCACCAGCAAGCGCGTCACCCGACCGTTCAGTTTGCCATCGCCAATACGGGGGTAGAATCCTTTGGCCATCTGAAAGGGGAAGGTCGGGTTCACAACCGGATACACCAACCGGTCCAGCATCTCGCGGTTGTACGTGACAATATCGCAGTCATGAATCGCCATTACGGAACTGTCGGCGCAGGCCAGAAGATAGCCAATACAGGACCAGACATTCTTGCCCTTGCCCGGTTCCTGAGGCGCAAGGCCCAACGCTTTCAAATGGTCTTGGAGTTGCATCAGACGAGGGCTGTCATTCCAGACAACCACGTGGTTTTGCGGCAAATCCGTAAAGAACGCACGGGCTTTTCGGTACTGCTCTTCATCCGCCTGATCCAAGCCGATGATGACACGGTGAAGATACGAGACCTGCGACAGTTCTTTGAGGATGCCCGCAAGGGCGGGTCCCTCGAGCTCTGAATACAGGCAGGGCAGGATCAGGGTGATCTTGCGGGTCTCTGCAAAGACGGAAATCTCATGCGACAGGTGACCGCTGGGTCTGCTGCGCAGGTTGTGCAGCGTCGTGATGTTTCCGTTCTGATGGAAGTCTGCCATGTTCTTCGCCTCGTTTCGTCAGAGATCAGCGGTCAGGGTCAGGATCGCATCCGACCAACCTTGGGGACCGCTGCGGTGTGTCCTGAATATGTGTGGTTCAATATGCGGCGGAAAAGATGGAATGCCCGGGCCATCGGGGTTTGCAACCACTACACCTTGATCCGCAGCCATTAGCATTTCGATGTCATTTGGCGCGTCACCCAAGGCGATTGATCGGCTTGGTTTTAGCAGCTGAACAACTTCTCTTAGGGCGTCCGCCTTTGTTTTCCCGAAGGACAATGTCAGAAACCGCCCCCCGCTGCGGGCAAAGAGGCCAATGGTCCGCGCGTCTGCGACGAAGTGTTCCAACTCGGCTTCGGTGCCTGTCCACAGCCCCGGTTCGCTGAACTTGCGCATCCGTGCACGGGCAGCTTGGTCGAGATTGAGACCCGTCGCGTCGGACACCTCCTGATCGGACATATCGCCGAAACCGACAAATCCCTTGCGCAGTTGCGAAAGCGCGATGTGCAAGTCATGGTAGCTGTCGCCCTCCATATCGGGCGCGTCGGGCCACAGGACACCCGCACCATTCTCGACAATTGCAGGCATGTGCTTAATGTCTAGCTCTTGCTGCAGCGGAGCGATCTCTGCCGCCGTTTTGCTGCTGGCCAATACAAGACCTGCGCCAATCTCGGACAAGCGTTGAAGACCGGGCTTTGCAGCCGTCCAACTATAGGTGTGATGATCCAGCAGCGTCCCGTCGAGATCGGAGAAAACCAGCAATAATGGGGAAGCTGTCATGGGGAAGGGCGGACAATTCGTTCTTTCATTGCTTGGAAGTAAAAAACCGCGACCAATGGATGTAAATCCATACTGGCCAAATGCGCGTCAAACCCAATTCATGCGCCTAATTATTGTGCAACTCCGATGGCGGCCAAAGGCAACCCTGATTGTTCAGATCAATCAGGTGCTTTGAATCACGATCGCGCCCTTTGATGTTTGCGTGCTAATTCGAAGCGTGAGGCACGGTTGCAAGGTAAACCCTCTGGGCAGTTTCATCTTCCATGGTGTAAGTGTCACATAAACTGCCATTCAACGGCATGATCTGTCTGAAGCGGCAGCTCTGCTCAACTAACTTGGGAGGTCGGCCTGCATGCCGGATTTGTCCGAATATAGTAAGCTGGCAAAGGACATGTCAGTAGATGCCGTCGCACTTGTGCCGGGCCCGAATTTTACCCGTGCATTGGGGAAACCTTTCATGAGCCACGAACGGCCCTTTGTGGTCGTAATCCCGGCTGACGGCGCGCCTGCCGCGATTGTGCCCAATCTGGAACTGGGTACGTGGGAATTGGTCGGTTTTGAGGGGGCCGTTTTCGACTGGATGGACCAAACGGGGTATGACAGTGCCTTTGCTGCTTTGGCCGCACATATGCCCCTGAGCTCGCTTGCTGTTGAAGGGCAGGTGATGCGGGTTTTCGTGTCCAAGGCCCTGACCAATGCGATGCCCGACTTGCAGATCGTGGACGCCGAGCGCGAGATTTCCGGTTTGCGGATCATCAAGACCGACGCCGATATTGCCGCGTTGCAGGCCGCGATAGATATCTCGGAACGCGCGCTGGAACGTGTGATTTCCACGGTTCGCGTCGGGCAAACCGAAAAACAGATCGAACAGGCATTAATCCAGGCGCTGTTTGCTGAAGGCGCGGCGTCGCTGGCTTTTGCGCCGATTGTCGCTGCCGGGGACAACTCGGCACAACCGCATGGCAAAGCTCGATCGGATTATCAGATCAAACCCGGCGATGCGCTGCTCTTTGACTTTGGCGCACGCAAACATGGGTTTGCGGCGGATATCACGCGTACATTCTTCGTTAGTGAGGTCTCGGACGAGGGCAGGGCGGTTTACGATACAGTCCTTCGCGCGAACCTCGAAGGGTTCAAGGTCTGTCGTCCCGGCGCGAGCGCCCATGACATCGACGACGCCGTGACCAGTGTGCTCGAGTCTTCGCCCTTTGCAGACCGAATACGGACCAAGACGGGCCATGGTCTGGGGCGTGACGTGCATGAAGCGCCGTATATCATGCGCGGCAACCACCAGAAAATCCTGCCGGGCATGGTTTGGACCAACGAGCCGGGCCTGTATGATCTGGGCAATTTTGGCGTTCGGATCGAAGATGATGTTCTTGTGACCGAGGGTGGCTGCCGGTCGCTGACCAGCTTTCCCAAAGATCTTACAATCATAGGTCGCTGACGTTTGACGAATGAACGGCGCTGCGCATCAAGTGGCCCGCCTGCATCCTATTGACTGAAAACTCAGTCTAACTTTCAGCCTTGCGGGTCGCGATGACCATTGCCAACAACTGTTCCTTGGTGCGCTGGATGTGGTTGGTCAGCAGCTCGCAAGCAGCCTCCACATTGCGCGACCGGGCCAGCGCCAACAACTGGCGGTGATCAGCCTTGGCCGGCTCTCGTTGTTCCATCACACTCAGGTGCATCCGCACGTAGCGATCAGATTGCAAATTGACCCGTTGCAGGATTTCGTTGGTGATCCCGCGCTCTGCCGCGGCATATAGCGCTGTGTGATATTCGTAGTTCAGGCTGCCCCATCGCCCGACATCATACACTTCGTAGGACTTTTCCATTTTTCTCAGCAACTCTTCGCAGGTGGCAAAATCAGCCTCTGTCATCAGTGGGATCGCCCGTTTGAAAAGGTCGACTTCCAACAGGATTCTGAGATCGAAAATCTCTCCGATTTCCGAAAGGGAATGGGTCGTTACAGAGGCCCCACGATTATTGGTCAGTTGAACAAGACCCTCGGCATCCAGCCGTTTGAGCGCCTCACGTATCGGCATGCGGGATACGTCATATTCCTCCGCCAACGCTTCTTGCCGAATGGTTTCACCTTCCACCATCTCTCCGCTCAGGATACGCTCACGCAGGTCGTTTGTGATGACATCAGGCAAACTTTGGCGATGAATCGCGCGGGTTTTTGGCATTGGGATTGTCTCTGGCATTTCCACTTTGTATCCAAAATACGAAAGGAAACCCCAATATCCAATAGCCTTGAGCGACATTGCGATCGCTTGCTGCAATGCCAGTGCCTTGTGTGACAAACGATGCCAAACTCGGCCCGAAATGCGGAGGGAAAAATGAGTAGCCAGCGATTTTTGCCCAAAGGTGCAATTTCGGTAGACGTACCCTATGACGGGCCGCCAAAAACATTCTACTTTCTGCTGCTGCCCAACACGACAATGCTGGCGTTCAGCGCCGCAATCGAACCGCTGCGCATTTCGAACCAACTGGCAAGAAAACAACTGTTTGAGTGGTACGTGCTGTCACCGGACGGAGACCCTGTAACCTGCTCGAACGGGATACGGATTCAGGCCGACCACCCGATGCGGGACCTGGAACCGGGGGCCTACACTTTTGTATGCGCCGGGACCGAGCCCATGTCTTCTTTCGATATGTCCGTTTTGAACTGGATACGTCGCCAAAAGGCGCATGGGTGTGATTTTGGCGGGATATGCACCGGCGCCTTTGCCTTGGCAAAGGCCGGTCTGATTGGGGACAGACGCTTTACCGTCCATTGGGAAAACCGCCCCGGCTTTTGCGAGAATTTTGGAACCATGGAGCCGACGCAGAACCTATATGAGATCGACGGCAAGTTGCGCACCTGTGGCGGTGGTCACGCCAGCACGGATATGATGCTGGAAGTCATCGAAGAGCTGTTTGGAAACACGTTGGCCATCAATGTCTCGGAAATGTGCCTGCACCGCCGGTTGGGGGAAAGCGACAGCAAACAGGTCTCGCCTGTTTCACCATTGCTGGGCACCCGAAATGCCAAGCTGATCGAAGCCGTGCAGATTATGCGTCGCAACATAGAAACACCACTCAGCCTCGAGGCCGTCGCGGAACAAGCATCACTGTCACGCCGCCATATGGAGCGGCTTTTCAGGCAGCATACCAAAATGTCACCGGGTCGGTTCTACAATGATCTCAGGCTGGATCGCGCTTTTGCGTTGCTGAATGAGACGGACCTCAGCGTGTCCGAAATTGCCTTTGCGTCCGGGTTTTCCAGTGCCGACAGGCTGTCGGTCCATTTTCGGAGCAGATACAAGATTTCCCCGCACAATTTCCGACGATCCTGGTCTCACTAGTTTGCCGTTTGGGAGCCATTTGTCGGGTTGCTGCGGAAAGTGAGCTGTCTGAGGCGATGCAACGCCTAAACATGCCATGGACAACGGGCAGGCATAGTATCATCTTGATATTCTAAGTATTTAAGGGCATTACACCTGTCACTTGTTTCTGCCTTCGTATTTGCCGAATATTTGTGCTACTGTCGCCAGAGTCATTTTTTGTATTCTATTCAAAGGTTTTTTCAGTGCAGGACAAGACGACAAAAACATTCAGGCTGCGCCCATTTGAAAAGTCGGATCTCGAGGTCATCGCACCTTGGTTTCAGGACGTGGAAGATTTGGCGCTGTTTGACCGGACATCGCGCGTCCCCCTTAACCAGTCTCAAACGGAAGAGAGCTGGAAGGATGCCTTTTCATCTGACAATGGCTGCAAGTGCTGGTTCATGGTGGAATCCAGCGATGGCAAAGCCCTTGGGATGGCTGGCATCGAAGCGATATCAAACGTCAATCGTGACGCGGTCATTGCAATGTTTGTGGACAAGAAGGCCCGCCGCCTTGGAATTGGGCTGCGCGCAACAGCCCTGCTGATTGATTTTGCATTTCGTCAGTTGGGTTTGAACCGTCTTACATCCTATTACCGTGTCGACAACCAAAGCAGCCGGGACTTGGTGGCCAAGGTCGGATGCCAGATCGAAGGGACCATGCGGCAGGCATGGTTCGCGGACGGTAAATACCACGACATGATCGTGGTAGGAGTTCTCAATCAAGATTGGATGAAACACCGAGAGGTGCTTGCGCGGGAGTTGAGAGACGACATAGTCGTGACCTTCGGAACAAGCGCACCCGGCGCTTGGTCATGGCCTCCTCAGAGTGCAAACTCCTAGCCAGGGCAACCAAGGACACATGCGGTCGAAATAACTGAAATAAAGTATATGTTGAACAAGAGGTTCGCGAAGAACCTACGAAACGAGAAACGCCAGTGGACACCAACAATCTGAACGTTCCTATCACGCAAAAGCTCGGGGCTGTGCTGTTCGCCGACGTTGTCGGGTATTCTCGCTTGATGAGCGAGAATGAAATGGACACGTATAACGCCTTGAAATCATTGCTTTCCAAGCTTGAGGTCACGTGCGCAAAATACAATGGCCGCGTGATCGAAGTGCGCGGTGACGGCATACTGGCACTGTTTGAAACCGCCACTAGTGCGGTGGAATTCGGGGTGGAACTGCACCAGATCGCGAGTGAGCACAATCACACGCTTGCCGAGAATCAGCGAATCAAATTTCGCGCGGGCGTTCATCTTGGCGAAATCCTGATCGACGAGCGCGGGATACATGGCGATAATGTGAACATCGCCGCGCGGCTTCAGGAAATAGCTGAACCAGAACGTGTTTATGTCAGCTCGGCCGTATACGACCAGGTGTGCAATCGCCTGCGATATGGGTATGAGTTTCTGGGCCCGAAGCAACTCAAGAACATCGTCTCGCCCATCTCAACCTATTGCGTCAGAAGCGAGGTTGCGGGTGCAACCATGGCCGGAACGATGCGACCGGACCTGTCGGTGGATATTCTGGGACGTCCGGATACGCCGTCAGTGGCCGTCCTGCCTTTCAGCAGCAGCAACGGGGACGAGTCCGACAACTGGATCGCCGAAGGGCTAACCGACGACATTATCATGAACCTTTCGAAGTTTCGGAACCTGTTCATCATCGCCCGGAACTCCTCGTTTTTCTTCAAGGCGCAGGCCATGCCGCCGAAAGAGGCGGCCCAGCGGCTGAATGTGCGCTACATCGCCCGTGGCAGCGTGCGGCGATCTGCAAGTCGGATTCGGATTACCGCAGAACTTGTGGACGCCAACACCGAGCGCACCATTTGGGGTGAACGGTTCGATCGAAAAATCGACGACATCTTTGACATTCTCGACGAAGTTACGGAATGCATCGTTGCTGCCACTGCCGTGATGATAGAATCCCATGAAAAGCAACGCTTGATTCAGACTGTGCCGACCGACCTTGAGGCGTATGGCTCGGTTTTGCAGGGCCAGCATCACATCTTCAAGTATACGCGGAACGACAATCGCAAGGCGCAGGATTTCTATCAATCCGCGCTGGAACGGGACGGGCGATATGCAAGGGCGGCTGCGGCGTTATCGCGGACTCTGAACATCGACTGGCGGTATTCCTGGGCCGAAGACCCGTCCTCGGCCTTGGACAAGGCACTGTCACTTGCTCAGCGTGCGATCGAACTGGATCCTACGGACGCCCGTGGATTTGGCGAATTGGGCTATGTCCACCTGTACCGCAAGGAACATGACGCCGCGATTCAGTCTTATCAACGCGCTTTGGCATTGAACCCGAATGACGCTGATATGCATTCGGATTTTGCCGATGCGTTGGCGCATTACGGCGACAACGAAACGGCGATCACGCATATCCAGCAGGCGATGAGGCTGAACCCCTACTTCCCGGATCAGTATCTGTGGCACTTGGGCGGAGCCTATTACAACCTCAGACGCTATGAGGATGTGATTGAAACCGTCAACAAGATGAACAACCCAACAGAGGGCCAGCGTATGCTGGCTGCAAGCTACGCACAGTTGGGGAAAACGGACCTCGCCCGTCAGATCACTGACAAGCACCGCGCCGCACATCCCAATTTCTCGCTGAAACGATGGGCCACGGTACAGCCGGATCGGTTGGAAGAGGACACCCAGCATTTCGTTGAAGGCTTAAAGAAAGCCGGATTCTGATAGCCAAAGAAAAAGGGCACGTGTCTGACGCGCCCCTCTTCTGTAGATATCGGCCCGAACTTAGTCGCCGCCGCGCACCTTTGCGCCACTGACTTTCGCGCCGCTCACCTTGGCTCCGCTAACCTTTGCGCCACTCACCTTGGCACCGCTGACTTTCGCGCCTGATACCTTGGCCCCGCTGATCGCCGGGCTGTCAAAACCGAAATAAATGTCCAGAAGGACTTGCTCGAATTGGCCGGTCATCACGTCCATACGGATCGTGTAATCAGCCTTGTCGTAATCCCAGACCCTGATGTCGTCCGAGATTTGATAGTCAGCCGAAGCAACACCAGACAGGGATGGATCACTCGGAGCGCGGGATGCCAGGCCACCGGGCCGGTTTCCATCGGTCGGGCTTTCGCCTTTTCCATGGACCAAGAAAATCGTGGGTTCGGGCAGCTCATAATACGTGCCTTCGAACGAGAAGCCGTAGATCCGCGCCAATCGGGAGTCTTTTCCGTACTGATCCTTGAGTTGCTTGTTCGCGCCGATTTTTTCGGACAGTTCCTTGCGGAAAATGAACTCTTGCTTTTCGAAACCCGCCGGGGTGGGCAGCGTCTGCTGCCAGAAGCTGTCTTCGTATTGGTCCCCGTCCGTGACCTTCACCAGCGCGTCTTCTTCAATCCTCTCTTGGCTGTCCAGCTGATAGTTCTCGCCATCTACTGTTACTTGGTAAATACCATTCTTTTTAGGACGATTTCCGGTAACCAGAACTAAGTTTCCAGCCGCCACCTCTTCACCGTCGATCGTGCCATCTACGATGGAGATATTCTTGTTCACCTTCACCTTTTTCGCAGCAACAAGCCGGACTGTTTTATCTGGGGCCGCAGCTTTGGACTTCGCGACCTTCAAGTCGTTCAATAAACGCCCAAACAACAACACTTCGGAAAAACTAAGCAAGGATTCAGACATAATATTTTCTCCCAATTGTGGGGTAGACAGAGCTTAGGCCCGCATCTTTCCCCCTGAATTGAACCCGAACGCATAGTTCGAGAAAATTATTTCCAATAATCATCCCACGTTTGCATGCCATAAAACCACTTCAAAATAAAGGATTTTTGACCGTTATCCGGGAACTTGCGTGCGGACGGAATGCGCGTGGCTGTCTTCGTCCGGGTCAGGCAACTGCGGCCCTGCGGTTGTCACGCCAATATCACGCATTCGGAAGTTACCCTGAATGATGCGTTGAAAGGCACCGCCGGTGATTTCCTGATCCACGGCCAGCAATGCTTTTTCGACCCCGAAGTAGCTGAGCATATCAGCGTCCAGCCGTTCCCATGCATCTGCAAGATAAGTGCCCAGAAAATCCCGCGCCTCAAGCAGCGCGATACGAAACCCATCGGGGTTTTCAGCGTAACGAGTATCGAAAATATCCTGCATCACGGCGCTGTAGTCAGAGGAATCTTCCAATTGATCAGATAGGTCCTCTTCTTCGGGCGTAATCAGGCCGTGCAGCAGCAACCGTTCATGGTAGATATCCACGAAGATATCGAACATGGCACCGGTCAATGGCTCAGACAGGTCATGCTCACTGGACCAGCCAGACGCAAATTCAGACAGAGACCGGTTATTGGCGGCCGTCCGTATCTGAGCATTTTCGGACAGTTCCGCAAAACGGTTCAGCCGATTTAACGTGTAAAGGTTGCCCCGCGTGTTCTTCAGCAACGTGTCCACGACCGATCCAAAATGCAAGGACGCAAGAAGCGCAACCATGTCCGCAGCAGATTCATGGAACCCGTAATACTCGCCCCCGGCATCACCATCGGTGGGCATCCCGATCACGCTGTAGATGATTGCGTGACCGATTTCATGAGCGACAACGTCGAAGTTCAGGCTATAAGGGCGATACTCGTCCCCATGCTCTCGCGTGCCACCGGTTTCCAGGAACCCCCAGCCGATATGTGCATTATCCAAACTGGGCAGAAGCGACAGTTCCAGCCGATCGAAATCTTGTGCGAAATGCCACGGTATGGGGCGATCGAAATACCCTTGCCAGACATCCATGGTGAAATGAGCCGACCCAAATAGATGCGCCGCCTCAAATGCCGGGTCCGTGGGGTCAATATGGATGAAGTTTCCAAATTCGTCCGGCATGGCCGGGGGGTGAAAATATCCGTCCCACGGCGGCAGGTACATGCCCGGCCCATTCGGTCCGGGGACAATGGCGCCATATGGTGTCGTCTTACCAACCGGGTTGACCGTATACATCCTTGGCCCAGATGGACCCGGTCCGATGCTGCCCTGGGGGGCCGAAATCTCGACCAATTCCAGTTGGGCATCCGGTTCCAGAAACGGAGATTGGGGAAACAGCAAAAACCGGGTGCCGGGTTCTTCGGCGTCGCTGTAGTCTGGCAAATCCATCAAGCGCCCTCCTGTGTCCGGTCGACGACCCCTTAACGGTCTGAGGCCGTTGGCCCGGTATCACTATGGCAATACAAAAACTCTGCTTCTATCAAATCGTAAAGTGCATCCCGCCCGGACAATCCAAGCGAAACTGCGTAGGATTCAAGATCATCTGGCACATCCCGGTCAAGGTTTGTTTCAAAAAACCAGATGAGCATATGCAACCGGTCCGCGCTGTCCCTACGATCAGGGGCGACGGCCAGTCGGGTCTTTTGGGCGGCACGGTCACGTAAATCCGCGTAGCGCCCGCTGCGCTTTAGCTCGGTCAGCAGGGGGGCATTCAGCCGGGTGCTGCGGGCTTCGGTCACCGCATCTATCTGTGCGGCGCCGGTTAGCATCGCTTCATACAGGTCCGGGTTCAGGTCGTTGGTGCGCAGCCACTGCATCAAGTCAGCCTTGCGGGTAAGCCCGGTACTGCTGCGATGATCCGACATGTGCCTGAGCAAAACCTCGCGATCGGGGCTGAGTTCGACCCGATCAGCCTCCTCCTGCGCCAGCAGTCTGAGAATTGCGCGGGTGCGCAGTTCAAAATACAGCTCTGGCGTCAGGCGCAATTCATCAATCACCGCGTCGCCTTCGGTGGCTTCGGCATCAACACGCGCGCGCAAGGTTTTCCAGACCAATGTCCGTTCGGCGCGCAGGGTTGAGTTCTGCGGGGCAGGGGGATCACGCAGGTAGTCGGACATCTTTTTCAGCATGGCTCTGGCGTCATCCGCTTTGGCGTCGACCTGACCTTCTGGCAGCCATTTAAAAAATTTTTTGATACTGGCGGGCCCCTTAACGACGTTCTCGATATCAGGCCAACTTCGGTCCCGGTAATGAATGGACTTGGCCGCGCCGATAATTTTTGCGGCAGTTGCGGGTTTGATGACCCCAGAGGCTTCGGCCCGGGAAACCGTGGCGCGGACTGAAACCATGGGTGTGCTCAGGGGCTGGTATCCAAGCTCTGCGGGGCTATGAACGACCGCGACCTCGTCGTCATCCTTCAAAACACCTGCGTAATAGTCCTCGAAAATCTGGCCAACTCCGATCATCCCGAAATCAGCAAGCTCGGCCGCCCTCAGAGCGCCCATGCTGGCACTGCCAAACACCGGAATTCCCTGTTCCAGCGCCCAAAGGATTTCTTTGTGCCAGACCGAGGGGACGCCTTCGAAATACCCATCAATAATACCAATGGCGCGTGGGCGGTCTTTGGCGACCCGATAGACGTCGCCTTGGCGGACAGGGGGCAAAATTCTGGCCTCGGGAAACTCATCCAGCGCATTCCGGGGCAGGGTAGGGCCTACAAAGACGGCTATACTCATACACTGTCTTCCATGACAGCCAGGGCTCTTGCGCCGGGGATATAGTCTGGGTCGTCGTGCGGTGCCTCAAGCCCCGGCACGACCGCACGAACGACTGCGATATCGAATTCAGGGCGCGAAAGGTCAACGCAAACAGCCTGTGAAAGGCCAACAGACCCCAGTTGCCGAAGAATTAACATCAGGTCTTCGTCAAATGATCCGGTGGCATAAGTCGGACAGTCCGAGAACACCTGACTTGGTTCAGCGCGCTCGATAATATCGCGCACATATTGGCTGCGATCCGACTGGGCCTGATCCGTAAACTCGGCCGGGTCCAGATCGTCCCTTGCACCCGAAATATATGTCAGCCTTGTTTGCGCGGCCTCGGTCAAGGCGCGCAAAAGGGCAATGGACTTGTCTGGATGGCACCCGTCACCAATCCCAATATGGCCATTCTGCGCACCGGCTTCACAGATCATACAACGGAAACTCGCGATCCCGATATCTGACGTCGTATTCCATATCCCGACGTCCAACCCTGCGGCGGTGAACATTCCAAGGGCGCTGATGCAGCGTTCGTCATCAATCGTTTCGTGATCCAGTCGGTTTTCCGCAGGTTTGTGATGCCAAAGTGTCGTCGCATCGCGTTCGATCAATTCGCAAATTGCGTGACAAGTCGCTTCGGTTACGTTGTTGCCCGACGCTAACCCATTCGTTGTCCTCGGGAACGCACCTTGCCCGGCGCTGGGTGGCGCGGTGTAATCCGTATCAACCATTTCCAAAGGAACCCAACAGTTGAGCTTGCCGTTCAACTCTTGCCCCTGAACCCATAACATATTGCGTTCCGCGTCAAATTTTCCACCCGAGACGCGCGGAAGGCATTGAACATCGACAACAAATTCGTCCACGCACAAATCGGAATATCGCGCCAGACGCTGTGGCAATTGCAATCGCTCGGCATGCCAGGACTCGATAGCTTCCATAACGCCTGAAGCTTGCGCAGCCTCCAGCGACAACCCCTTTCCCAGCGAAACTGCAACAGAGCGCGAGTTAGGGCGCGAAACCATCACGGTAGGAAGCCCAACCCTGTCCAGTCCGGTCAAATTGGCAATTCGGGTGATCCCCATTTCCTTTAGGTAGGGCTTGACTATACCCAATGTCTGTTCCGGGTCGCGTGAGCGATGCGTGTCCACCAAATACTGTTTCTGCGCGGTTTCTTGCATATGGCTGACCCTAATCAGAACAATTTTGGGAATGAACACAGTATGGAAATCAATGTCAGATCAGGATGATAGATGAATCCTTTTGGGTCAACCAATGTGAACGCAAGCGCGAATTGGAAAGTCCTACATAAATTAACGCACCTTCCCTTCTGCGCAAATTTAGCCACAATCAGATATTGCTCAAATTTTGTCCATAGAAGCTTCAAGAACCGATTTCAGGCTTTGGGCATCAATCGGTTTGTGCAGTAAGGAATACCCATCCGCTTTACATATGCGGGTCAAGTCCGCTGATCTGTTGGCCGAGATAATGCACGCGGGCAACTGCCCGAACTCTTCAATCAGAGCGTGGACGGCATCTGTGCCCTTCAAATCATGGTCCAACTGATAATCGGCTACGATGATGTCCGGCAAAATACCGATCTCTCGCAGAAGACTGGCCGCCTGTTGTTCGCTTGCGCATTCAAGGACCTGAACGCCCCAGGACTCCATTGTCATCGTCAGCGCACCGCGCAGGTTCTCATCATTCTCGATCAGCAATGTAACGGTGCTGGCCAGTGTCTTGGCGTCTGTTTCCTGCTTGTTGGCCGACGTATCTGGCGCGGTACTTTCTGAGGTTGCCAGTGGGACCTCAACCGAAAACACGGTGCCTTTCCCAACCTGTGAGGACAACTTGATAGGGTGTTTCAGCAACCCGCAGGCCCGTTCGACGATGGCGAGGCCCAGCCCCATCCCTTCGGCGGCACTCGCGTCGGAATCCAGCCGTTGAAATTCCTGAAAGACGATATCGCGTTGGTCGGCGGGGATACCGATACCCGTATCCCAAACCTCGATCGCGATGGATGTTTGACGACGACGCACACCGATCACCACCCTTCCTTTCTCGGTGTACCGGATTGCATTCGACAGCAGGTTCTGAAGAACACGCCGAAGATAGCTGGCGTCACTTCGAACACGCGCATCGGTATGCACACAACGCAACTCCAACCCCTTGGCCTGAGCGACGGGTCTGAAAGAATCTTCGAGCTGTGAGAAAATGTCGTCGACCGAAAGCGTAGACAGGTGGACCGAAGCGCGCCCGGAATCCAACTTTGAGATATCCAGCAAAGCCTCAAGGATGTGTTCCACACTACTTAATGCGCTTTCGGCTTTGGCGGCGACGCTCTGGGCAACATCTTCGCTCAACCCGCTGCCAAGTGTGGCTACATACAGTTTCGCCGCGGACAAAGGTTGCAACAAATCGTGGCTGGCTGCCGCGACAAACCGCGATTTTGACGCATTTGCCCGCTCTGCTTCGTTCAAAGCATCGGCAAGTTCCTCGGTTCGCGAAGCCACCCGTTGCTCAAGCAACTCCTTCGCCTCGTACAAAGCCTGGGCTGATCTGTGTTCCGCCGTTACATCCGTGAACGATATCACGAACCCTCGATCCGGCATTTCCTGAGCAAAAACGGACAGGATCTTGAAGCGCCCAGAATGCATCTGAAATTTGAGGGGTGGTCGTTCCGTCTCGCGGTCCACCCACGCCAGAAGGTCGCCTGCGCTAACTCCATCTGCAAATCTGATTGTCGCGCTCAACCGGTCGAACAGGGTTTTGAACTGAGCCCCCATCTGGAACTGGGCATTGGGTATCGCCAGCAATTCACTGGCACGATTGTTCCATCCGATCAGACGTAGCTTGCTGTCAAAGATACAGACGCCCTGATCAATATGCTCCAGCGTTGCTCGGATCAGGCTGGCCTTATCGTCCAGGATCCGGTCCCTCTCCTGCCGCTCGATCCGCATGATATCCGTGACGTCAGTCTGCAGGATAACGGTTCCGCCATCCGGTGTGCGATGTTCGGAAACCTGAGTCCATCGGTTGCCGTTGAGACGCACGTTAAAGACGACGTGGTCATCCGCGTGGCGCGACATGCGACGGTGCGCCCAATCCTGCGGAGAGACCGCTTCGGGCAGCGACAGGAACTTGGAATTGCTCACCAATTCAACATATTGCGTGAAATGCAGGCCCGGCAACAGCTGGCCCTGAATGTCGGGCATATGCATACCGAAACGGCTGTTACACAGTACGAGCTCCTCGTCGAGGTTAAACAGCGCAAACCCTTCCTGAACTGTCTCGATTGCGTTGGCAAGGTCGGCGCGCGCAGCTTCTGTTTCCTGATTTGCCTCCGCAAGCCGCGCATTGGACTCGTTCAACAACTCCAAAGCACGTTCCAGGTCCAGGGTTCGCGCCCGGACTTCCTGCTCGAGCGTGGCCGCGCGCTGAAACTGTGCGTAGGCGGCGCCGGATGCATCGGTGGATTCCTCGACCCTCCGCATCAATGCCGCAGCAATCTTAAGAAGCTTTTCGTTCTGGCGATCCAGCGGATCGTGCGGATTGATCAGGGTTTCAATCATGCGCAGCCTCTTCCGGCGGATAAATGGCCACCCCGGTCAGAGTTTGGTTCACATGAATCGAATTGAATTGTTCGCCATAGGTGGAAAACCCGACCACGCGGTTGTCCGACAGGATTTTGGACAAGCTGCCCGTCATCTGCTTTTCCTGCGCCTCAAGCCTGCGCAGGATGCAATCGCACCCAAGTATCGCATCGGGCTGTTCATTTTGCGTCAATGCCCCAAGTTCTTGCTCAAGATGGGTTGCCATATTCATGGGCTCGGCCATCGTCAGAACAAGCCCCTCGTCAATGGCCGAAAAGAATACCAGATCACCGTTACCATCGACGCGTTGAATGGCCCGCACGTGGTGCTGGCCGCCAATCTGAACGACGACGGGGTGTGCCGCGAACGTAAAGGTGTTCAACTGTTCAGGGTCTTTTCCCAATATCCTTGCATATTCACGGGCAGCCGGTTCCGCATTGATTTCACGAACGATGCGATTGGCCGGGTCAGCTTCGGTAACCACCATGCGCTGCGCCGTGGGCACAAGGTGATCCGTCTTAAATACCTTGATCGGACAGCACGTGCGCACCTGGGTTAAAACGGCGGCGTTTTCTTGTGCCAGACCGTTGTGCAGAACGAACGTGTTGCTAAATCGCGTCCCATCTCCGGCCGACCCGCCAAACAGTGGCACTGGCCCCAATCCCACGGCCAACTCGGACGTCAGGGCGTCTTCCTGGGTAGACAGTCCGTCAATCAGCAGAAATGTAAATTCATGATGCCAGTCGGGGTCCGCTTCCGTCATCTCATTTCTGTTTCGGATCATCTCATGAATGATGTCCTGCGCGGAAAACGCGTTGAGATCAGGTACCAAGATCGTTCTTGTCGCGAAATGAGAGGCTGGTAACCCGATCGCAACAATCTGGTCCTCAGTATAGCCTTGCCCTGCCAGCTCACCCGCAGTTGTGCAACCGACCACAGGCGCCGGCGCAAAAGTCGCGGCAGCCTCGGCAATGACAGAGGCTGCATCTGCTTTCGACGTTACGAACAGAATAACAAGCGCGTGCTCACCTTCCCCAAGCGCGGACGCAAGCTGCGCGATCGCATTATCTGTGTCATAGTTCACAAATGCCGTTTTGACGATTCCTGGCTCACGGGTATGGGTCGCCGCCCACCCGACTGCTTGGTCCATCGGGCCTCCTCCCTAAACCACGACGAGATTTGAAGGTATTACGGTTAGCCCTGCTCTTGCAAGACGCTGGCAAAAGAGGCTTTCTTGGCAATCAGAACCGCCTGGGTTCGGCTTTGAACACCCAGTTTCCGCATAATCGCAGTAACATGTGCCTTGACGGTGGTCTCAGCGATAGAGAGGTCGTAAGCAATCTGCTTGTTCAACTTGCCCTCACAAATCAGTTGCAGGATACGCGATTGCTGGTTGGTCAGCGTCGCCAGACGGCCGACGGCGTCGCTTTGTTCATCCTCGTCGTCCGGATCAATCAGCACACACCCTTCGGGCAAGAACACATTTCCTGCATGTACTGTCTCGAATGCGGTTCGGAAAACGTCCCGTTGGCTGTGTTTTGGAACATAACCCGACGCACCGGAGTGAATCACTTGGCTGATCACCCTGTTGTCGGTCATGGACGACACAACAATAACAGGCGCATCCGCTACCGCTCTGAGGCGTATCAAACCGTCCAATCCGTCAACGTCCGGCAAGTTGAGATCCAGCAATATCGCGTCCGGCTTCAAGCCACCTTTGACAAGCTCCAGCGCATGCTCAAGCCTGTCGGCCGTACGCACGTCGCCGATATGTGCAACGCTCTGCAACGTCATCGAGAGAGCATCGCAAAACAAAGGATGATCGTCGATGATCAACACGATTTCAAAATCATTCTGCCCAACGGCATTTGCAAGCATGGGAAATGGCCTTTGCAAAAGTTGCCCCAATCTAACAAAGCCTAGCAAGTGAATGGAAGGGCGCCTACTGGCGGAAAGTCGTAAAACCGCACACCCCGCCGGAACTTCGTTGACTACTCCCAAGGTCTTATAGGCACCGCATGGATCACGGCGTAGCTTAACGAAAATTTTTGGAGGGAGTGAGATGGAGTTACATGACAGCCGCGTCATTGCGGCCCCACGTTCCAAGGTCTGGGAGGCTTTGCTGTCGGCGG
The DNA here is from genome assembly GCF_056536745.1 of Ruegeria sp. CJ2. Lineage (NCBI taxonomy): Bacteria > Pseudomonadati > Pseudomonadota > Alphaproteobacteria > Rhodobacterales > Roseobacteraceae > Ruegeria > Ruegeria sp. CJ2. The sequence continues at coordinate 77,132 of NZ_JBQFQF010000017.1, forward strand.
ATGTTCTGCGCGAATGTGTCCCTGGCTGCAAAGAAATGTCGGGAACGGCCGAAGAGGGCTTTGCTGCCACGGTGGTGCAGAAAGTCGGGCCGGTGAAAGCGACCTTCAAAGGGGACGTGACCCTGTCTGACATGGTTGATCAGGAAAGCGTCAAGCTGTCGGGTGAAGGCAAGGGGGGTGCCGCCGGGTTCGCCAAAGGTGCTGCGGATGTGACCCTGTCCGACGTAGCTGAGGGCACCTTGCTGGCCTACAATGTCGATGCGCGTGTGGGCGGCAAGCTCGCGCAGTTGGGCGGGCGTGTCATTGATGGTGTGGCCAAGAAAATGGCCGATCAGTTCTTTGAGAATTTCCAGAATGCGGTTGAGGAAGAGCCTCAGGCCGAAGCTGCCGATGCCGCGCCGCAGCCCGCGGCGGCGCCTGAGCCGGCTCAGGCAGACGCGCAACCAGAAGAGAAAAAAGGATGGCTCAAGCGCCTGATTGGTGGGTGAGCTAAGTATTTCAGGGAGGAGAATCTAATGAAGATTTCGATGACTGTGAACGGTTTATCTGTGAGCGGTGAGGTTGAGGGTCGGACGTTATTGTCTGGATTTTTGCGGGAGCATTTGTCTTTGACGGGGACGCATGTTGGGTGTGAC